>JAGXHE010000089.1 GCA_024636445.1 Sulfitobacter sp.
TGGCCAAGATGGTACAGCATCCCGACGATGTCGCCCTCTGAAATGCCATGGCGCTGCATGACCTGATCGCGCATTTCGTTCTCGAACAGAAGATTGGAGAAAAACCCGCGCGCTGCAACGTCGCCATATGGCTCTTCGCGCAGGGGCAGCGAGATCGAGATCGGATGCGGCAGTCTGTCGGTGGTGTATGCAAACGACATGACGCCGTCAGCCGTGGCCCGCAATGTCCCGACAGGCTCGGAAACCGCTTCGAGGTAGACATCGAGTACCGTCATTTCTGATCCATCCCCTCCGGTTGTGTCGCGTCGAGGCTGACACCCAGATCGCGGCAAAGCTGCAAGACGAGGCCCAGATGCGCCGTTTCCTTGCCCCGTTCGATGCTGCGGATGGTGGGGCGCGAAATTCCGGTTTGCAGGGACAGCTCTTCCTGCGTGATCCCAAGCGCCTTGCGCGTTTGGCGCAGGACGAGGCCCAGGGATTTGGCATCTGTGATTGGAAAAGGGGGCATGAGGCACCTCAATTGGCAAAGATCGCTTCCATTTGAGGTGCGTTTAGGCTGATTGATCCAAAATGGCAACGATCAATTCCATTTTGGCGCAGCGGGGCAAATCCAGGCTAGAATGAAAGCTATCGTTTCCTTTTTTCTCCTGGGATGCAGGCCAACTTGACGTATTATTTTTGCATGCCAATAAGGGTTTTCAAATATAAAAGACCAAAAGGGTTTAGGTTTGTATGGTGTCGAAATCTTCTGAAAGGCCTCTGTTCGATCAGATTTGCGGCAGTGGGCCGGTTTTGTTGAATGTGCCCCATGCAGGCACGGACCTGCCGGAGGCCCTGCGTGATGCGATGCGTCCCGAGGCGCTGGACCTGCGCGATACCGATTGGCACATGGACCGGATTGTGCGGGGAGTACTGCCTGAAGGGGGCAGTCTGATGGCGGCAAAGGTGTCGCGCTATGCGGTCGATCTGAACCGGCCAAGCGACGATATTCCGCTTTACGAGACTGCGACGACCGGTTTGATCTCGACCATAGATTTCGACGGCACGCCGCTTTACCGCGCGGGGCTTGAGCCGGATGCGGACACGCGCACGGCGCGGGTTGAGACGTTTTGGGCACCCTATCATGATGCCCTGCGCGCCGAGATTGACCGGATACGCACAGCGCACGGATACTGTCTGTTGCTGGACGTGCATTCGATCCGCAGCCGCGTGCCGCGCTTGTTCGAGGGGCGGTTGCCCGACCTGAATTTGGGAACCAATTCAGGGGCATCCTGCGCCGGTGCCCTGTCGGATGCGGCCTTTGATGCGTTGCAGGGAAACGGGTTCAGCGTGGTGCGCAATGGACGGTTCAAAGGCGGGTATATCCCCCGGCATTATGGTGACCCCGCGCAGGGCGTTCATGCGCTGCAAATCGAGATTGCGCAGGATTGCTATATGATCGAACGCAGCCCGTGGACCTATCTGCCGGACAAGGCTGACCGGCTGAAAGGGACGCTGGTGCGACTGATCGGTGCGATGCAGGATTTCCAGCCTCAGGAGGTGCAGACATGACACAGATGAAAGGCGCACATTTCAAGCTGGTGCTGACGCAGGACGGCTGGCAGCGCAACCTGTCGGCGCACTTCGCCCCCGACGGTACGATTTCGGCGCTGACCTGCGATGACAACCCCGAGGGTTTGCCGGTGTACGACGCGCCCGTGGTTCCGGGGATTACGGACTTGCACAGCCATGCGTTTCAATATGCGATGGCAGGACTGTCCGAAGTGCGGCGCAATCCGGTGGACAGCTTCTGGTCGTGGCGCGACATCATGTATTTCTTTGCGCTGACCCTGTCGCCCGAGGATGTGCAGGCGATCGCCGCGCGGCTGTATCTGTCGCTGCTAAAGGGCGGCTATACCGGCATCGTCGAGTTTCATTATCTGCACAACGATCTGGACGGCACGCCCTATGCGCGGCCCGAGGAACTGTCGCTGGCAATCTTCGAAGCGGCTCAGATGACGGGACTGGAGCTGACGCATCTGCCGGTGTTCTACGCCCATTCCAACTTTGGCGGATTGCCACCAACCGACGGGCAACGGCGGTTCATTCAAGGTATCGACGGCTATGCCGCGATGCTGGACGCGCTGAACGGTCCGGCGGCGCAGGCGGGGCATATATTGGGCATTGCGCCACATTCGCTGCGGGCGGTGACACCCGAGGAGGTCGCGCAGTTGATGGCGATCCGCGACGATCTGCTGCCTGGGTGTCCGGTACACATCCACGTGGCCGAGCAGGTGAAAGAGGTCGATGAAGCGCTGGCCTATAACGGGCGACGCCCCGTTGAGCAATTGTTCGACATGGCGCCGGTTGACGCTGCATGGTGTCTGATCCACGCCACACATCTCAGCGACGATGAGGTGCAGATGATCGCGCGTTCGGGTGCGACCGTGGGTCTTTGCCCGATGACCGAAGCCAACCTGGGCGACGGGATTTTCCGCGCTAAGGATTACCTTGCCGAAGGCGGCGTGTTCGGGATCGGATCGGATTCGAACATCGCCACTTTTGCAGCACAGGAATTGCAGCAGCTGGAATACAGCCAGCGTTTGCGCGACAGGCAGCGCAATGTGCTCGCCCGCGCTGATCAGCCCCATGTGGCGGCCAACTTGTGGACCCGCGCGGCACAAGGTGGCGCGCGTGCAGCGGGCCGTCCCGAGCAGGGGATCGCGGTGGGCGGAATGGCCAGTTTCGTGACGCTGACCAGTCCCGAGCCTGCGTCGATGGGACCGGTGGCCGACACATCCGCGCTGGACTTCCATATGTTCGCAGGGCGCGGGTTTCATGTGGGAGATGTTGTCGTGCGGGGCCGCGCTGTGGTTCAGGACGGGCACCATCCGCAAGAAGATGCGATCCTTGCGCAATATGCGGTGGCGATGGGGCGCGTGACGGAACGGCTGGCTACGCGCAACGGCGATGGCCGCATGGGCGGGTGAGGTGATCCGCACATGACCAAAGACCCCAGCTACCGTTCGAATTCACTGCTGCGCGGGCTGAGCATTCTGCATTGCTTTGACCACGGCCATCCCGAAATGACCCTGACGGAGATCGCCGAGGCGATTTCGGTGACCAGTTCGGCGGCCTATCGTTTTGTCGTGACCCTCGAGCGCGAAGGCTATCTGACCCGCAAGGACAACCGTTATCGGTTGGCACCAAGGGTGATGGATCTGGGCTATCGCTATCTGTCGTCGCTTGATGTCTACGATATTGCCCGACTGCCAGCCGACGCGTTGCGGAATGAAACCGGTTTTACCGTGCATGTGTCGGTGCTGGAAGGCTGCGAGATCATCTACGTCTATCGCGCACTGTCGCACCGGGCGATGGTGTCGAATGTGCCTGTTGGCTCTCGATTGCCTGCGTTTTCGACCACGATGGGGCGTTTGCTGCTCAGCGATCTGTCGCAGGTCGAGCTTGATCGCCGCTTTGACGGCTACACCTTCGCCCCGATCAGCCCTGCTGCGCCGAAGTCTTTGCAAGAGCTCAAACCCCTGTTGGTAGAAGACCGCAAGCGTGGCTATGTGGCGCAAAGCTCGCATCTGGCCACCGGCACCGTTTCCATTGCCGCACCGCTGGTGTCGCGGCACGGGCGCTATGTGGCGGCGTTGAACCTGTCGGGGCACGAGGCGCACATGCAGCCCGACAAGGCGTTGATCGACCGTGTTCTGACAGTGGCGCAAAACATCTCTGAAATGCTCTGAACATTCCCCGGTCATGCAGGGCTATTTCTCAATTGCCATGCATCGGTCAAATTTTGGACACAACGGTTTGGTCTCATTCTAAAAAATAATCTAGGATTATAGAGATACTATCATGATGTGTTTAGAGGGATTAACGGCAGCTCCGGTCTTGTGGAGTGTTGTCGGCGTCAGCGCAGTCGCCGCCATTGTTTTGTTCTGGATGATGAAATTCCAGAGCTTTCAAGGCAAGATTTACTACGCGCTCACGTTCCTCGCGATGATCTGGACATTGATCATGATCGGGTTCGAGGCGTCATCGCCTACATTCGCCTGCCAGCTTCAATGGGCAACCATGGCATGGCTGGGCAATGGTATGGTGCCGGTGGCCTGGTGCTTCTTTGTCTTTGCCTACGTCGACAATGCCTATTGGCGGCGCAAAGCCAGCGTCGTACTGGCCATCGTACCCTTGGCCATGTTCGCATTTGTCGCCACCAATCCCTGGCACAACCTTGTCTATACGGATGCTACGACCATTCCGCCGGGGAAAACCTATATAGATTATGCGC
Source organism: Sulfitobacter sp. (assembly GCA_024636445.1). Lineage (GTDB taxonomy): Bacteria > Pseudomonadota > Alphaproteobacteria > Rhodobacterales > Rhodobacteraceae > Pseudosulfitobacter. The sequence goes on from JAGXHE010000089.1 coordinate 4,277, forward strand.
ATGGGCCGGGGTTCTATGCCATCATCGGCACCCTCTACGCCTTTGTGCTCGCGACGCTTTATTGTCTGGGCAGGGCGTTCTTCCGGGCCAAGCGGGCCGCGTGGCCGCTGCTGACCATGCTGGTCATCATCACGACGACACCGTTGACTGCGAATGCGGCCTATGTCGGCATGGGCTTTACCGTCTTTGGTCTCGATCCCACGGCGTTCATGTTCACCCTGGCGCTTTTCCCGTTTACGTGGATGCTGGTGACGAACAAGACGATGGACATGGCCTCGGTCGGTCAGTCGATTCTTTTCAATACGATGAGCGAACCTGTCGTTCTGATCGACAGGCAGCGGAAAATAGTTCTGATGAACACTGCCGCGAAACGCTCTGGAAGAGAGCATGGCACCAAGTGTTTTCTGGACGCGATGCGCGCCAGTATCGAGAGGCTGAACACGTCCGAAGACGTCGCCAACATGACCATCGGCACGCGGGTCTACGAGCCTCGCGTTCGGGAAATCGCCAATCCGCTTGATCCGTCGGGAAATGTGCTGGGATGGAGCGTTACCTTTGTCGACATCTCAGACCGCATTGCCATTACGCTGCAACTGGAAGACGCGCTGAAAAAAGCAGATGACGCGAGCCGCGCAAAGGACGAGTTCATCTCGGTCGTCAGCCATGAATTGCGCACACCGCTGACCTCGCTCAAGGGGGGATTGGCGCTGGCGCTCAGCGGTCGCCTTGGCGAATTGGCTGGCCCGATCCGGTCGTCGCTTGAGATTGCGAACAGAAACGGTGTCCGCCTGTCGCGGCTGGTGGACAACATCCTGCTGACGCAGAAGATCGACATCGAAGCCCTGTCGTTGGAAAGCATGCCGGTCGATCTGGGCAATCTGCTCGAAGAAAGCATCGAGGAAAA
>JAGXHE010000011.1 GCA_024636445.1 Sulfitobacter sp.
GTAGCCCTGCAGTGCCGCTTCGGCGATCAGATCATCGCGGCCCTCAAAATGCCGGTAGACGGCTGCCGGTGTCACCCCCGCCTGTTTGGCGGCTTCCGACAAGGTAAAGCCGGTCGGGCCCTTGGCCTCAATCAGCTCAAGCGCTGCATCGACCAGCGCCTGACGCAGGTTGCCGTGATGATAGCCGCGCTTAGACATCCCAGATGTCCGGGCCGCCACAGATGGATATATCAATCTCGCCAATGGCTTGGCTATCTTTGTTCGCGTAGTCCAGCCCGTGCAGGACGCAGCGGATTGCCGCCAGCCGTGCGCGGCGCTTGTCGTCCGAGCGCACGATGGTCCAGGGCGTGCTGTCAGAATGTGTCCGGTCCAGCGTTTCGCGGATCGCCTGACTGTAGTCATCCCATTTCGACATGCCCTCGATGTCTATCCAGCTGAGTTTCCACTGTTTCAAAGGATCGGACTCGCGGGCCATCATCCGGCGCAGTTGTTCGGCGCGGCCCACGTTCATCCAGAATTTGAACAGATGAATGCCGTCTTCCACCAGCATCTCTTCATAGGGTTGCACCTGTTGAAAGAAATGCGCGCGCTGCGCGTCTGTGCAAAACCCGAAAACCTTTTCGACAACGCCGCGGTTGTACCAACTGCGGTCATAGAACGCGAGGTTTCCAGCACTGGGCAAGCGATTGATATAGCGCTGGAAATACCACTCTCCGGCCTCGGTTTCGGTCGGTTTCGGCAGGGCAACCACATGGGCGCTGCGGGGGTTCAGGTTTTCGCGAAACCGCTTGATCGTGCCGCCCTTGCCGGCGGCATCGCGGCCTTCGAACACACAGACCACGCGCGCGCCGGTGTCCTGCACCCATGCCTGCATCTTGACCAGCTCGATCTGCAACTGCTCCATCTGATCGTCATAGTCCTTGCGCGACATGCATTCGGCATGCGGATAGGTTTCGGACAGGATGTCATCCTTGTCCGCGCGCGAAATGGCGTTGCGGATGTCTTCGGGTGCGCCTTGGGTGGCGTAGGTGCTGATCGCCCCGTCAAATGGTTTGGTCACGGCGCAGGTTCCCTTTATGTGACTGCTCTTAACATCAATATGGTGTGTGCGGGCGGTTAACGCAAACCCGCGCGTGTCGCGGCACGGTCAATCGCATCGACGACCGCCTGCGGGTCCACGTGGTGCGGCATGTGGCCGACACCGGGCATCACCGTCAGATTGGCACTTGGGACCTGTTGTGACAGCGGGATCGCGTGGATCTCAAGCGGGACGGTATCGTCGGCATCGCCGTGGATGATCTCGAACGGCATGGTCAGCTCTGAAAGCTGCGGTTTGATCGCGACCATATGAGGACGCAGCGTGTTCACCTGCCGCACATTGGCCCGCAAGGTGACGCGGCGCATCGACAGGCCCGCACCGATGTGGTCGGCATAATCCTGCGGTGCGGATTGCGGCGCAAAGATGCTGTCGATGCTGTCTTTGACGTAAGAACGCGGGGTAAGGGCGGTGATCAGCGGCACGGCCAATGCGCCGCCAGAGGTCGAGCCCAGAACGGTATAGAAGGGGCCCAGATCGCCGGGCCACGGTTGGGCCACGCCCGCAACCATCACCACGGCGGCGGTGTCATTGGGCCGCGCCAGCGCCCAGGCCATAGCCACCGAACCGCCAAAGCTGTGGCCCAGAACGACCGGATTGCTGACCCCCAACTGGTCGGCGGCGCCTTGCAACAGCGTCGCTTGAACCTGAGGCGAGGTGCCCTCGCTGGCCCAGGCCCCATTTGACGCGTCGTAGGGCAATTCGGTCCAGCCCAGTCCGGGCCGGTCGAACAGGATCACGCGGTAGCGGTCGGTCAGACGGCTCGCGAACCCCAAGGTAAAGTCGCGCAGGTTGCCGCCTGCGCCGTGGATCAGCACAAGATCGGGGCCCTGTCCCATCACCACTGCGTGCACTTTGGTCCCGTTCACCACTAATATCTGCCCGATGGGCGGATGCGTACGTTCGGCGCGTGCCTCGCGCATGTAGGCCGCAATCTGCACGGTGGCCACGCAGGCCAAACCGAGAACAGCGATCCAGATCAACGCTCTACGTCCCAATTTTGGCCAGATCGAAAGGCGTGGATTGGTAGATTTCATTGATCCAGTTCCCGTACAAAAGATGCGCATGGCTGCGCCAGCGGTTCTGCGGCGGCTGGCTGGGGTCATCGTTGGGGTAATAATTCATCGGCACGTTGATCTCGGTGCCCGAGGCCACGTCGCGGTCGTATTCCTGTTTCAGCGTGTCGCTGTCGTACTCGAAATGGTTGAAGATATAGAGCGCGCGGTGGTCCACATCCTCGACCAGACAGGGGCCGACCTCGTCACTGCCCAGCAGGGTGCGCAGGCCTGACGCCGCGTCGACTTCGGCCTGGCGCATTTCGGTCCAGCGGCTGACCGGGATCACGCAATCATCCGAAAACCCGCGCAAGTAAGGCGAGGCATGGGCCAGATTGCGGTGCCGGAAGCAGCCGAAGGCCTTCTTTTCCAGAATATGCTTCTGCACGCCGTGGAAATGGTTGATCATCGCCATCCCGCCCCAGCACACGCCAAAGGTCGAATGCACGTTGGTCTGGGTCCAGTCCATCACCTGTTGCAGCTCGTCCCAATAGCCGACCTCGTCAAAGTCGAGATGTTCGATCGGCGCGCCGGTGATGATCAGCCCGTCGAATTTCTCATCGGTGACATCCGAGAAGGGGCGGTAAAAGCTCTCCATATGTTCGGCAGCGGTGTTGCGGGTGTTGTGCTCGGACATGCGGATCAGGCTGAATTCGATCTGCAGCGGCGTGGCACCGATCAGGCGGGCGAACTGGGTTTCGGTCTGGATCTTCTTTGGCATCAGATTCAACAGCGCGATGCGCAGCGGGCGGATGTCCTGGCTTGCGGCCAGTTCCTCGTCGACGACCATCACACCCTCGCGCGTCAGCACGTCGTAGGCGGGCAGGGTGGATGGTATCTTGATGGGCATTGCTGTGGTCCGGACTTGTTCAGGAGAAGATCAGATAGGCTTATGCGTGCGCCGCTCAAGGGCACCCGCGATCAGGTCGGTGAAATCGGCGGGGGTGTTCATGGCAGCCACCTCGTCGGCGGTGACGGTGACACCCCAGCGCGACATGGCCTGATAGCGTGGCTGGCGGTGGGCCAGCGCGCGGGCATAGGTCCAGCGAATAAAGGTGTCGGGGTTTACTTTTGCCTCGGAAAGCCCTGTTTCTGCAAGGTATTCCTGCCAGCACTGCACCAGGAACGCGGGCAGGTAGGCCATCGGCTTGGGCGCCTTGTCGAAGCGACGGACAAGCTCTGCGGTGTGCGCGTCGCTGCCCTTGATCCATACCGGCAGGCAGCTGGCAGACAGTTCGGTCATCAGCGGATCGTGATCGTCTGTCGCATCCACCCACTCGCAGATCGACCCGCCGGTGTCGCAGATGAAGTGCGGGTAGCCATAAAGCGTGCGACCACGGTCCGCAAAATAGGCGGTGTCGCGCAGGGCGTTGATCTCGGCCTTGCGGAACTGTTCCTGACGGCGGGTGTATTCGGCGATGGGCAGGCCACCCAGTGCCGGATCGCCCGGTTTGCCCAAGTAGGTGGCGACTGGCGACAGGTTGTCGAAGGTGATGTTGGAGCCGATGTAGATGCTGTCGGTCATCAGAAGGTCACGCAGGAACGGAACCTTCATCGCCTCGGCCTTGGCGTTGTCTGCGATGAATTCGCCCATGTAGCGCGTGCCGATGCGGTAATCGATGGAATAGTGGAACCAGTGGCCCGAGGCGCGCAGCAGCGTCGACATATGGGTTTTGCCAAGGCCTGACATGCCGTAGACCAGCACTCGTTTTTCGCGGGCATCACGCCAGCTTGCGGCATCTGGATAAAGCATCGGTCAGTGTCCGTTATCTGTTTGACCACGTTCCTATCCGAGCGTCGCGAAAGACGCCAGTTCAGGCGCTGCGTCAGATGGAAAAACCCGCAGCCTTGTGGGCTGCGGGTTTGGGGTGTTGCTTTGGTGGGCGACAGGATCAGAAGCTGTAGCCGACCTTCACGCCAAGTGCGACGGCGTGGTTGTCTTCAAAGTTTGCAGCGGGTGCGAAACCCGGTATCTGGGTCTGCGCATCACCGATGTTGATATAGCGGATACCGGTGGTGATCTTCATGTTGTCCTGGGTATAGACCGCCGCCAATGCCAGGCTTTTGTTGCCGTCGGTCGGACCGAGGTTGCTGGCAAAGCCACCGTTGGATTTTTCATAACCGACCGAGGCCGACACCGACCAGTTGTCGTTCAACCGGCGACCGACACCCAGCGAGTATGTGAACACATCGTCGTCGTAGCTGACGAGGGAAGAGCCGCCTGTCGCACCGGCATAGCCCACCGGAGTGATGTCGAACTCGGACCATTCAGCCCATCGGATGCCGCCGAACAGCAACGTGTCCTGGGCGATGCCGGTCTGGAAATCCAGATTGACCGATTGCGGTGTTTCGATCTGGGTCGTTGACGTTGCCGCCGGACCAAGGCCAAAGGTTTCCGCGGTGTCGACATCGAAATCAATGCTGGAGTTGTAGGTAAGTGCAACGCGCAGTGCGATCTCGGGCCGCTCATATGCCACGCCGGCCACATAGCCTACGCCGATGTCACGGTCGCCAGTCACGGCATAGCCGCCGACGAAGGGCACTGCCGCGGTCGCCTCGATGCTTTGTACGCGCAGGCCACCATGGACGCTGAAGTTGTTCGCGAACTTGTAGCGCAACAGGCCGGTGATCGCGTGGGATTCGAAATCGGCGCTGGCGCCTTGGGCGTAATAGCCTGTGCCCGTGGGATAATCCACATCTGCGCCAAAGGGTTGGTCGTAGATGATGGCATAGGACAACTGGCTGTTGATGTCCGCCTTGTAGGCGGCACCCAGTTGCAAGAAGTTGGACGTCATGTCGCCGGAGTTGAAACCGCCCAAACCTGCCACCGCGGTGCCCGACGTGTCGGGCGAAACGGCGCCAAGGCTGAATTCGGCGTAACGGCCGGATTCGAAAAGCGCGAGAATGGATTGGCCCGAACGGTCGATGCCGCCCGCCTGCGCTGTGCAAGCCGAGCCCAGAAGCGCCGCAATGGCGATGTGTTTAACTGTCATATCACTCCTCCCCAGAAGCTGCTCCGCAGGGTGAGTACAGGCGAAGCTACGTTACCAGAGCGTGTAAAACCACGTCACGTCAATCACTGACGCAAAGGAAGCGGGGTTGCGCTTACGTTTGGTCACTCTGCGCAGGCGAGCGCGCCCGCAAACGCGCCCAGATGCGCCCGTCCAGTACCACCAGCCCCAGCGCCAGTAATCCAAAACCCGCATAGGCGTGCGGCCCAAGCGTTTCGCCGCGCACCCAAGCGCCAAGGGTGATGGCCACGGGCGGGATCAGCAGGGTGACGATCATCAGATTGCCGCTGCCCGCCATTTGCAGCACGCGGTAATAGAGCAGATAGGCACCGGCGGTGGCGATGATCGCGTAATAGGCGATGGCCAGCAGCGTGTCTGGGGCCAGAGCAAGGGTGATCGGCCCCTCAATCGCCCAGGCCAGCGGCAGGGTTATCAGGCTGGACCCCGTCAGCATGCCCGCAGCCGCCAACACAGGGTGCAAGCCACCCAGATGCTTGCGTGCCCAGACACCGGCCAGCGCATAGCTGGCGGCACCGGCAAGCACGGCCAGTTGCGCAAGGCTTTGCAGATCGAAGCTGTGCAGGTTCTCCAGCCCGATGGCCGTGACCACTCCGGCAAAGCCCAATGCGACACCGAATGCGCGGCGCGGCGTCATACGCTCGTCTGCAAAAAACAGCGAGGCGGCCAGAACGCCGAAGATGGCTGTGGCGGCGTTGAAGATCGACGTAAGGCCGCTGGCGATGTGCAACTGCCCCCACGCCATCAGGCCGAAGGGGATCACGTTGTTCAAAAGGCCCATCACCAGAAACGCGCCCCAGATGCGCGGATCGCGGGGCATTGGGATGCGGCGCAGCGCGACCATACCCCAAAGCACCAGCATCGCCCAGCCGGTGCGATGGGCGACAGCCGTCAGCGGCCCGATTTCATCCAGTGCGATGCGGATCGACAGGAACGAGCCGCCCCAGATGGCCCCCAGCAGCAGCATTTCGGCCCATGCACGGCCGGATATGGATTTTTGATCTGTCATGGCCATGGCCATGGTCTTAGCGATGCGATAGCGCCCCGACGATCCGAAAATTGCGCATTCAGCGGCGGCGGGTTTCGAACCAGATGTTCATGTAGTTGCCCGCAAAGATCACCGCAGCACCGACGAAGACCCAAACATCGACCACTTCTGAATACATCAGCATCCCCACAACCGCGATGGTGGGCAGGCGGATAAAGTCGATGGGCACCACCACGGTGGCAGGCGCGATCTTCAGCGCATTGGTCAGGCAGAAGTGCGCCAGCAGGCCCGCCAGCCCGATCAGCACCAGCCACGGCAAGGTGGCGGCAGTGGGTAGCATCACGTCGCCGTCGTATCCGGCCATGGCGACCCCCATGACCACCTGCATCGCGGTCAGCCAGAACAGGATGCAGGTGATCGACTGGGTGCGGGTGAGCCGCTTGGTAAACATGATGGTCAGCGCAAAGAAGATCGCGGCACTGGCCGCCGTCACCACGCCTGCATTGATCGCACCCACATCAGGACGCGCCACGATCAGGATGCCGGCAAACCCCATAAGGGCCGCCAGCGCGCGCACCAGCGTCAGCCGTTCGCCAAGGATCAGCGGCGACAGCACGATCACCCAGATGGGCGAGGTAAACTCGAGCGCGAAGACCTGTGCCAGCGGGATCACGGTGACGGCATAGAACCACAGGTTCTGGCCGGTGAAATGCGCCACGTTGCGGATCAGGTGGGTGCCCATCTGCTGGGTGTTGACCTGCCGCCATGTGCCGGTCAGCCCGGCCACAAGGCAAACGATGACGATCCCCACAAGGCTGCGGTACATCATGATCTCGAAGGTATCGAGCTCGAAGGCCACTTCGCGCCCCGCCACGGCCATTGCGGAGAACGACGCGATAGAGCCCGTCATCCAGAGGGCGGCCTTGAGGATGGGGTTCATGGGGTCAGGGCCTTGCCTTGGATGTGATGGACAGCCCCCGGTGCAGGGCTGTCGGAGCGGCGTTTATTCCCACTCGATGGTGCCCGGAGGTTTCGAGGTGATGTCATAGGTCACCCGATTGATCCCCGGCACTTCGTTGATGATCCGCGTGGCGGTCTCGCCCAGAAACTCGTGGGTGAAGGGGTAATAGTCGGCGGTCATGCCGTCCACGGATGTCACCGCGCGCAGGGCGCAGGCGAAATCATAGGTGCGCCCGTCGCCCATGACGCCCACGGTGCGCACGGGAAGGATGGCGACGAAAGCCTGCCAGATCTCGTCGTAAAGCCCGTGCTTGCGGATCTGGTCGATATAGACCGCATCGGCCTCGCGCAGGATGTCCAGCTTGGCGCGGGTGATCTCGCCGGGGCAGCGGATCGCCAGACCCGGACCGGGAAAGGGGTGCCGACCGATAAAGCTGTCGGGCAGGCCCAGCTCGCGACCCAGCGCGCGGACCTCGTCCTTGAAGAGCTCGCGCAGCGGCTCGACCAGTTGCATGTTCATCCGCTCGGGCAGGCCGCCGACGTTGTGGTGCGATTTGATGGTGACGGAAGGGCCACCCGAGAACGACACGCTTTCGATCACGTCGGGGTAGAGCGTGCCTTGGGCCAGAAAGTCCGCGCCGCCGATTTGCTTGGCGTATTTCTCAAACACGTCGATGAACAGACCGCCGATGATCTTGCGTTTGGTCTCGGGGTCGCTGACCCCTTCAAGCTTGCCCAGGAACAGTTCAGATTCGTCGGCGTGGATCAGCGGCAGGTTATAGTGTTCGCGGAACATGCCGACGACCTGTTCGCTTTCGGCTTTGCGCATCAGGCCGTGGTCGACGTAGACGCAGGTGAGTTGCTCGCCGATGGCCTCGTGGATCAGCACGGCGGCGACCGAGCTGTCGACACCACCAGACAGCGCGCAGATCACCTTGCCGTCGCCGACCTGATCGCGGATGCGCTGCACGGCCTCGTCGCGGTAGGCGTCCATGGTCCAGTCGCCCTTGAAACCCGCCAGTTTGACGAAGTTCTGATAGAGCGTCTTGCCGTTGGGGGTGTGGTGCACCTCGGGGTGGAACTGCACGGCGAAGAAATTGCGCGCAGGATCGGCGGTGATTGCGAAGGGTGCGTGGGGCGAAGTTCCGAACACCTCGAAACCCGGCGCGAGGGCGCTGACGTGGTCGCCGTGGCTCATCCAGACCTGTTCGCGCTCTTCCAGGAACCAGCCGTTCAGCCAATCCAGCGGCTTGGCCCCCTTGGAGACATAGGCGCGACCGAACTCGGCGGTGCCGTGCCCGCGTTCCACCTTGCCGCCCAGACAGTGCATCATCACCTGTTGGCCATAGCAGATGCCAAGGATTGGCACGCCGAGATCAAACACCGACATCGGCGGCATCGGCGCGCCCTCGGCGAAGACGGAAGACGGACCGCCCGAAAAAATCACCGCCCTGGGCGCGAATTCCGCAAGGAAGGCGTCGGTCACGGCGTTGAACGGATGGATTTCGCAATAGACGTTCAGTTCGCGCAGGCGGCGCGCGATCAGCTGCGTTACCTGGCTGCCAAAGTCGATGATCAGGAGGCGGTCATGGGAGGTTTGTTTCATGCAGACCTGTTAAGGCGATGGACTGGCTGTGGCAAGCGTCTGACGGGGCTCTGCCCCGAACCCCGGAGTTTATTTTGCAAGATGAAGCGGGTCTGGCCCGCGATATGTCGCTTTTTGCCCTTGGCTGCCGTTCAGGGCGTGCGCTTGGGGGTGGTGCTGGGCTAATCAGCGGGTCAAGGCAGTTACCCGCATAGACGAGGGAATGGAATCATGACGGACACAGCAACATCTGGACGGCGCGGACGCGGGGGCGGTGGCGCCGCACGGCGGGCCGAGCGCAGCGCGGTGTCGTTCGAGACGGCAAAGTATATCGAACGCAATATTCCCAACTTTGAAATCCTGAACGAGGAAGCGCTGCAGATCATCGAGGCCAACGCCGAGACGATCCTCGAAGAGATCGGTGTGAACTTTCCCGATAACCCTGCCGCCTTGCAACGCTGGCGCGATGCGGGTGCGGATGTGGACGGTGAACGCGTGCGTATTCCCAAAGGGTTGGCCCGCGAGTTGTGCAAGACCGCACCAAGCGAATACACCCAGCACGCGCGCAACCCCGAGCGCAATGTCGTGGTGGGCGGGCGCAATCTGGTGTTGGCGCCGGTTTACGGTCCGCCCTTCGTGCGCGATGCTGCCGGTGGCCGCCGCTATGCGACGCTGGACGATTTCCAGAAGTTCGTGAAGCTGGCCTATATGTCCAAATGGCTGCACCACTCGGGCGGCACGGTCTGTGAGCCGACGGATATCCCGGTGAACAAGCGCCACCTTGATATGCTTTATGCGCACATGACGCTGTCGGACAAACCGTTCATGGGCTCGGTGACCGAGCCCAGCCGCGCGCAGGATTCGGTCGATATGTGCGGTGTGCTGTTCGGGGAGGACTTTGTTCAGCAGAACACGGTGATGACCTCGCTGATCAACATCAACTCGCCGATGACCTTTGACGATGTGATGATGGGCGCGCTGGAGGTCTATGCCAAGAACAACCAGGCCTGCATTATCTCGCCGTTTATCGTCGGTGGCGCGATGGCGCCGGTGTCGGTGATGGGCACGCTGACGCAGGTGCTGGCCGAAGTGTTGGCGGGCATTGCCTATAGCCAGCTGTGCCGCAAGGGCGCGCCGGTGATTTTCGGGGCGTTTGTGACGTCGATTGACATGAACTCGGGCGCGCCCACGTTTGGCACGCCGGAGGCTGCGCACATTACCTATGGTGCGGGGCAACTGGCGCGGCGCATGGGGCTGCCGTTCCGGTCGGCGGGATCTTTCTGCGGATCGAAACTGCCCGATGCGCAGGCGGCCTATGAGACGTCGAACTCGCTGAACATGGGGCTGTTGTCAGGTGTGAACTTCATGCTGCACGCTTGCGGCTGGCTTGAGGGCGGGCTGGTGTCGTCCTTCGAGAAGTTCGTGATGGACGCCGACCAGCTGGGCACGTTGCACCATCTGGCCCGTGGCGTTCAGATCGACGAGAACGCGCAGGCGATGGATGCGATCCGCGAAGTGGGGCCCGGTGGGCACTATCTGGGCTGCGCCCATACGCAGGCGAACTTCAAGGCTGCGTTCTGGAAGTCTGACTTGCTGGACTATAAACCATTCGAGACCTGGCAGGACGATGGCGCGCGCGACACGCAGGCGCTGGCCAGCATCCGTGTCGAAAAGATGCTGAACGACTATCAGCAGCCTGCCATCGACCCGGCCATCGTTGAAGCGCTGGATGCCTTCGTGGCCAAACGCAAGGCGGCCGAACCCGATTCGTTCATGTAAACGATCCGCGCACCGCCCTTAGTCCTGGGCGGTGCGCATCACGCGGGCTTCGGCCACGATGGCGATCAGCACGTCGATATGGCGCGTCAGACTATAGCCCGTATCGTTCCCCTTGCGCTGGGCATTCAGCGCCGATTCCATTTCCATCAACTGCATCAGTGCCGCCCCGTAGCGCGGCAAAGTGCCGTAGCCCAGCAGGCGCGGCAGATGCACGTCGCGTCTGTAGTCTTCGGCCCCAAAACGGGCGGCACGCATCAACAGGCGTGGACGGTGGATGGCGGAAAGCATCGACAGGATATCTTGCATGGGGTGATTCCTTTGCAGTGGCACATCTGCGGGCCGTCTCGGACCAGCGGGCTTTCACCTTGGCACAGCTTTAAAGGGTGTTGCGTGCACCTTTGGACCGGCGCGCGCCGGTTTCACCAGAGTTTATGATTTGGAAACAATGATTGGCTCATCGGACAGTTTGTTAAGAAATGCGTAACCAGTGCACTTTTAGGTTGTGTGGATAAGTCTGTGGATAAAGTGCAGATAGAACTTCAGGGGAAGACACATGGGGACGGACCGATTTTTGGATCAACGGATGTTGATCGCCGACACGCCTGCTTGGGTGCCCGAGGCAGCGCAGGCCTATCTGGCGCACACCGAAGCGGGTCTGACAATTCGCGCGCTGGCACGTATCGCGGGCTGTCACGCATCGACGGTGCTGCGTCAGGTCAGGAGGTTGGAAAGCCGTCGTGACGATCCTCTGGTCGATGCGGCCCTGCACAATCTGGGTGCCCGGTTCTACCGCGATGACGCGGCGTCTGGTGAAGGTGTTTCAGAAATCAAGGACGGTCCAAAGATGAATCAATTTGTCAGAAAAAGCGAAGCACCCGAAGAGGATCACCTTGAGCGTGACGCGCTGCGGGTGTTGCGGCGGATGTGTGAAAAAGGCGCGGTACTGGCGGTGGCCGGTGATCTGGACAAGGCGGTGGTCGTGCGCGATGGCACCACGCGTACCGCGGTGGTGGACCGGACAGTTGCCGAGGCGATGGCGCTGAAGGACTGGATCGCGCCAGACGGGCAGGGCCGGATCATACGCTACCGTATCACGGCGTCGGGGCGGGCGGCACTGACGCAAATGTTGCGGGACGCGGGCGAAGAGGCGCTTGCCGAGGGGTTTGCCGAAGCGCGCACCGATTTTGCAGGCCAGCACCGGCAGTGGGGCGAAAAGGACGTAAGCGAGGCGGATGGGGAGGACACGGGCACGCGCCGGATGCGCTACAACCTGTCTGAATCGCCGCTGACGGCGTTGGCACGTCGGCGCGACAAGGATGGCGCGCAGTTCCTGAGCGGTGATCTGGTGCGTGCGGGCGAGCGTCTGCGCGAGGATTTCGAGCTGGCCAACATGGGGCCCAAGGTGGCGCAGAACTGGGACCGGTTCCTGACGGCGGGGGTGCAAGGCTCCGCCAGCCCCGATGGCGGCATCGGTACCGGGCCGGAAGGCGCGCGCAGACGGGTGTCGGGGGCGCTGAGTGATCTGGGGCCGGGACTGTCGGATGTTGTCTTGCGTTGCTGCTGCTATCTGGAGGGGCTGGAAACCGCCGAAAAGCGTTTGGGCTGGTCGGCGCGTTCGGGCAAGATCGTGCTGCGGATCGCGTTGATGCGGCTGAAACGGCATTACGACGAGGTGTCGGGGCCGGGGGGCGGTTTGATCGGGTAGGGACTTATGACGCGACACAACGCGGGAGACGAAAAAAGGGCGCCTCGGAGATGTTCCGAAGCGCCCCTTTCGTTTGGTTTGGCGATCCTCAGACCAGATCGAAGCGGTCGGCGTTCATCACCTTGGTCCATGCGGCGACAAAATCGCGCACGAAGCGTGGTGCGGCGTCGTCCTGTCCGTAGATCTCGGCCAGCGAGCGCAATTGGGCGTGCGAGCCGAACACCAGATCGGCGCGGGTGCCGGTCCAGACCGCTTCGCCGCTTTTGACGTCGACGCCTTCGAACATCGAATGGTCCTCGTTCTTCGCGCCCCAACGGATGTCCATATCCAGCAGGTTGGTAAAGAAGTCGTTGGTCAGCTGGCCGGGACGGTCGGTCATGATACCCGCTTTGCTGTCGCCGTAGTTGGCGCCCAGAACCCGCAGGCCACCGACCAGAACGGTCATTTCGGGCGCTGTCAGGTTCAGCAACTGCGTGCGGTCCAGCATCAGTTTCTCCGCCTTCACGGTGATGCCGTCGGCCACGTAGTTGCGATAGCCGTCAGCCAGCGGTTCCAGCAGGTTCATGCCGTTCACTTCGGTCTGTTCCTGCGTGGCATCCACACGGCCCGGCATGAAGGGCACGTCGACCTTGTGGCCCGCATCCGCCGCGGCCTTTTCAATCGCGGCTACACCGCCCAGCACGATCAGGTCGGCCATCGAAACGCCCTTGTCACCGTTGTTGAACGACGCTTGCACGCCTTCCAGTGCATCGAGCACTTTGGACAGCTTTGCAGGCTCGTTGACCGGCCAGTCTTTTTGCGGCGCAAGACGGATGCGCGCACCGTTGGCACCGCCCCGGTGGTCCGATCCGCGATAGGTCGAGGCAGAGGCCCATGCAACCGATACCAGTTCCGACACCGAAAGGCCGGTGGCCAGAATATCGGACTTCAGCTTGGCGATGTCCGCATCGCCCAAGGGCGCGAAGGTCGCGGCGGGCAGGGGGTCTTGCCAGATCAGGTCCTCGGCGGGAACGTCCGGGCCCAGATAGCGGACCTTTGGCCCCATGTCGCGGTGACACAGCTTGAACCACGCGCGGGCGAAGGCGTCCGCGAACAATTCGGGGTCGGCGTGGAAGCGACGCGAAATCTTCGCGAAACCCTCGTCCAGCTTCATCGACATATCCGCAGTGGTCATCATCGGCGGATGTTTCTTGTCTGGGTTGTGCGCATCGACGACCATGTCGGCCTCTTCGACGTTCTTGGGCGTCCACTGGTGCGCGCCTGCGGGGCTTTTGGTCAGCTCCCAGTCGTATTTGAACAGCACGTCGAAATAGCCCATGTCCCATGTGGTCGGGTTGGGTTTCCACGCGCCTTCGATGCCCGAAGTGGTGGCGAATTCGCCAACGCCGGACTCGTGCGTGTTGGTCCAGCCCAGACCCATCTGGTGCATGTCACCTGATTCGGGCTCGGGGCCGACATAGATCGGATCGCCCGCACCATGCGCCTTGCCGAAGGTGTGACCACCCGCAACCAATGCGACGGTTTCATCGTCCTCCATCCCCATGCGGCTGAACGTGTCGCGCACGTCATAGCCCGAGGCGATAGGGTCGGGATTGCCGTCCGGGCCTTCGGGGTTCACATAGATCAGACCCATCTGCACGGCGGCCAGCGGGTTGTCCATCAGACGGTTTTCGGAATAGCGACTGCCGGGTTTGTCGGACGTGGCGAGCCATTCGTCTTCGGCACCCCAGTGGATGTCTTCCTCGGGCTCGTAGATGTCGACACGTCCGCCGCCAAAGCCAAAGACCTTGCCGCCCATGGATTCTATGGCGCAGTTGCCCGCAAGGATCATCAGGTCACCCCAGGACAGGGCATTGCCGTATTTCTTCTTAATCGGCCACAGCAGACGACGCGCCTTGTCGAGGTTGCCGTTGTCGGGCCAAGAGTTCAGCGGCGCGAACCGCTGGTTGCCGGTCGCCGCTCCGCCACGGCCATCGGCCGACCGGTAGGTGCCGGCACTGTGCCACGCCATGCGGATGAACAGCGGGCCGTAATGCCCGTAATCCGCAGGCCACCACGGCTGGCTGTCGGTCATCAGCGCGAACAGGTCCTGCTTGACCGCTTCCAGGTCCAGCGTGCCAAAGGCTTCCTTGTAATCAAACTCTTCGCCCAGCGGATTGACCAGCGCCGAATGCTGGCTCAGCACCTTGAGGTTCAGACCGTCAGGCCACCAGTCACGGTTGGTCACTTGTTTCTTGGTGTTGAAAGGGCATTGCATTTCGCCGTCCATCGGGAAGTCTCCGTTCTGTTTCGCGCAAAGGCGCTATAATTTGATCTGACCCGCGCTGGTGGCTCGGGGGCTGGCAGCTTGGGTCTTTCTAGAATCAATCTAAACTAACCGGGCCGAGGGTGAAATAGCCCAGACAAAATATCGCACTGAAATAATCGTGTTTCCGGCAGAACTATTGAAAACACAGGCATTATGGCGCGAGGCAGAGGCGAAATAATGCACCCGTGGTGGATGCATGGCTGCCATGCGCGGCCCACACTCGGGCTGGTGTTCATTCTGTAAAGCCCTATGCTATACATTATTGAACGTTAAACCATCTTTCGAAAGCGATGCCTGATGCGCGATCTTAAAATCCCGGAGCAACGCCACCCTGAAAAGGCGCGTCGCCCCGACAACCCGCAGCCGAAAAAGCCGGACTGGATCCGCGTCAAGGCGCCGGGCGGGCAAGGCTATGCCGAAACGCGCAAGATCATGCGCGACAACAATCTGACCACGGTCTGCGAAGAGGCAGGCTGCCCCAACGTCGGCGAATGCTGGAGCCAGGGACACGCCACCATGATGATCATGGGCGAGGTCTGCACCCGCGCCTGCACCTTCTGCAACATCGCCACCGGCAAACCACCCGAGGATCTGGATGCGTTCGAGCCGGGCCGCGTGGCCCATGCGGTCGAAAAGCTGGGTCTGAATCATGTGGTCATCACCAGCGTCGACCGCGACGATGTGACCGACGGCGGGGCGGACCACTTTGCCCAGACCATTCGTGCCATCCGGCACCGCAGCCCCGGAACCACCATCGAGATCCTGACGCCGGATTTCATCCGCTGCGATCCTGCGGTGCTCGAAGTCGTGGTCGAGGCGCGCCCCGATGTGTTCAACCACAACCTCGAAACCGTGCCCGGCCTTTATCCCGAAGTGCGCCCCGGCGCGCGCTACTTCCACAGCTTGCGTCTGTTGCAGCGGGTCAAGGAACTGGACCCGACGATGTTCACCAAGTCAGGCATCATGGTGGGCCTTGGCGAAGACCGCCAATCGGTTATCCAGGTCATGGAAGACATGCGCGCCGCCGACATCGACTTTCTGACCATCGGCCAGTACCTGCAGCCTACGCCCAAACACCACCGGGTGGACCGCTTTGTGCATCCCGATGAATTCGCGAACTACGAAAAGTCGGCCTATGGCAAAGGCTTTTTGATGGTCTCGGCCACGCCGCTGACCCGTTCATCCTATCACGCGGGCGATGACTTTGCGCGGCTGCGTGCCGCGCGGCTTGCAAGGTTTGGCTGAGACGGGCGACGTGGTCCAAGACGACGTCCAAGGCGACGCGACGCAAGATGACGGGGCGCAAGATGACGGGGCGAAAGACGCCGCGCGCACCCGTCTGGTCGGGGTTTTCTTTGGCCTCTCTGCCGTTGTCATGTGGGCCCTGTATTTCGTCTATGCCCGAGAGGCCGCGCAGACCGGTCTCAAGCCCATCGACGTCATCTTGTTGCGCTACGGTGTCGCGGGGCTGATCCTGCTGCCGTGGCTGATCCGCAAGGGTCTGGGCAATCTGGGCGGCGTCGGCTGGGGGCGCGGCATCGTGGTGGCGCTGTTCGTCGGTCCGATATTCCTGATGTTCGGCGCGGGTGGATTTCTGTTCGCACCGCTGGCCCACGGTGCCGTGATGCAGCCCTCGACTGCTGCACTGGTGGCGACGGGGATCGCGATCCTGTTTCTGGGGGAAAAGCTGCACGCTGCGCGCATAACCGGCATCGCGATGGTACTGGGTGGTATCGCGCTGATTTCGCTTACCGGAACGACCGAAGCCTCGCCCGACGCGTGGAAGGGGCATTTGATGTTCATGGTGGCGGGCACCTGCTGGGCGGGCTTCACGATCATCGTGCGCATCTGGCAACTGGGCGCGATTGCAGCAACGGCAGCGGCGTCGGTGCTGTCGGCGGTGGTGGTGGTGCCGGGGGTGCTGATCTTCGGCACGCTGGAGCGTCTTGCAGCCCTTCCCGTCGAGACGCTGATGGTACAGATCACGGTGCACGGCGTGATGGCGGGCGTGCTGGCGATGGTCGCCTACGCGCGCTCGGTCGCGATGCTGGGCGTGGGCTCGGCGGCGCTGTTTCCCGCCGTGGTGCCCGCGGTAGCACTGATCCTGGGCATTCCGATTGCAGGCGAAGTGCCCACGGCCCCCGAATGGCTGGGTGCCGTGCTTGCAACCACCGGTCTTGCCGTGGCGCTGGGGGGCATCCCCGGAATGCGCCGCGTGGGGGCCTGAGCTTCATCTTGCCAGATAAACTCCGGGGGAGGTGCCTTGGCACCGGGGGCAGAGCCCCCATACTCACCACGTGGCAGAGCCCCTAGTCACCACCTCAGGGCCTCGCGCGCGTCGCAGTCGCCCAATCTGGCCACCAGCCGATCTTTTCGATGCCCCAGATCATCAGCAGCACGGCGATGATGCCAAACACCAGCTTGATCCGTCCCGTCGACGGCGGATTGCGCGCCCAGCGGGTCATGCGCACGAACCAGATCGGATTCATGTGAACCGTACCTTTCCGATATAACTCAGATTTCGGTTCCGCTGGGCAAAGTCGATGCCGTACCCCACGACAAATTCATCTGGGATTTCAAAACCGGTCCAATCCGCCTTCATGTCGATCTCGCGGCGTTCGGGTTTGTCCAGCAGCGCGATGGATTTCAGCCGTGCAGGTCCGCGTGACCGTAGCAGGTTGATCACGTGGTGCAACGTGTGCCCGGTGTCGACGATATCCTCGACCACCAGCACGTCGCGCCCTTCGATAGCACCGCGCAAGTCCTTGAGAATACGCACCTCTCGGCTCGATTCCATCCCGTCCCCATAGGAAGATGCCTCAAGGAAATCGACCTCGATCGGCAAGTCCAGCTCGCGCACCAGATCGGCGATGAACACGAACGAGCCGCGCAGCAGGCCCACGACGACCAGCTTGTCGGTGCCTTCGAATTCGACCTGTATTTCGCCGCACAATTCTTCGATCCGCGCGGCGATTGTCTTGGCCGAGATCATCTGATCAATCACATAAGGCCGGTCCGTCATGGTGTTCCCCTTGAACTCAGGTGTGTTTCGTAACACATGGGTTTCAACCTTTGCCATAACTCATAGCGTGATGCCGACACATTCCGAAACCCGTTTCCTGCCCTATTCCGCCCAACAGATGTACGATCTGGTGGCCGACGTCGATTCCTACCCGCAGTTTCTGCCTTGGTGTTCGGCGGCGCGCGTCAAGTCGACGACGGACAAGGGCGACCATACCGTGATGGAGGCTGATCTGGTGATCAGCTTCAAGGTGTTCCGCGAGCGTTTCACCAGCCGCGTGGTCCTGTATCCGCAGGATTACAAGATTGACACCGAATATCTGGATGGTCCGTTTCGCTATATGAAATCGAACTGGCAGTTCACCGATGCCGAGGGCGGCTGCGACGTGCATTTCTTTGTCGATTTCGAGTTCCGCAACCGCATGTTGCAAGGCATCATCGGCGTCGTGTTCAATGAAGCGATGCAGCGGATCGTCCGCGCATTCGAACGGCGCGCAGCCGAGCTTTACGGCTAGGCGCTCCGCAATTTTGGGGGGAGGCCGCTGTGATGCCGTTGTGCATGGTTCGAAGGCGCACAGGGCGCGCCCGCAGGGCATTGCAAGGCGACGATCTGGCCGGTTTTATCGCCCTGATCGGTTAGATCCCCGTCAGCGCACCAAGCAGCAGGCCAAGCGCATGATCACGGGCCGCTGCGCGCACGTTCGCGCGGCCCAAAGCGCCGAATTCGACCGTCTGTGTGGTCACGCCGTCCGGTCCCGCCACCCCGAAACATACACGCCCCTCGGGCTTGTGGTCCGATCCGCCGGGGCCTGCGATACCGGTGATCGCCACGGCCAGCTGCGCGTGGCTATGCTTTAACGCGCCTGAGGCCATCTCGGCTGCGATCTGTTCCGAGACAGCGCCGTGCGCGTCCAGCGTGGATTGCGCGACGCCCAGCATCTCGATCTTGGCGGCGTTGGTATAGGTGACCATGCCGCGATCGACCACGGCCGACGATCCGGGGATGTCGGTCAGCGCCGCCGCCACCATGCCGCCCGTGCAGCTTTCGGCCGTGGCGATCATCATGCCGCGTGCCTTTGCGGCTTCCAACACGGTGACAGGCAGGCTCATCGCATCAGCACCCCGTGCGCCAGCCCTGCCAGCAGCACCACACCGATGGCCGCGAATATTCCTGCGATCACGTCGTCCAGCATCACGCCCATCGCATCCCCGCGCCGGTCGGCACGGCCCACCAGCCAGGGCTTCCAGATGTCGAACAGGCGAAACAGCACGAAGGCCGCAACCCAGCCCGGCCACATCGCCAGCATCGATACGCCGTTGTTCATGGCCGCGATAGACAGCGGCAGCAGGGCGATCCACTGGCCCACAACCTCGTCCGCCACAATCTCGGACGGGTCGTGGTCGGTTTTGCCCCTGGTCATCTCGCCCGTGGCCCAATACCCGGCGGCAAAGAGCACGACGATCCCCACCATCAACAGCGGCCAGCCACCTATGACGTGCAGCAGCCACGCCCACGGCAGCGCCACCAGCGACCCCCATGTGCCCGAGGCGGGACGGATATACCCGACACCCAAGACGGTGCCGATGGCGGTTGCAAGCTTGCGTGTCATGATTTCACCAATGTGCAGGTTGCCAGTGCCGCGATGCCTTCGCCGCGCCCGGTAAAGCCGAGACGTTCCGATGTGGTCGCCTTGACGGAAATGCGATCCTCTCCGATCCCGGTGATCTCGGCCATACGCGCGCGCATGGCGGCGCTGTGCGGCCCGATCTTGGGGAACTCGCAGATGATCGTGCAGTCGATGTTGCTGATGGCAAAACCGTTTTCACGTGCCAGATCGACCGCATGTTTGAGGAAAATATGGCTTGCGGCCCCTTTCCACTGTGGATCAGAGGGGGGGAAATGCTGGCCGATATCACCCATCGCCAGCGCGCCATAGATCGCATCGGTGACCGCGTGCATCGCCACATCCGCGTCCGAATGGCCATTGAGACCCTGATCGTGGTCGATCCGAACGCCGCAGAGCGTCACATGATCGCCGCCTTCAAAGGCGTGCACGTCAAAGCCGTTACCCAGTCTGATGTCCATTGCGTCCTCTTATGATGCGTGCGGCGCGGTCAAAGTCGCCGGGGTGGGTGATTTTCAGATTGTCCTCGTCCCCCGTGACGATCGCCACGTCAAGCCCTGCGGCCCGCGCGACCTCGACGTCGTCGGCGGCCTGCCCGGTATAAGCGGCATGGGCGGCGGTGATCGCGGCGCGGTCGAAGCCTTGCGGTGTTTGCGCACGATACAGGCCGGTGCGGTCCTGCGTTCCGGTGACGCGGCCATCGCGGCCCGTCCACAGCGCATCTGTGACAGGCAGTGCGGGGGCGGCACCCGCAGAATGCTCAAGCGCTGCGATCACTTCGCTGATGGTGCGCGCGGTGATGCAGGGGCGGGCAACGTCATGGATCAGCACGCGGATGATCGCCGGATCGCGCAATGCAGCCAGCCCCGCGCGGACCGACGCCGCGCGGTCGGGACCACCCGTGGTGCAAGTGACACCGGCGAAATCAGCATCCTTGACGTCATCGGCATGCAGAACCAGAACCACATGGGCAATCTGGGGATGGCTGAGAAATGCAGCCAGCGTATGGTCGATCACCCGCGTGCCGCACAGTGGTTGCCATTGCTTCGCCACGGTGCCACCAGCACGCACGCCACGGCCAGCGGCCACGATGATGGCTGCGCATGTCATGGGGTCGTGCGGTGTTTAAGTGTCATGCCTGATGTGTAGGGGCATTGGCGCGGGCTGGCAATTCGGCAGTTGTCGTGCCTAATAACTAGGCACAGGCCGCGCTGATGCGCGCAAATCGGTCATGCAGGATTGAGCCTGCCCAAAGGTTGGGCTAGGTCGAAGATACGCACAAGGATTAGGCATTTGCCCCAACACAGCGACCCATTGAAGATGAGTGCCCCGGTGATGCTGGCCCCGATGGCCGGAATCACTGACCTGCCGTATCGCAAGCTGGTCGCACGTTTCGGTGCGGGCATGGTGGTGTCGGAAATGGTCGCCAGCGTCGATATGCTGAACGCCCGCCCCGGCACCCGTGAAAAGGCCGAGCTGGGCCTCGATCAACAGGGCACCGCCGTCCAGCTTGCGGGTCGTGAAGCAGCCCCCATGGCCGAAGCCGCGCGCATGGTCGAAGGGCAGGGCGCTGCCGTCATCGACATCAACATGGGCTGTCCCGCCAAAAAGGTCACCCAAGGCTATTCCGGCTCGGCGCTGATGAAAACACCGGACCACGCGCTGACCCTGATCGAAGCGGTCGTGAACGCGGTCAGCATCCCCGTCACGCTGAAAACACGGCTGGGCTGGGACGATGCGCTGCTGAACGCGCCGCAGATCGCCGCACGGGCAGAGGCGGCAGGCATCCGCCAGATCGTCATTCACGGGCGCACCCGCTGCCAGTTCTACAAGGGCCGCGCCGACTGGGCGGCGATCCGTGGGGTCAAGGATGCGGTGAGCATTCCGGTGATCGCCAACGGCGATATCGTGAACGTGGCCACCGCGCGGCAGGCACTGGACCAATCAGGCGCCGACGGCGTGATGATCGGGCGCGGTGCCCAAGGGCGGCCCTGGCTTTTGGCCGAAGTGGCCCATGCGCTCTATGGCACGCCCGCCCCCGTAGTGCCCGTCGGGCAGGAATTCGCACAGATGGTGATGGCGCATTACACCGAGATGCTGGAATTCTATGGCACGGTTCTGGGTCTGCGCGTCGCACGCAAACATCTGGGCTGGTACATGGACACGGCGGGCACCTCTGCCGATCTGCGCCGCGCCGTGCTGACCGCTAAGACCCCGAACGAGGCAATGCGGCTGCTGCCCGACGCGCTGTCGCCCTGGACCGGACAGGTGGCCGCATGAGCCCCGCTGCAGATATCTGGGCATCGCTGCCCGTGCCCGCGCTTTTGATTGATGCTGACGACCGTATCCTGGAAATCAACGCCGCCGCAGAAGGGTTCCTGAACGTCTCGGCCAAGTCCGTGGTTGGTGTGCCGGTCTGGGATCAGGTCAACGTCGACTCGCCACTGGAAGAGGCCTTTGCCCGCGCCCGCAATTTCGAAGCGCCGCTGTTCGTCAATGACGTCGATGTGGGTGGCGGCCAGCGTGCACCGTTGCAATGTGCGTTGCAGATCGCCCCGCTTCAGGGCGCGCCGGGGCAGATGATCATGCTGATCAGCCCGCGCGAAATGGCCGGGCGCATCACCCAGCACGACAGCGTCAAATCGGCGGCGAAATCCGCCATCGGCATGGCGGAAATGCTGGCCCACGAGATCAAGAACCCGCTGGCAGGGATAACCGGCGCCGCGCAACTTCTGAGCATGAGCCTGAGCAAGGACGATCTGGAACTGACCGACCTGATCGTCGAGGAAAGCCGCCGCATCGTCAAACTGCTTGAGCAGGTCGAACAGTTCGGCAACCTGTCGCCGCCCGACTTTCGCGAGGTCAACATCCACGACGTGCTGGACCGTGCACGACGTTCGGCGCTGTTGGGTTTTGGCGCTCAGATGAAGATCATCGAGGACTACGACCCCTCGCTGCCGATGGCCCACGGCGATCCCGACCAGTTGCTGCAAGTGGTGCTGAACCTGCTGAAAAACGCCTCTGAAGCGGCAGGCAAGGACGGCGGAACCATTCGCCTGCGCAGCTATTTCGAGCACTCGTTCCGCCTGCGCAGGTCGGACGGAACCGGTCGCTCGCTGCCGCTTCAGATCGAGATCATCGACGATGGCCCCGGCCTGCCCGACGCGATCAAGGCAGATGTGTTCGATCCCTTTGTTTCGGGCCGTGAAAACGGCACCGGCCTCGGGCTGGCGCTGGTCAGCAAGATCATCTCGGACCATGGCGGTTCGATCTCGGTCACCTCGGTGCCCGGACGCACCGTGTTCCGGTTGTCGCTGGCCCGCGCAACCAACAAGATTAAGTAAAAAAAGGAAGTCTAAAGTATGGACGGCACGGTTCTGGTTGCGGACGATGATCGCACAATTCGCACGGTTTTGACGCAGGCGCTGACGCGGGCAGGGTGCAAGGTGCACGCCACGTCTTCGCTGACGACGCTGATGCGCTGGGTCGGCGAGGGCAAAGGTGATGTCGTCATTACCGACGTCATGATGCCTGATGGCAACGGATTGGAAATGCTGCCGAAAATTGCGCAGGATCGCCCCGGCCTGCCGGTGATCGTTATCTCGGCGCAGAACACCATTATGACGGCCATTCAGGCCGCCGACGCCGACGCCTATGATTATCTGCCCAAGCCCTTCGATCTGCCGGACCTGATGAAACGCACCGCGCGCGCATTGGAAAGCAAGCAAAGCCGCCCCAGGATTCAGACGGCCGAGGATGACCGCCCCGACGATCTGCCGCTGGTCGGACGCACGCCGGTGATGCAAGCACTCTACCGTGTGGTCGCGCAAGTGATGAACACCGACCTTCCGGTGCTGATCTGGGGCGAAAGCGGCACGGGCAAGTCTTTGATCGCGCGTGCAATTCACGATTTCTCTGACCGGCGTTCGCAGCCTTTCGTCTCGGTGACCCCGGCCGATCTGGTCGATATCGAAGGGCCTGCGCGAGTGATGGCGCGGGTGCGGAGCGGGACGCTGTTGATCGACGAGATTGGCGATATTCCCGACGAAATACAGGCGCGTATTGTGCGCATGACCGATGTCTCGGGCGATGATGTGCCGCGTTTTCTGGCAACCAGCCAGACCGATCTGGCCGCCGCGATGGAAAGCGGCGCAGTACGCAAGGATCTGTACTACCGGCTGAGCGGTGCGACGCTGCACGTGCCGTCGTTGCGTGAGCGTGTGGACGATATTCCGCTGCTGGCGCACCACTTTCTGGCGCGCGGCGACAAATCCGGCGCCGCCCAACGCACCCTTTCGGAAGAGGCGGCAGAGGTGTTCCGCACCTATTCATGGCCCGGAAACGTGCGCCAACTGGAAAACACCGTGCGCCGTCTGGGTCTGACCAGCCGTCTGCCCGAGATTTCCGCCACGGAAGTCAAACAGGCGCTAGGCAGCCAGCCGGAGATGGAACCGCTGCAAGCGGTGGGCGACACCGAAAAGCTGGGTGCGTCGGTCTCGCGCCATCTGCAGCGCTATTTTGATCTGCACGGCGATATGTTGCCCCCTGCGGGCCTGCATGGCCGCATTCTGCGCGAAGTCGAAGCGCCGCTGATCGAGATTGCCCTGTCCGCCACCGCCGGAAATCAGGCCAAAGCCGCCGAACTTCTGGGGATCAACCGAAATACCCTGCGCAAGAAGATCACGGACCTTGGAATACAGGTGACACGCGGTCGAAAGATGATGTAAAACTGCCACATCAAACCGTGGCCATTCGAACACTTTCGGATCAGGACCACGATATATGGCGGTAGGTGCTTGCGGGCACCGCATCAACAGGTGGGTGCAGGGTGGCAACCCGGACACGGCAATCACGTTGGGCAACAATGGGGCGTTTGCGCCGCCAAAAGCGTGTGCGCAACGTAGCGACGCTGGGTTTGGTCATTCTGGGCCCGGTGCTGGCGCTTGCGACATTCCTGATTTTGGGGCCGTTGGATCAGGGCACCAGCAACATTTCACTGCGCCTGATTCTGCTGGCCGACTTTGTCTACATCCTTGTGGTCGCAGCCTTGGTGATGAGCCAGGTTGCCCGCCTGATCGCCGCACGGCGGGCAAAATCGGCGGGTTCGCGACTGCATTTGCGGCTGACCGGCGTTTTTGCGCTGATGGCGTTGATCCCGACGGTGACGGTGGCGGTGTTTGCCGGGCTGACGGTGAACATCGGGCTTGAGGGCTGGTTTTCGGACCGGGTCAGCAACGTTGTCGGATCGTCCCTTGCCGCTGCCGAAGCCTATGAGGCCGAGCAGAACGACGATTTGATCGAAGACGCCCGCGCGCTGGCCGAATTCATCGACCGCATCCGGCGCACCGAGCCCAGCGAGAGCGACATCGAAACTCTGGCCGCCGGACAGCGCCAGATTCAGCGTGGTCTGCGCGAGGCCTATCTGATCGACGGCACTGGCGAAATTCGTGCCCGTGGCGACCGGTCGTATCTGTTCGACTACGAAGAACCCAGCGCGGCCCAACTGGAAGAGGCCCGCGCGTCGGGCCTGCTGGTGATCGAGGACTGGCCCAACAACGAATTCCGTGCGCTGCTGCCGCTGACCACGTCAGTCGATCGGTTTCTATATGTCAGTCGCGATGTGGATGGGGAAATCCTGTCGCTGCTGGACGAAACCCAGGAAACCGTGCGGCTGTACCAGCAGCTCGAAGCGGATCGGGGGCGGGTGCTGTTTGAGTTTGGCCTGCTTTATCTGGGCTTTGCCGTTATTCTGATCCTTGCCGCGATCTGGCTGGGTCTTTGGTTTGCCGAGCGGCTGTCGGGGCCGGTTGGCCGACTGACCGGAGCGGCGCAGCGCGTGGGCGCGGGCGACATGGATGTACGTGTGCGCGAAGAGGAAGGCGACGATGAGATTGCGATGCTGGGTCGGTATTTCAACCAGATGACCCGCCAGATCAAGGCGCAGCGTGACACGCTGCTGGATAACACCCGCCAGATCGAGCGCCGCCGCCGTCTGTTTGATTCCGTGCTCAGCTCGGTCACCTCGGGCGTCGTCGGGCTGGACCCCGAAGGGCGCGTGGCCTTTGTGAACCGGTCGGCAGAACGGTTGCTGGACTGGCAGGAGAACAACCAGTCAATCGCGATATCGGCAGCCGTCCCCGAGTTTGGACCTCTTTTCAATACGTTGAAGGACACTCTTCAGGAAGTCACCCAAGGCGAGGTCAAGGTCAGTCGCAGCGGCCATCTGGAAAACCTGCTGGTGCGCATGGCCACGCGGCGTACTGAAGACGGGCGGCTAGAAGGTTATGTGGTGGCCTTTGACGACGTGACTGATCTGGTCAGTGCCCAGCGGATGGCGGCCTGGGGCGATGTTGCACGCCGGATCGCCCACGAGATCAAGAATCCGCTGACCCCGATTCAGCTGAGCGCCGAACGCATCAAACGCAAGTTCTCGTCGAAAGTGGGCGAAGACAGCGACAGTCTGGAGCAGATGACAGATGTGATTGTGCGCCAAACCAACGACTTGCGGCGCATTGTTGACGAGTTTTCCAAATTCGCGCGGATGCCCGAGCCTGACCGGCAAAACCACGATCTCGCCAAGATCGTGCGGGATGCGGTCACCTTGCAACGCGCAGGCCAACCCGGTGTGATCATCGACGCCTATCTGCCCGATGCGCCCCTGAACACCGATCTGGACGCCACGATGATTGGTCAGGCGCTGACAAACCTCATAAAGAACGCCGGGGAAGCCATTGAGACACTTCAGGAAAACAATCCACCCGACGGATTGAAGCCACGTGTGAGCATCCACCTTGAAACCTTGAACAATCGTGCAATCATCCAGATTGCGGACAATGGCATCGGTCTGCCCGAAGACCGCGCCCGTTTGTTCGAGCCTTACGTGACCACAAGGTCCAGCGGTACGGGTCTGGGCCTGCCGATCGTGAAGAAAATTATCGAAGAGCATGGCGGCACGCTGGCTCTGGAAGACGCGCCCGTATTCGAGGGCCAAACGCATTTCGGCGCTATGGCGGTCATTACACTGCCTCTGACGCCGCAACGTAAAAACAGTGAGGTAACATGAGTGACATTCTGATTGTTGACGACGAGCGCGATATCCGCGAACTGATTTCCGATATCCTCAAGGACGAAGGCTTTGCCACGCGGTTGGCGGGCAATTCCGACGACGCGATGAGCGCCATCAACACCGAGGCCCCGGCGCTGATGATCCTGGATATCTGGCTGAAAGACAGCCGCATGGACGGCATCGACATCCTCAAGACGGTCAAGCGTGACAACCCGGATGTGCCGGTGGTGATCATCTCGGGCCACGGGAATATCGAGATTGCCGTCGCCGCGATCAAACAGGGCGCTTACGACTTTATCGAAAAGCCATTCAACATCGATCAATTGCTGGTAGTGATCCGCCGCGCGATGGAAACCTCGCGCCTGCGCCGCGAAAACCACAGCTTGCGGCGGCAGGACAGCGGCACGACCCAGATGATTGGATCAAGTACTTCGTTCAAGGGATTGATTTCGCAGCTGGATAAAGTCACCAAGTCCAATGGTCGGGTGATGCTGACCGGGCCTGCGGGTGCGGGCAAGGAGCTTGCGGCGCGTTATATCCACGCCCATAGCAGTCGCGCGTCGGCGCCGTTTATCACGGTCAACTGCGCAGGCGTCGCCCCTGACCGCATGGAAGAAGTCCTGTTCGGCCGCGAAAGCACTGAACGCGGCGTCGAGCCGGGATTGCTGGAACAGGCCCACGGCGGCGTGATCTACTTTGACGAAGTTGCTGACATGCCGCTGGGCACCCAGTCCAAGATCCTGCGCGTGCTGGTTGACCAGCAATTCACCCGCGTTGGTGGCAACGACAAGGTGCGCGTCGATCTGCGGGTCATCTCGTCGACCAACCGCAATCTGGAACAGGCCATCGCTGCCGAAACCTTCCGGCAGGAGCTGTTTCACCGTCTGAACGTGGTGCCGATCGCCGTGCCGTCGCTGGAAGACCGGCGCGAGGACATTCCGGTTCTGGCCGGACATTTCATCGAGGAATTCAACGCCACCCAAGGCCTGCCCAAACGCGAGATCACCGACGAGGCGCAGGCGCTGCTGCAGACGATGGTCTGGCCGGGCAACGTGCGCCAGCTGAAAAATCTGATCGAGCGGGTGCTGATCCTTGGCGATGGCACGGGTCCGATCGAGGCGCGAGAACTGCCCGGAACCGACGATTCCTCTGGCGGCGAAGAGGGACGCGTCGTGCTCTCGGGGTCGCTGGCCACATTGCCGCTGCGTGACGCCCGCGAGGCGTTCGAGCGTGAATACCTGCTGACGCAGATCAACCGTTTCGGCGGCAATATCAGCCGCACGGCCAATTTTGTTGGCATGGAACGCTCGGCCCTGCACCGCAAGCTCAAAAGCCTTGGCGTGGTTACGTCTTCCAAGGCCGGTGCGCGGGTGGCGCATATGGATGAAGAGGACGAAGACTGAGAGGGCGCTTTGCGGGGCATTGCGCCCCGCGCGGCATCAGCCCTGGTTGACGATCTGAAAGCTGCCATCGGGATTGCGGATTGCGCAGGACCTTGATGTCAGACGCGGCAGTGTCGCGGTTGCCGCCGGAACAGCGGCCTGTTTGACCCCCTGTGGACAGGCCGGAATGCTGGCGGGACTGTACCCCAGATCGGCCATGCACTGAGTCTCGACCCTTTTGCGCAGCGGGCCGTTCACATCGTAGGTGTAGATTTCACCGGGCAGGTAGTACCCGCCCGTAGTGCTGCACGCGCCAGCCGAATTGCAGATACGGCGCGGCGGCACATAGGTGGGCGGCGTGCGGCGCACCTGATTGGCGACGGGCGCATCGCGCAGCGCGCGCACCTGACAGGCGGTGGTGTCACGCTCCAGCTTGGCGACAGGCACGCCGGGCTGATAGTACAGCGTCAGCGGTGCACAGGCAGGCAGCGCAAGCATCACGATCAGGGCGGCAAATGGGGTTTTCATGCGCCGACCTTGCCGCAGATCCTTACGATTTACAATTGAATTGACCCGGTTTCGACCATCTGTCATTCAGATGTTTCGGATCACTATGGTTGCGATTGCCAAAGGGGCAAGGAACGCATGAAGGTCATCATTTGCGGTGCGGGTCAAGTTGGCTGGCAGATCGCACGACACCTCTCGAATGAACGCAACGATGTAACCGTGGTCGACAGCGACCCCGATCTGGTGCGGCGCGCCACGGATTCGCTGGATGTGCAGGGCGTCGCGGGCTATGCGAGCTATCCTAACGTCCTGGACCGTGCAGGTGCGCGAGACGCCGATATGATCATCGCTGCCACCCATTCGGACGAGGTGAACATGGTCACCTGTCAGGTCGCGCACTCGGTTTTCGGCATAAATCGCAAGATCGCGCGGCTGCGGTCGCAGTCGTACCTTGATGCGATCTATTCCGACCTCTACCGCCGTGATCACATGCCCATCGACGTGGTGATCAGCCCCGAACGCGAGGTCGCGGCGGCTGCACTTCAACGTCTGCACACCACGGCCGCCTTCGACACCGAACGCTTCATGGACGGCAAGGCGCACCTGCTGGGCATCACCATCGAGGAAGAATGCCCGGTGGTGAACACGCCCCTGCGCCAGCTTACCGACCTGTTTTCGACCCTGCGCGCGGTCGTGGTCGGTGTGCGCCGTGATGGCACGCTGTTCACGCCCGAGGCCAAGGACCAGCTGTTCGTCGGCGACGATTGCTATGTGTTCTGTCACGTGGATGATGTGGCCCGCACGATGGAGATTTTCGGCAAGAAACTGGCCAAACAGGAACGCATCATTCTGGTGGGCGGCGGCAATGTCGGGCTGGCCGTCGCGGCCGAGCTGGAAAAGCGCACCCACCGCGTGCGCACCAAGATCATCGAGAAGAACCGCAAGATTGCCGAACGTGCCGCAGAGGCGCTTGAGCGGACGATCGTGCTGAATGGCGACGGTCTGGATGTGGCGCTGCTGCACGAGGCGGGCGTGTCGCGTGCCGATGCGATGCTGGCCGTGACCGACGACGACAAGACCAACATGCTGGCCGCCGTGCGCGCCAAGACCGAAGGCTGCCCCTATGCCATCGCGCTGATCAACGACCCGACGCTGGTGCCGATGATGGGCCCTCTGGGGATCGACGCCTATATCAACCCGCGCGCCACCACGGTGTCGTCGATCCTGCGTCACATCCGGCACGGGCGGGTGCGCTCGGTCTATTCCATCGGAGACGCCGAAGCCGAGGTGATCGAGGCCGAAGTGCTGTCGACCTCGCCCCTCGCGGGGCGCAAGATCGGCGAGATCGAATTTCCCGAAGGCGTGCTGGTCGGTGCCGTGCGCAAGGGCGGCGAAGTGATCCGCCCGATGTCGTCCACCCGCATCGACGAAGGCGACGTGATCGCGATCTTCAGCCTGGCCAAGGATGTCCCCGAGGTCGAGCGGCTGATGCAAGTGTCCATCGACTTCTTCTGACATGGCGCAGCCGTCCGCCCTTCAGGATCGCGTTCTGCAGCTGCCGCTGTTCTTGCTGATGTTCGGGGTGGCGTCGGTGCTGATGCTGGTGCCTGCGATCCACGGCGGGGTGATCCGCGAACTGGCGACGGCGCGGGCGTTCCTGTATTCTGCCTTGCTTGGCATCTTGCTTTTTGTCCTGATCGCCCTTGCCCATGCGGGCCGCGCCCCGCGTCATGGCACGCTTGGCCCGCTGATGAGCCTTTTTTGTGCCTTCACCGTGCTGCCTGTGTTTCTGGCCGTGCCCTTTTACGAGGGGCTTGGTACCACGTCGTTTCTGAATGCCTATGTCGAAATGGTCAGCTCGGTCACCACCACGGGCGCCACGCTTTTCGACACGCCGGGGCGGCTGAACGATACGCTGAACCTGTGGCGCGCGCAGGTCGGCTGGATGGGCGGGCTGTTGATGTGGATCGCCGCCAGCGCCATTCTGGCCCCGCTGAACCTGGGCGGGTTCGAAGTGACAGCCCGTGCCGAGCCGGGGCGGTATGAGGAGCGGGGGTTTCGATTTCAGCACCCCGAAGGTCGTGCGCGGCTGGTCAAGGTGACCAAGGCGCTGGTGCCGATCTATCTGGGGCTGACGATCCTGCTGTGGATCTTGCTGATTGCCGGGGGCGACAGGTCACTGGTGGCGCTGTGCCACGCGATGTCGGTGATGGCGACCTCGGGCATTTCGCCGGTGGGCGGCTTGTCGGGCTCAAGCTCCGGCATCAGCGGTGAAATGGTGATGGCGCTGTTCATGCTGTTCGCGCTATCGCGCATGACCTTTTCCACTGACACCGTCACATCCGAAAGCGGCGGCCTGCGCAACGACCCCGAGTTTCGCATCGGCATCGCCCTGGTGCTGGGCGTGCCGCTGATCCTGTTTCTGCGGCATTTTGTGGGTGCCTTCGATGTCGGTGAACAGGATCGTCTGATCTCGGCCTGGCAGGCGCTGTGGGGCAGCGTGTTCACGGTTCTGTCGTTCCTGACCACCACCGGCTTTGCCAGCACGCATTGGGAAACGGCGCAAAACTGGTCGGGGCTGGCGACACCGGGGATGATCCTGATGGGCCTTGCGCTGATTGGCGGCGGGGTGGCCACGACGGCGGGCGGGGTGAAGCTGCTGCGGGTCTTTGCGCTCTATCAGGCGGGCCTGCGCGAGATGGAAAAGCTGGTGCATCCGTCCTCCGTCAGCGGCAGCACCATGCTGGGCCGGCGGGTGCTCAAGGGCGGGGCGTTTATCGCCTGGGTGTTCTTCATGCTGTTCGCCATGAGTCTGGCGCTGGTCACCACGGTGCTGGCAGGCTTGGGCGTCGGGTTCGAAGCGGCGATGACGATGGCGGTCGCGGCCCTGTCGACCACCGGCCCGCTGCTGACCTGGGCGGGCGACGAACCGATCCGCCTGCAAGAGCTGGGGCCCGCTGCCAAGTCGGTGTTTGCGGCGGCGATGGTGCTGGGTCGGCTCGAGACACTGGCGATTATCGCATTGCTGTCGCCGGGATTGTGGCGCAGTTAAGCCACAGGGGGGATGCAGCGTCGCCACAGGCCGCCACCTTGCTGATTTTGGGCTGGAAACTCTGTAACTTGGTCTTCATACTATTGCGCAACGAGGGATGGCTTGATCCGCAAGCCTGCTAACAAGAAAAAAGGTAAGACCGACATGGCTTCGGACAGACAAAATTTGCAGGATGCCTTCCTGAACCACGTGCGCAAAACCAAGGTGCCCGTGACGATTTTCCTGATCAACGGGGTGAAATTGCAAGGCGTGATCACGTGGTTTGACAACTTCTGCGTTTTGCTGCGCCGTGATGGTCAGTCGCAACTGGTATATAAACATGCCATTTCGACGATCATGCCTAGCCAGCCGATCAGCCTGTACGAGGGCGAAGACGCCTCTTGAGCAAACCTCCATTCCAGTTGGACGACAGTGAAGGGCCGCGGATGACGCGGGCCTTTGTGTTGCATCCCGATATCAAATCTGACCGCAACCGGCGTGGTGCCGCACTGGCCATTGCCGAAGCCGTGGCGCTGGCCCACGCGCTGCCGCATCTTCATGTGGCGGGCGAACTTGTCGTGCCGTTGCCAAAGGTGCACGCGGGCAAGTTGTTCGGCAAAGGCAAGATCGAAGAACTGCGCGCTCGTTTCAAAGCCGAAGAAATCGAGCTGGTGCTGGTCGACGGCCCCGTCACACCGGTGCAGCAGCGTAACCTCGAAAAGGCGTGGGGGGTCAAGCTGCTGGACCGCACCGGCCTGATTCTCGAGATTTTCAGCGACCGTGCCGCCACCCGCGAGGGCGTGTTGCAGGTCGAGATGGCCGCGCTGAATTACCAGCGCACCCGTCTGGTGCGCGCCTGGACCCACCTTGAACGCCAACGCGGCGGGCTTGGCTTTGTCGGTGGCCCCGGTGAGACCCAGATCGAGGCCGACCGCCGCGCGATCGACCTGCAACTGGTGCGCCTGCGCCGCCAGCTGGAAAAGGTCGTCAAGACCCGCACCCTGCACCGTGCCGCGCGCGCCAAGATACCGTTCCCGATCGTGGCCCTCGTGGGCTATACCAACGCGGGCAAATCCACACTTTTCAACCGTCTGACCGGCGCCAACGTCCTTGCCGAAGACATGCTCTTTGCCACGCTCGACCCCACCATGCGCCGTGTCGAGCTGGACGATGGCCCCGAAATCATCCTGTCCGATACCGTGGGCTTTATCTCCGACCTTCCCACGGAACTGGTCGCCGCCTTCCGCGCCACCCTCGAAGAGGTGCTGGCCGCCGACATCATCTGCCACGTCCGCGATATCTCGCACCCCGAGACCGAAGATCAGGCTCAGGACGTGCGCGAGATCCTGACCACGCTTGGCGTCGGCAACGAGCGTCCGATGTTCGAGATCTGGAACAAGATCGACCTGCTGCCCGAGATTGACGCCGATGCAGCGCAGGCCCGCGCTGCGCGCGACGAAGATATCATCGCCATGTCGGCGCTGACCGGCAAGGGCGTCGACAGCTTCATGTCGATCATCTCGGAGGCGCTTCAGGGCCGCGTCAGCGAAGAGCAATTGCGCCTCAGCTTTGCCCAAGGCAAGAAACGCGCATGGCTCTTCTCCGAAGGCGTCGCCGTGGACGAGGTACAGGACGAAGACGGCTTCGCCATCACTGTCCGCTGGACCCCCAAACAACGCGCGCAATTCGAACGGGTCTGAAACGCGAACCAGTTCAAACCAGCTTTCTTTTGGCCGAAAATATCCCGGGGGAAAGCGCCGCAGGCGCTTGGGGGCAGCGCCCCCCTAAATCCCCCCACCTAGACCTCGATACGCCGCCAGCTGCCGTTTTCAAGCCCGTCCAGCGTCCAGTCACCGATACTGACGCGCACCAGCCGCAAGGTCGGCAGTCCGACATGGGCGGTCATCCTGCGCACCTGACGGTTGCGGCCTTCGGTCAGAGTCAGCTCGAACCACCCATCCGGCACCGTCTTGCGCACGCGGATCGGCGGCGTGCGCGGCCACAGATCTGCGGGTTCTTCCATCAGGCGGGCCTTTGCGGGCAGGGTCGGCCCGTCCTTCAACGTCACGCCCGCGCGCAGCTGCGCCATATGGGCTTCGGTGGGCGTGCCTTCGACCTGCACCCAATAGGTCTTGGGCTGCTTGAACTTGGGGTGCGATATCCGCGCCTGAAGTGCTCCGTCCGAGGTCAGCACCATCAACCCCTCGCTGTCACGGTCCAGCCGTCCTGCGGGGTAGACCTGTGGCACATCTATATAGTCCGACAGGGTGGGTCGCGTCGTAGGGCTGCCCCGGTCGGTGAACTGGGGCAGCACGCCAAAGGGTTTGTTGAACAGCAGCGTTGTCATGGTGTGGCAGGTTCCAGTTTGGTGATGCCCACCGATGCCGCCCGCGCGAGCCCCTGATCCAGCGACATCGGAATATACTCTCCGCGCCGCCACAGCTGTGCCATATCGTCGTAATGGCGCGACAGGAAATGTCCGGACTGGCCGGTGGACCCGACAAAGACCGAACTGTCGGGATCGGCAAAGTCATAGACCCCGCGGTAGCCCGCCCCGTGCACGTTCTCGAACGCATTGGCGCCGGGGCCGCCGCGCGTCAGCCCGCGTTGCAGGGTATTGTCGCCGCCAGAGGTGCTTTGACGGATGTTCACGAAATAGCGCAGCAGCGGGACATCTCCCAGCACCGGGTGGTCGTGGACGGCCTGGTGCGCATCGCCCCAGCGCAGCGATTCCAACTGGGTGCCATATGTCTCGCCGATCCAGACCAGCGCGTCGTCCAGCGCCATCCGGGCCATGTCTGGGCAGGTCTCGACGGGTGCGCTTTGGCGCACGTCGCACCAGGCCGATGCGCCGTCTACATCGCGAAAGGCGCGCTCGATCAGCAGCGGCTCCACATGGACAAGCTCGTTGGCCAGCGGCCCGATGTCATCACGCACGATCCGGTCCTGCAGGGCGCGCAGCCATGCGGCATAGATCAGCGGCTCGGGCAGGTGTTCGTTCATCTCGCCGTTCCATTCGGCCAGCAGCGCCAGTGCCCGCTGGCGCTGGCGTTCGGCGCCGCCTTCGGGGGCGGCTTCTCCAGTGAACCACAACTCGGCCCCGATCAGCGGCAGCAGCGTCCGCGCCGTGGTGCTGACCGTGTCCAGTTGCGCTTCGATGAAACTGTCGCGGGTGTGCACCTGACGTGCCTGCATCAGCCGGTTCCAGCGTTGGATGCGCTGGGTGTCGCCCCAGCGATAGGTCAGGTGGTTGGGAAAGGGCCGGTCGACCGTCTTGTTGTTGGTATTGCCCAGAATACCGCCCAAAGGTGCGACGAAACCGGGATTGGAGGCGAAGGGCATCACACCCTGCCAGTTGTTCTCGGGCAGATAGCCAAAGGACGGCATCCGCCCCTTGGACTGGTGCGCCGGATCGCGGCGCGGCACCGCCCCCACGGTTTTCATCGCAATGGTGTCGCGATCGGCCAGCGTCAGGTTCTGCGCCGGTGCGATCAGCAGTTCCGAAGCGTTGATCGCTTCGGCCACGTCGCGCGCTGACATCAACTCGACCGCCGCACTGACCGATGTGTCGTTGGGTGACAGGACCGTCCAACCGAGTGCTGCGACATGGCCCGCTGGGGTGACCGTGCCGATGTTCTTGAAGCCGCCGGGCAACACCGGGCCGTTGTCGGTCCAGCGCAGTGTCAGCGTGATCGGTGCTGCGTCCTTGATGGTGATGATCGACTTGCGGGTCTCGAAGTCTTTCCAGCCGTCGGGCGTGCGGTATTGTGTGGGGTTGTCGGGGTTCTGCTCTTCGATGAACAGATCCTGATCGTCGACATAGGCCGTTGTCACACCCCAGCCCAGATCGTCGGACCGTCCGGTCAGCACCGTTGGCATGCCGGGGATCGTGGCCCCGATCACGCCGCCAGCGGCCAGATCCAGCCGCGCCAGATACCAGATGCCGGGGGCGGTAAAGCCCAGATGCGGGTCATTGGCCAGCAACGTCCCGCCCGACGCCGAACGTGAAGGATCGGCAGCCCATGCGTTTGACGCACCGGCAAAGGCCTCGGGTCCGAACGGCGACATCAGGTCGATCTGCTGCGGCTGTGCTGCGGCATAGCGTGGTACATCCGGCACCAGCGCCGAATATTCCGGCAATGCTGCCACGCCAGTACCCGGCGCATCGGGCAGGATGTCCTTAAGACGTTCGGGATCGGGCAGCGCCAGCGACATTCGCGCGCGCAGCACTTCGGCGTCGAGCTGGCCCGACAGTTGCAGCCCCATCAGCTTGCCTATGGCGATGCTGTCGGCGGGTTGCCAGGGGGCCAGCGCCATCGGAAATACAAAGAATTCGGGTGCGCCACGCCCCAGCGCCTCCTGGTTGATCTGGGTGATACGTGCGTTCACACCTGCGGAATAAGCTTCCAGCGCCGTGATGGTCTTTGGTGTCTGTGCCGCTACCGATTGCACCGCCAGCCGGTAGATATCCAGACGGCGTATAAAGCTGTCGGTCTCCACCGTCTTGGTGCCGAACACTTCCGACAGACGCCCCTGTGCGGTGCGCCGCAGCAGCATCATCTGCCAAAGCCGGTCCTGTGCATGGACGAACCCCAATGCAAAGAACGCGTCGGCGTCGCTCTGCGCCAGAATGTGCGGAACATTGGCGTTGTCGCGTATGATTTCGGTATCCGCGCCCAGGCCCGAAACCTTCAGCGTCGCGTCATAGGCAGGCAGGGACCGCGAGGCGAGATAATAGATCATCCCCACACCCAGCACCGCCAACACGATCAGCCCGGAGGTCAAGCGCACCAGCCACCGAAATACCACAGCCATAGACGGCCTCTCACTTTGCTTGCACAGTTGACCCGATGTGCCTGACTGATAGGAAAGGCGCAAGCGATAGGCAACATCCACGTAAAAGGAAGATCGAATGGCAAAGCTGGCATTTCTGGGTTTGGGCGTGATGGGCGCACCTATGGCGGGGCACCTGCAAAAGGCAGGCCACGACGTCACTGTGTACAACCGCACCACCTCCAAGGCGCAGAACTGGGTCGACGACAACGGCGGTGCGCTGGCGAAAACGCCGTTCGAGGCGGCCAAAGGTGCCGATTTTGTGATCTCCTGTGTGGGCAACGACGATGATCTGCGCGCGGTCTGTGTAGGCGATAAGGGTGCGTTCAAGGGCATGACCAGCGGTGCGATATTCATCGACCACACCACCGTGTCGGCGCAGGTCACAGCCGAGCTTTATGCCGCCGCCGATGCGGCCCAGATCAGCTTTGTCGATGCGCCGATTTCGGGCGGGCAGGCGGGGGCCGAAAACGGCGCGCTGTCGATCATGTGCGGTGGCGATCAGGGTGCCTATGACCGGGCGCTGCCGATCATGGAAGTCTATTCCAAGATCTGCCGCCGCCTGGGTGAAAGTGGCGCTGGCCAGAAGACCAAGATGTGCAACCAGATCGCCATCGCGGGTCTGGTGCAGGGCCTGTCCGAGGCGCTGCATTTTGCCGAAAAAGCGGGCCTTGACGGGCGCGCGGTCGTCGAGGTGATCAGCCAGGGCGCTGCGGGATCGTGGCAGATGGCGAACCGCTTCGAGACCATGCTGGACGACAAATTCGACCACGGGTTCGCAGTGGACTGGATGCGCAAGGATCTGGGTATCTGTCTGGACACGGCAGATGAAAACGGCGCGTCGCTGCCGGTCACTGCGCTGGTCGACCAGTTCTACAAGGATGTGCAGAAACTGGGTGGCGGCCGGTGGGACACCTCAAGCCTGATCAAACGTCTGCGCGCGATGGGCTGAGGTGCTGCCCGGGCCCCTTTGAAACGAAAACACCCGCAAAGCGCGGGTGTTTTGCGTTTTCGTGCCCGTTCTGGATTTGACGGCCCGATGAATACGAGCGCAGCCCTTCAGATGCGGTGCAAAATCACGGAATGATCCGCGAATATTTGGTGCCTTCCAGCGTCGCACCGATGCGCAGGCCCGCGCGGCCGAACACGGCAGCCAGAACCGGGGCCAGCGCCGTTGTGGTTTCGGCGTTCACGCTGTCGCCCTGATCCGAAATGACATACCCCAGATCCGCACCAGCAGCCCAGCCGGGCGACCGGCGGAAGCCTGTCAGCGCGTCCTGGGTCATGAAGAACAGCACGTGGGCATATTGCTGCGCGCCGATCTGAAGACCACCCGACGCTTTGGTCATGGAATAATAATCCACCGTCACATTGTTCACCCGCAGCGCACCGCGCCCGTAGGCGCCGCCAAATCCAAGGCCCGCTTCGGTCACCAAGGGCATCACCAGCATGCCGTTGGCTTTTTGCGCCAGCGACTGGGTGTTGGGGTAAAGGCGGTACATTTCCGCCAGTGTGGCATCGACGCGGGCATCGATTGTGGCAGGACCGCGTCCGCCGACGCCATTGCCACAAGCAGCCAGAGCCGCGGTTGAGGAAAGTGCTCCAAGCGCAAAGGCCCGGCGTGAGAGGGTGGGTAAGGTCATTGTAAACCGCCTGTGTTTGTTGCTCTGGTGCCGGTTGTCCGGTCTTGGCCGAAACTATAGGCGCAAGATTGCCACCTGTCACGCGCGAAGGCGCCGATGGGCGGTGCGGTGCCTGTGTTTTTGGCGCTTTGGTACGCAGAACGCCGGGGCCGAAGCGCCCCCGCTTCACCCCCGATGTCAAAAGCGGCCGTAAAAACGCCTTAGCCCTTGGCCAGCAGACGTGCAGCGGCTGGGGCGAAATAGGTCAGGATGCCGTCGCAGCCTGCGCGTTTGAACGCCGTCAGGCTTTCCATCATCACCCTGTCGCCGTCGATCCACCCATTCTGCGCGGCGGCCTGGATCATCGCGTATTCACCCGACACCTGATAGGCGAAGGTCGGCGCGCCAAAGGTGTCGCGGGCGCGGCGGCAGATATCCAAGTAAGGCATGCCGGGTTTGACCATGATCATATCCGCCCCTTCGGCCAGATCGCGTTCGATCAGGCGCATCGCCTCGTCGGAATTGCCAGGGTCCATCTGATAGGTGTTCTTGTCGCCGGTCAGCGCTGCAGATGCGCCCACCGCGTCGCGAAAAGGCCCGTAAAACGCGCTGGCGTATTTCGCGGCATAGCTGAGGATCATCACATTGCTGTGGCCTGCCGCCTCGAAGGCCGTCCGCATCGCGCCGATGCGCCCGTCCATCATATCCGAAGGGCCGATAATGTCGGCACCTGCGTCGGCCTGCGATAGCGCCATCTTGACCAAGGCCTCGACCGAGCGGTCGTTGACGATCTGGCCTTCTTCGACAAAGCCGTCGTGCCCGTTGATATTGTAGGTGTCCAGCGCCACGTCTGTCATGATTGCGATGTCGGGCACCGCTGCCTTGATCGCGCGGATGGCGCGGTTGACGTGGTTTTCTGGGTCCCATGCGCCCGCACATTCTTCGGTGCGCTCTTCCAGTCCGGTATAGGGGAACAGGCAGATCGCGTTGATCCCCAGATCGGCTGCCTCGCGCGCGGCCTCGACCACCTTGTCGACCGACCGGCGATAAACGCCGGGCATCGAGGGCACGGGCTCCATGATATTTTCGCCTGCGCGCACGAACACGGGCCAGATGAAATCATCCACAGACAGTTTGTTCTGACGCACCAAGGCGCGGATCTGGGGCGTGGCGCGGGTGCGGCGCAGGCGCGCGGCGGGAAAGGGTGCTAGCGTTGGGCGCATGATATGATGCCTTTTTGAAAGTCATTCTTGGGTGCCACGTAAATTTGCACCGTGCAAGGGTAGGAATTGGCGCAACGCAGCGGTAAGAGAAGCAATATCCACGCAAAAGGCTCTGGCGTTGAACTGGCATCAAACAATTTTCGAACTGATCGACATGCGGTCCTTTTCCAATCTGTGGTTCTGGATCGCCCTTGCGGTCGTGTGGTCCACCGCCAGTCACTGGGTGCTGGGTGTGCCGTTCGACATGGTGGCACGGGCGCGCAAGGCGGGTGGCCAGATCGAGGAAGATCTCGAAGATCTGGTGCGCATCAACGTGAACCGGTTCTTGTATATCGCACGTCTGTCCGGGCTTTGGCTGCTGGGGTTGGTGTGTTTTGTGCTGACCATGCTGGTGCTGCTGGGCTGGGTCTATGGAATCGAGTTTGCGCAGGCTCTGTTCCTGCTGGGCTTTCCGATGTCGCTGGTGGGCGCGCTGAACCTGTCCACCGCACGGCTGATCGAGCGGGACCAGCTGAGCGGCGAGGGGCTGCGCCGTCGTCTGACGCGGCACCGCACCTATACGCAGGCCATCGGCATGCTGGCGATTTTCGTGACAGCACTTTGGGGGATGTACCAGAACCTGAACATCGGGGTTTTGGGCGGTTGACAGTGGTCCTGACTGCCCCACATGAAGCGCGCTTATGACTGATCCCGCACATATCACAGTTTCCGGCGCGCCCGAAGGGTTCGACGCCACCCGCATCCTGGCCGAACTGGCGCGGGGCGTGCCGGTGGCCCACGTGGCGCGCGATGACAAACGGCTGGCGGCGATGCGCGATGCGCTGCGGTTCTTTGCGCCCGATGTTCCGGTGATCGTCTTTCCCGGATGGGACTGTCTGCCCTATGACCGCGTGTCGCCCAACGCCGATATTTCGGCGCAGAGGATGGCGACGCTGGCCGCGCTTGCCCACGGGATGCCGGACAAGTTTGTCCTGCTGACAACTTTGAATGCGGCTACACAAAAGCTGCCTGCACGGTCGGTGCTGCGCGAGGCCGCGTTTTCGGCACGTGTGGGCGACCGGATCAATGATGCGTCCTTGCGCGGATTTCTGGTGCGCATGGGCTTTGTGCAATCGCCCACGGTGATCGAGCCGGGCGATTACGCGGTGCGCGGCGGCATCATCGACATCTATCCGCCCGGCGATCTGGGGCCTGTGCGTCTTGATCTGTTCGGCGATGTGCTGGACGGCGCGCGCCGGTTTGATCCCGCGACGCAACGCACCACCGAAAAGCTGGATATGATCGAGCTGGCTCCTGTGTCCGAGATCATTCTGGACGAGGCGGCGGTCACCCGGTTTCGTCAGAACTACCGGCTGGAATTCGGGGCGGCAGGCACCGACGATCCGCTTTACGAGGCGATAAGCGCAGGCCGCAAGCATCAGGGTGCCGAGCATTGGATGGCGTTTTTCCACGATCATCTCGAGACGCTGTTCGACTATCTGCCCGATGCGGCGATCACGCTGGACGATCAGGTGACGCCGACGCGGCTGGCACGTTGGGACACGATTGCCGACCAATACGAGACGCGGCGTCTGGCGATGCTCAACCGCTCCAAGATGGATACGGTCTATAAGCCCGCGCCGCCGCAGGGTCTGTATCTGGACGATGCCGCGTGGGAGGCCACCGTTGCAGGCCGCCGCGTGGTGCAGTTTCGCGCGCTGGCGCAGTCCACGGGTCTCGGCGTTGTGGATGCAGGCGGGCGCATCGGGCGCAACTTCTCGCCCGAGCGACAGCAGGAAAGTATCAGTCTTTTCGGCGCTTTGGCTTCTCATATTAAAGCAAAGCTCGAGGGCGGCCCCGTGGTCGTGGCAAGCTACTCTGCCGGGGCGCGCGAACGTCTGAGCGGGCTGATCGAGGATGAGGGCCTGTCCGAGACCATCCCCGTCACCGATGCCACGCGCATCGGCAAGCGGGGCCTTCATCTGGTGGTCTGGGCGCTGGAGCATGGCTTTGAGGGGCCGGTTGACGGCAAGCAACTGACGGTGATTTCCGGGCAGGACGTGCTGGGGGACCGGCTGATCCGCCAGCCCAAACGCAAGCGCCGGGCCGAGAACTTCCTGACCGAAGCAACCAGCCTGACGCCGGGCGACTTGATCGTGCACGTGGATCACGGCATTGGCCGCTATCTGGGGATGGAGGTGATCACCGCCGCCGGGGCAGCGCACGAGTGCCTGCTGCTGGAATATGCCGAGAATTCAAAGCTGTATCTGCCAGTGGAAAACATCGAACTGCTGTCGAAATATGGCCACGACGAAGGTCTGCTGGACCGGTTGGGCGGCGGTGCATGGCAGTCGAAAAAGGCCAGGCTGAAAGAGCGCATTCGCGAGATGGCCGACAAGCTGATCCGCATTGCAGCCGAACGCGCGCTGCGCCGTGCGCCGGTGCTTGAGCCGCCTCCGGGCATGTGGGACGCGTTCAGCGCGCGGTTCCCCTACGAGGAAACCGACGACCAGCTGAAAGCCATCGGCGATGTGATCGAGGATCTGACCAGCGGTGCGCCGATGGACCGTCTGGTGGTCGGTGACGTGGGCTTTGGCAAGACCGAAGTGGCAATGCGCGCGGCCTTTGTCGCGGCGATGGCGGGCGTGCAGGTGGCGGTGATTGCCCCCACGACCTTGCTGGCACGGCAGCACTTCAAGAGTTTCTCGGAACGGTTTCGCGGTTTTCCGATCGAGGTGCACACGCTCAGCCGGTTTGTCAGCACCAAGCAGGCCTCCAACACCCGCGAGGCGATGTCGCGCGGCACCGCCGATATTGTCATCGGAACCCATGCGCTGCTGGCCAAGAATACAAGGTTCAAGGAATTGGGCCTTCTGATTATTGATGAAGAACAACACTTTGGCGTGGGGCATAAGGAACGGTTGAAGCAGATGCGCTCGGACGTGCACGTGCTGACACTGACGGCCACGCCGATCCCGCGCACGCTGCAACTGT
The DNA here is from genome assembly GCA_024636445.1 of Sulfitobacter sp. Lineage (GTDB taxonomy): Bacteria > Pseudomonadota > Alphaproteobacteria > Rhodobacterales > Rhodobacteraceae > Pseudosulfitobacter. The sequence goes on from JAGXHE010000011.1 coordinate 41,789, forward strand.
CGCTGACGGGGGTGCGCGATCTGTCGATCATCGGCACGCCGCCCGTCGACCGTCTGGCGATCCGCACCTATGTCAGCGAGTTCGACGCCGTCACCGTGCGCGAGGCGCTGCTGCGCGAACATTATCGCGGCGGGCAGTCGTTTTATGTGGTGCCGCGCCTGTCGGACCTGCCCGAGATCGAGGAGTTCCTTAAGACGCAATTGCCCGAACTGTCCTATGTCGTGGCCCATGGCCAGATGGCGGCAGGCGAGCTGGATGACCGGATGAACGCCTTTTACGACGGCAAGTTCGACGTGTTGCTGGCAACCACCATTGTCGAATCCGGTCTGGATATTCCCACCGCCAACACGATGATCGTGCACCGCGCCGATATGTTTGGTCTGGCGCAGCTCTATCAGATACGGGGACGGGTGGGCCGTTCGAAAACCCGTGCCTATGCGTACCTGACGACCAAACCGCGTGCTAAGCTGACGCCGGTGGCCGAGAAACGTCTGCGTGTGCTGGGCTCGCTCGATACGCTGGGCGCGGGCTTTACGCTGGCCAGCCAGGATCTGGACATTCGCGGTGCGGGCAACCTGCTGGGCGAAGAACAGTCGGGGCAGATGCGCGATGTCGGGTTTGAATTGTACCAGTCGATGCTGGAAGAGGCGATTGCCAAGATCAAGGCAGGCGAGATGGAAGGCCTGAGTGAGGCCGACGAACAATGGGCGCCGCAGATCAATCTGGGCGTTCCTGTACTTATTCCCGAGGATTATGTACCGGACCTGGATGTGCGTCTGGGCCTCTACCGTCGTCTGAGCGGTCTGAGCACCAAGGTCGAGCTGGAAGGCTTTGCCGCCGAGCTGATCGACCGGTTCGGCACGCTCCCGCGCGAGGTCAACACGCTGATGCTGGTGGTGCGGATCAAGGCGATGTGCAAACGCGCCGGGATTGCCAAGCTGGACGGCGGGCCGAAGGGGGCTGTGATCCAGTTCCACAAGGACAAGTTCGCCTCGCCCGAGGGGCTGGTCACCTTCATTCAGGATCAGCGCGGGCTGGCCAAGGTCAAGGACAACAAGATCGTGGTGCGCCGCGACTGGAAATCCGAAGGCGACAAGATCAAGGGGGCCTTTGCCATTGCCCGCGATCTGGCGGAAAAGCTGGTGGCCGAGAAGAAGAAGACCCGCAAAAAGGCCTGATCGTCAGCCGCGATTTTCGATCCGGCCCATCCACAGCATCAGCGCATAGCCGCAGGACACGAACAGCATGACGGCGATCATCAGCGGCACTGCGGTGCCGTTGTAAAACAGCGCCACAGGGGATGCGATGGCCGCCGCCGCCAGCGTTGAAAACGCGCCGATAACAGAGGCGGCCATGCCTGCGATATGCCCCATCGGGTCCATCGCGATGGCGTTGAGGTTGCCCACCGCAAAGCTGGCAGTGCAGAACAGTGAAAGCTGCCAGATCAGGAACAGGTAGAACTCGCCCGAAAGGTGCAGGCTGGTCACGACCATCATCGCGCTGGCGAACGCGATCTGGGTTCCCAGCGCCCATGTCACCAGTCGCCGCATGCCCAACCGCACCACCACCAGCGCGTTGGTCAGACTGGCAAGGCCGGAGACCAGTGCCACCAGCCCGAACCAGAACGGAAAGCTGTCGCCGCGCGCGTAGACATCGGTATAGATCGGCTGGATCAGCATCAGCGTGCAAAACAGCATCGCCACGATCAGGGTCTGCACGGCGATTGACAGCCGCACCGTGGGGTGGCGGAACATTTCGATCACCGCATCGCGCATCAGGCGCAACCGCAGCGGGCGTCGCTCTGCGCGCGGCAGGGTTTCGGGCAGCCGCAGGCCGAGCCAGCCGACCGACACCACGGAAAAAACCACGAAGGCACCGAAAATGCCGCGCCATCCGGTGATCCCCATGATCACAGCACCCATGGCGGGGGCAAAGGCGGGCACGAGTGTAAAGATCATCATCACGATGGACATGATGCGCGCCATGCCACGGCCTTCGTACAGGTCGCGGATGATTGCCAGCGCCACGACACGCGGACCGGCGGCACCGAGGCCTTGGAAGAACCGCGCGGCCAGTACCATCGCAAAGGTATCTTCGTACCAGCCCACAATCGCGGACACGATATAAAGGCCGGCCCCCGCATAGACCACGGGTTTGCGCCCCAGCGCGTCTGACAGCGGGCCGGTAAAAAACGTGCCCAACCCCATGCCCATCAGGAACACTGTCAGGATCAGCGCTGCCTGCGCCGCGTCGCCGCCCGTCAGCTCGTCCGCGATCTGGGGCAGGGCGGGCAACATCGCGTCGATGGAAAACGCGATGGTGGCGAACATCATGCCCATCAGCGCGATAAATTCAACGCGACCGATGGTGGGGTCCTTGCGGGGGGTCATCGGCTGTCGGCTCCTGAATTGGCGCGCAACGGCGTCATACACGCGCAGGTTTAACCCAGCGTTTTCAGGATCGCAATATAGCGAGACAGATCAGACAATTGCCGGTTTCAGGCGGCTGAAATCTGCCGCTGAATTAGGCCTGCTGGCAGCAGATCAGGTGACTGCGGCAGGTAAACCACGCGGGTCAGATCCCCCAGATCGTCGAATTGCCCGGCCCATTCACTGCTCATGGCAAAGACCGATACATTGTGGTTCACGATGTCCGACCGTTTCTGATCATAGCTGGTCTCGGGGATCACCCGCGTGACATAGCGGCAGGATTCCAGAATGTCGCGGCGCTGGGAAAAGGGCATCGCACAGCGTTTGCCCTGGATATCATTGAAGGCATCGGTAGAGCAGCCGACGATCAGGCTGTCGCCCAGTTGCGACAGGCGCTGCAGCAGGCGGACGTGAACCTGATTGAACAGATCGAAGCTGCCATAGGTCAGGACAGTAGTGGGGCTGTGTGTCATCGGGCCCGCCTTTGCATCAAGGCTATGGAACCGCTCGCGATGCTGTTGGCGCTCGCGATGCTGTCGGGGCCGTTTGAATTTCGAATGAAAACGCTCTGCGCCCTCAGAGGCGCTGCCTGTGTGTCTGCCATAATACCCGCTCAATAGATTATTTTATAATTATAGTCGGAGGCTTATGCCCCTCGTAGAGCTGAGATTACGGCATAGTGGCTGCGTTTTCCACAGTTTTTTACGCAGGTTTTTACGCAAGCGCGACAGGCTTCCCGGTTCAGTCGTCTTGCGCGGACATCTCGGCGATGACTTTCGACCACAATTCGGGTGGTTGCGCGCCGGGTACGGCGTGTTTGCCTGCGACGATGAAGGTCGGGACGGAGCTGATGCCCATCTTGCGGCTGTGCGCGTCGCGGTCGATGATCAGCTGTTGGTCGGCATCCGAGGCCAGAAGGCGGCGCACCACGGCTGCGTCCATTTCGATGCTGTCGGCAATGTCGGCCAGCGTGTCGGCATCACCGATATCGCGGCCTTCGACGAAATAGGCTTTGAACAGGGCGGAAACGGCGGCGGTCTGGCGGCCTTCTATACCGGACCAGTGGATCAGCCGGTGCGCATCCAGCGTGTTCGGCGTGCGTTTCATCGCCTCGAAGTCGATTTTCAGCCCAGCGGTTTTCGCGTGTTCAACCACGGGCGCATAGGCTTTCACCGCACCCTCCTTGCCACCGAACTTGCCTTCGAGATAGGCGCGGCGGTCCATGCCTTCGGCGGGCATGTCGGGGTTCAGCTGAAAGGGATGCCATTCGATCTGGAACGGATGATCGGGGTTTTGCTCCATCGCGCGGTCCAGATAGGATTTGCCGATATAGCACCAGGGGCAGATCGGGTCGGACATGATATCGAGCTTGACGACGGCTGCGGGCATCGGGGGTCACCTTGGTTGTTTTTTCGTCACATAGCGCGGTTTGCGCACGGATGCACCCCCAAGCACCTAATGGGTGGCGTCGAAGTTGTCGCGCAGCTGGCGGCGCAGGATCTTGTTGTTGGCCCCGGTGGGCAGGGCGTCGATGTGCACATAGAGACGCGGGCGTTTGTATTGGGCAAGGCGGGTCTCGGCAAAGGTCTTGAGCGCATCGGGGTCCAGCGGCGCGGGGCCGGTGTAGAATGCGGCGATCACGCGGGTGTCGGCCTTGACCAGCACATCGGTGGCGGCGACGCCGGTGATGCCCTCGTGCGAAAGCAGCGCCTGTTCGACTTCGATGGGCGACACGCGGTAGCCGCCCGCGTTCATCATATCGTCGGCGCGGCCCAGATAGGTGACCTGAAAATTGGCGTCCATCTTCGCCTCGTCTCCGGTCAGGAACCAGTCGTTCGCGAACCTCTGCGCGGTTTCCTCTGCAGCGCCGATGTATTCCAGCATCAGGCCGGGGTCAGAGCGGTGCACGGCGATGATACCAGGCTGGCCGATGGGCGTCGGGGTGCCGGTGTCGTCGACGATGGCGATGTGACGGCCCGGCTGCGGTTGGCCCGAGGCGCCTGCGGTGGCCGGATTGGTCGGGCTGGCCGAGATGAAGGTGGAGCATTCCGACATGCCGTAGGCCTCGAACACCGGGGTATCGGTGGCTGCAACCCAGGCGTCGCGGATGCGGTCGGGCAGCTTTTCACCCGCGCTTAGCCCATGGCGCAGATCGGGCAGGGGCAGGGTGTTCGTACCTTTCAGCATCTGGCGGTAGACGCCTGGGGCTGCGGCAAAGATGGTGGCGCGGTGGCGGGCCAGCAGGTCGGGCAGGGCCTGTGCGGCAGTTCCGGGGGCGGGGATCAGCGCGGTCGCCCCCAGCGTCCACGGGTCCATCAGCCCGGTGCCCAGCGTATAGGTCCAGTTGAACGCGCCCGCATGGCACAGCCGGTCATCGGGGCCGAGCCCGTACCAGCCCTGATGCATCATCCCCCGCGCCCAGATTGCACGGTGTGCATGGGCCACGGCACGCGGTTTGCCGGATGTGCCCGAGGTATAGATGACATAGGCCAGCCGGTCAGGGTCACCCGTTGCGGCATCGGCGGGTGACAGGACGCGCATCGCTTGCAGCGCGTCCAGCGGGATGCAGCGCGCGTCGTCGGGGCAGTCCACGGCAGGATCGCGCAGAATGGCTGCGACAGGCAGTTCAGCGAGGATCGCCGCCACTTCCGTGTCAGTCAGCGCCGCCGAGGTCGGGATCGGCACCAGCCCGGCCCAGATCGCGCCCAGATAGGCGATGGGGAAATCCACCGTATTGCCCAGCCGCATCAGCATCATCTGACCGGGCTGCGCATGGCGCAACAGCCCCGTTGCGGTGCCGCGAATGGCGTCCGTCAGCGCGCCATAGCTCCAGTCTTCGGTGTGGTCGCCGTGCAGGATGCTCAGTGCGGCCTGATCGCGGCGCGCAGTCCCTGCGTGCAGGACATGGGCGGCCATATTGAACGGCGCGGGGCAACGGGGATGCTCCCCTTGGGCAAAGACTGACAACATGCCAAATCGGTAGACCGACCGCCGCGCCGTTGCAAGGTGCAGGGCAGCCGTCCTTCGGCGTTTCGCCCATGATCCCAGAGCCGACCAAACCTGCCAATAGCAGACTTGTGCCCAGCCCTTCGGCCGCGAGCTTTCGGATCAGGTCAGAGTGCCGATGCGTTTCAAAAGGGCCTCAAGCTCGGTGGTCTCCATCGTCTCGAACGGATGATCCAAAAGCGCCTGTGTGCGGCGGTTCAGAATCTCAAAGGTGGTTTGAAAGGCCTCGTCCCATTCTGCTTTGGGAGCGGATGCAGGGTCGTCGGTACCCCAGTGCGCGCGGATCGGCGTGCCCTTCCATATCGGGCAGGTTTCGATCTCGAGCGATCCGCACAGGGTGATTACCAGATCCAGGGCAGGCGCGTCGTCGTCGGCAAATTCGTCCCAGCTTTTGGAGCGTGCGGATGTGTCCATCTCCATCTCGGTCAGCAGCTTCAACGCGTGCGGATGGACGCGCCCCGCAGGTCGAGAGCCCGCGGAAAAGGCTTGGATGCGGCCGATACCGGCATCATTGAGGATGGATTCCAGCAAGATCGAGCGGGCCGCGTTTTCGGTGCACAGCACGAGTACATTCATCACCATTTCGTTAATCCCCGAGTGCAACGGTTCCGCGGCATCACTCTTCCCACCACCAGACTTCGGGCATGTAATTCGGCCCGTCGCCATAGATCGGCAGCACTTCGGGGTGTTTCATCTCTTTGACATGGGCGATGCGTCCTTCGGTGAATTGCCAGAAGGGGATCACATAGCGCCCCGCAGTCAATACCCGGTCCAGCGCGCGGGTGGCCGAGACGAACTGTTCCTGTCCTTCTGCCCCCAGCATCGCGTCGATCATCGCATCGACTGCCGGGCTTGCGATGCCGGGCAGGTTGCGCGAGCCTTCGGCCGCGGCCGCCTCGCTGCTCCAGTAATAGCGCTGTTCGTTGCCGGGTGACAGCGACAGGGCGCGGCGGAAATAGGTCATGTCGAAATCGAAACTGTTGGTGCGCGCCAGAAACTGCGCGTCGTCCACGGTTTCGATGCCGGCAGTGATGCCCAGCCGCGCCAGAGCGCCCACGTAGATGTCCGCGATGGCGATGTTTTCGGTACTGCCCTTGGGCAACAGGATGTCGAAGGTAAACGGCGTGCCGTCGGGGCCGCGCAGGGTGCCCCCGTCGGCGGAAAATCCGGCCTCCTGCAACAGGTTGGTCGCCGCGCGCAGGTTGTCGCGGTTGCGGGCAGTGCCGTCCGAGACGGGCAGGGCGTAGCCGTCAAGCGTGCCTTCGGGCAACTCTGCCGCAAAGGGTTCGAGCAAGGCCGCCACCTCAGGCCCCGCTGGCCCTTCCTGCATCGAAAGGACGGAGTTCGAGTAATACGAGGTGATGCGGGGCTGCGCGCCCCCGGTCAGCGTGTCGTTGATGTATTCAAAGTTGAATGCATGGATCAGCGCCGCCCGTACCCGCCAGTCGTCAAAGGGCGCGCGGCGGGTGTTCATCGCAAGGCCGGTCATGCCCGATGGTTTGCCATGCGGAATCTCGGACTGCACCACAGCGCCGCTGAGCGCGCGGGGGAAATTGTATTGCGAGGTCCAGCTTTCAGCGTTGAATTCGCGAATGGCGGAAATCTCTCCCGCCTTGAAGCCTTCGAGCAGCACAGTGCCGTCGCCGTAGAAATCGATACGGATGTTGTCGAAATTGTGGGTGCCCCGACGCACGGGCACATCCGCGCCCCAGTAATCGGGGTTGCGGGTCAGTTGCACAAACCGTCCGCCCTCGTATCTGCTGACCACATAGGGTCCGCTGCCAAGGGGCACGTCAGCAAGCGGCGCACTGGCGAAATCGCGACCTTCCCACTGCGCTTTGCTGAGGATCGGGCGCATCCCTGCCAACAATGCCAACTCGCGGTTGCCGGGATCGAAAGTGATTTTCACCGCGCGCGGCCCGTCTTTGGTGATCGAGGTAATCTGCGCCCACAGGCCGTGATATCTCGGGTGCCCTTCGGTGCCGAGCGTCTCGTAGCTCCAGATCACGTCCTCGATGGTGACGGGGGTTCCGTCAGAGAACGCCGCCTCGGGGCGCAGCACGAATCGCACTTCAGTGCGGTCCTCGGATACTTCGACCGATTCGGCCAAAAGACTGTACAAAGTGAACGGCTCGTCCAGTGTGCGACCCATCAAGCTTTCGTGTGTGAACTCGGCCAGTTGCCACGGCGCGTTGCCTTTGCGCACGAATGGATTGAGAGAATCAAACCCGCCTGTGTTGCCCAGCACGATAGACCCGCCACGCGGTGCATCGGGGTTCACATAAGGCAGAGACACAAAATCAGGTGGCAGCGCAGGGTCACCATACATAGCTATGCCATGCGCGGGCTCGGATACCGCCGCACCACCACCGAGAATCAGTGCCGCCAAGACGAGGTTGCGAAGTCCTGTTTGGAAAATATTCGAGCCCATTTTGGCGACAATTCCCTTCTGCCCATGTTTTGTTAGACCCAGCGGTAACTGGGGTTTCAGGTGATTTCAAACTTTTAGCTTGGCCCTCGGCCTTAGATTGCTTATAAAGGTCTCACTGCTCGATAGGTTTCTTGCCTGTATGAAACCTGCCTCAATAACTTAACGCCAGCTTCGTGCTGGCGTTTTTTTTGGTCGGTTCGCTTGGTTGGGCGACATCTATCCGATTTTCCGCGATTGGTTCTCAGGGCAATGCCGATATGCGCACGGAACTGCGCCTTGCGGTTTGACGTTCCTTTTGCATGTGCAGCATGGCAAGGTTGGCTCAGCACATCAAAAACCTCGAAGGAGCATTCTCATGGCCATCACAATGGACCTGTCCGGCAAAACCGCAGTTATTACCGGGTCCAACTCGGGCATCGGCCTCGGCGTCGCCAAGGAACTGGGCAAGGCGGGGGCCAATCTGGTTCTCAACAGTTTCACCGATTCCGAAGAAGATCACGAACTCGCCGCCGAACTGGCGCGCAGCCTGGGTGTCGATGTCCGCTATATTCAGGCCGACATGTCCAAGGCCGAAGAGTGCCGCCGTCTGGTCGTGGCCGCCGGTGGCTGCGATATCCTGGTGAACAACGCAGGCATCCAGCACGTCGCCGCGATCGAGGAATTTCCCATCGACAAATGGAACGCGATCATCGCGATCAACCTCAGCTCGGCCTTTCACACCAGCGCCGTCGCCGTCACCGGTATGCGCGAACGCGGTTGGGGCCGCATCATCAACATCGCCTCGGCCCATGGTCTGACGGCGTCGCCCTACAAATCGGCCTATGTGGCGGCGAAGCATGGCATCGTCGGGCTGACCAAGACCGTCGCACTTGAAACCGCCACCGATCCGATCACTGCCAATGCGATCTGTCCGGGCTACGTGCTGACCCCCATCGTCGAAAAGCAGATCCCCGACACGATGAAGGAATATAAAATGACCCGCGAAGAGGTGATCCAAAACGTGATGCTGACGCGCCAGCCCAGCAAGGAATTCGCCACCACCGAACAGATGGGCGGCACCGCCGTGTTCCTGTGTTCCGACGCCGCGGCCCAGATCACCGGCACCACCATCAGCGTCGATGGCGGCTGGACCGCCCTTTGATTTCATCTTGCCCCTTAAACTCCCGCCGGAGGCATCCCGAAGCCTCCGGCGCGCGCAAAGGCCACCAATGACACGCAAACGCATCAATCTGGCTCTGCAAGGGGGCGGCGCACATGGCGCTTTCACCTGGGGCGCACTCGACCGTATCCTCGAAGACGACCGTATCGAAATCGCCGCCATTTCCGGCACTTCTGCGGGGGCCCTGAATGGCGCTGCGTTAAAGTCCGGCATGGTCAAGGGCGGGGTCGATGGCGCACGCGAGGCACTCGATGCGCTGTGGCTTGAGGTTGCGGGCCTGCAAGGGGTCGGGGTCGACAGCTGGATGGCGCCCTTTGGTGTGCGCAATGTCAGTCAGGCGATGGAGATGAACCCGCTTTACCTGATGGGCGAGATGATCAACCAAAGTATATCGCCCTATGCGTTGGGTCCGTTCTATTCCAATCCTCTCAAGTCGATTGTCAGCGCCTTTGACTACGACAACGTCTGTGCCGACGAAGGCCCGGAATTCTTCGTCAACGCCACCCGCGTGCGCAATGGCAAGCTGCGCGTTTTCGCCGCCGAGGAGGTCACCGCCGATGTCATCATGGCCTCGGCCTGTTTGCCGACGCTGTTTCAGGCGGTGCAGGTCTTTGACAGCCAGACCGGGCGGACCGAGGCGTTCTGGGACGGAGGGTACACCGGCAACCCGGCGCTTTTCCCGTTCTTTGCCAAAGGATTGCCTGCCGACATTGTGGTGATCAACATCAATCCGCTGGAACGCGAAGACGTACCCTATACACCGCAGCAGATCCAGAACCGGATCAACGAGATCAGCTTCAACTCGTCTCTGCTGCGCGAGATGCGCGCGATTGCCTTGGTTCAGCGGCTGTTGGACGAGGGCACCCTGCCCGAAGAGCGGATGTCGCGGGTGAACATGCATATGATCGCCGACGACGATTTGATGAACGATCTGTCGGTGGCCACCAAAACAGTGCCCAACGGCTATGTTCTGGGGCGTCTCAAGGAGGCGGGCCGTGCGGCGGCGGATGGCTTTCTGGACCAGCACTTCGACGATCTGGGCCAACGCTCCAGCATCGACATGCGGGCGATGTACGGCTGAAGGTCTATTCCTCCGGCTGGCTGGGGTCCTTGGCGTTCGGATAGACCAGCCCCGCCGAGATCACCAGTTTCGCGGCGTCCTCGACGCTCATGTCCAGTTCGATCACGTCCTCTGTCGGGAAATACAGCAAAAATCCCGAAGTCGGGTTCGGAGTCGTCGGCACAAAGATCGACAACAGCCCGTGCGGCGCGCCCGAGCGGCGTGAGATTTCGCCCTTGGCAGGCGTCGAGATAAAGCCGATGGCCCATATGCCACGGCGGGGGTATTCGATCAGGCAGGCCTTTTCGAAGCTGCGCTCGGACTGGGCAAAGACGGTTTCCGAGATCTGCTTGATGCCCGAATAGATTGACCGCACCACCGGGGTGCGTTCCACCATGCTTTCGCCAAAGCGCAGGACCGAGCGGCCGATCAGCCCTTTGGCCATCCAGCCGACCATGATGGTGAACACCAGAAAGATGATCACGCCGATGCCGCGCACGTTGATCTGCGAATCGCGCGCCAGACCAAAGTAATCCTGGATCAACCGGTCGGGATGATAGGCGCGCGGCACGAACGGCAGCACAAAGCCGTCGATCCAGCCAACCACCGCCCAGATCAACCAGATGGTCAGGCCCACGGGCGCAATCACCACCAGCCCGGTCAGGAACGACGCACGCAGACGCGCAAACATGCTGACCTTGCGGCGTGGTTCCTCGTCAAAAGGTGTGTTCATCGGGTTCCCGGAAATAGGTGGATTAAGTGATCCAGCGGCAGACGGTTCAAAATAGGGGCTTTGCTCAGGGCCTACAACACCGACACTGCGGCTGTATCAAGCCCTTTTGCGGCTATCTGGTCAATTCGACAGCAATTTGTGCGGCCAGTCGTGCATTGTTGCGCACAAGTGCAATGTTTGCGGTCAGCGACCGGCCTTCGGTCAGCTCGAAGATGCGTTGCAGCAGGAACGGCGTGACCGACTTGGCGCTGATGCCTTGCGCATCAGCTTCGGCCTGAGCCTGTGCGATGATCGGGGCCAGCACGTCGGGGGCGATTTCGTCCTCGGCGGGGATCGGGTTGGCGATCAGTTGCCCGCCCGGCAGCGCCAGACGTGCCCGCATCTTGTGGGCGTTTGCAATCTCGGCGGGGCTGTCCATGCGCAGCGGCGCGTCAAAGCCTGCGCTGCGCGACCAGAACGCGGGCAGGGCGTCCTGACCGTAGGCGATGACCGGCACGCCTTGGGTTTCCAGCACTTCGAGGGTCTTGGGAATATCCAGGATCGCCTTTGGCCCCGCGGCTACGACGGTCACGGCGGTCTGCGCCAGTTCCATCAGGTCGGCGGAGATGTCAAAGCTTTGGTCCGCACCCATGTGCACACCGCCGATGCCACCCGTGGCAAAGACGCCGATATCGGCCAGACGTGCGGCGATCATGGTGGCAGCGACAGTGGTGGCGCCGGTGCGTCCTTGTGCCATGCACACCGCCATATCGGCGCGGCTGAGCTTGGCCACGTTTTTGGCCTGTGCCAGCGCCTCAAGCTGCGCGTCGGACAGACCCACGTGCAGACGCCCCGAGATCACCGCCATCGTTGCAGGCGTGGCCCCGGTGCTGCGCACGTCTTCTTCAACCTGTCGCGCGACCTCCAGATTTTGCGGATAGGGCATGCCGTGGGTGATGATCGTGCTTTCAAGGGCGACGACGGGCGCGCCGCTGGCTTGGGCATCGGCGACTTCGGCGGAACGGGCGTAGGAATGGGTCAATTGGGTGTGTCTCCTGAAACGTAGATTGCGGCGGCTTCCAATGCTTGGGCCAGTGCTGCGTGGCGGTCGGCGCCGCGGGCTTCGGCGGCGATATGGGCTGCCATGAATGTGTCGCCTGCGCCGGTCACGCGGGTGACCAGCACTTGCGGCGGTGTGGCGTGGATGACGCCGCCTGCAGCGTCGCCTTCGGCGGCGTCTTGTCCGCCGTTGGTGACCAGAACGCGGGCAGCGCCCCGCGTCAGCAGGGCGGCGGCGGCTTGGGGTGCGTTGTCGAAGGTGGTCTGGCAGAGCAGTCCGGCTTCCTCGCAGTTCACGTAAAGCGTGCCACGGGTATTGTTGAGGAAGGGCGTCAGCCGCTCGGCTTTGCCCGGTGATGCCGGGGCCACGCGCAGATCGGCCTGTGCCAAGGCGTCACCGCTTGCGATCTCGGCCAGCAGTTCCAGCGTCAGATTGCCGTCGAGCGCCACCAGCCCGGTATAGGGCGCAGGCAAGGTGCCATCGGTCAGCGGGCGCAGGATCTTGGCGCCTGCGGCCTCAAGCGAATGGGCATCGGCAATCGCCGCGATCAGCCCGTTGGCACCTTCGACGGCCATATAGCGGTCGGTCGGCAGATCGTCAGAGCGGTAAACGGTCGTGGTGATCATCCCGCGCGCAGCGCAGGCTGCCATCAGCTCGCAGCCTTCGGGATCTCGGCCTATTGCGGTCAGCAGCGCAGGCGTCAGACCAAAGCGCGCCAGCGTCATCGCGATGTTCATCGCGACGCCTCCGGGCAGGCGGGTGATCCGTCCCGGCACGTCCGAGCCTTGCCGCATGACCGAGGCAGAGCGCCCGATCACGTCCCACAGGACCGATCCGATACACAAGATGTCAGCTGACTTTTTCATCCGCGCTTCATGGCCTGCGCCGCTGCGTCTTGCAAGATGTTCGGGCGCGCTTTTGCGCTAAACTATTCTGGTACTATTCTGGCACTTTAAACGTCAGCGCAGCCCACAGGGTTTCCCACACCGCATCCTTGTCACCCGAATAGGGGCGCAGCACGACGGCATCCAGCAGGTATTCGCTGCCCGGTGTCACCGGAATGCTGGCCACGCCATCGGCATTGGTGCGCGTCAGGGTCACTTCGACCTCGCCATCCGGCTTGCGGTGAAAGATTTCCACCTGTGCATCGGCGCGTGGCTGCGCCTTGTAGAGCACCTGTACCTGCATGGTGCCATCGAAGGCGGCGGAATAGGGATTGGTCAGGGCGACAAATTCGGTCTCCATCCCGGTGACCATATCGGTGCCTTCGCCATTGCCCACTGCCACCAGCGATTTGACGAAACGGGCATAAACCTCGCGGAAATCCTGTTGGGGCCAACCGGCGGCGAGATGAGCGGGCTCGGCGATCTTGAAATCCTTATGTTCGGCGAAGGCCATGAATTTTTCCCACTCGGCGTATTTCAACGATGATTCAGTGGATTGATAGACCAGAACCATCAGCCCATCGACGGAGGGTGCTGCGGCGGCCAAAGCGGGAATATTGCCCAGACGTCCCTCGACAGGCACGCTTGCCTCGCCCATGATCATGTCGAAGCGCACGATGTTGTTGGCGAAATAGGCCAGCGTCGAGCCGACAAATTCCTCGCCGTTCTTGAGGTCTGCGGTCAATTCGCCTGCGGTTTCGACTTGATACTCGTGCGGTTCGATCCACAACTCATGGGCAGAGACCGTACGGGCGCCCGCAAGGGGGCCACACAAGACAGCGGCGATAAACAAGAACTGGGACAGGCGCATGATCAAACCTTTTGCTAAATTAGGCCTCAAGCTGCGCCAAGTGGCGGCGATGTCAACCCTTTGGGTGTTGACGGTCGCGTCAGCGGGCCATGCGCACGAGATAATGCCGACGGTCGCGGACATCAGCGATGCGAACGGAACCGTCACCATCCAGATGCGCGCCAACGTCGAGGCGTTTCTGGCAGGGATCGACATGGACGCCGTCACCGACACCGATGCCGCCGAGGAGGCTGAGGAATACGACGCCCTGCGCGCGCGTCCCCTGGGCGAGATCGAAGAGCGGCTGGAGGGGCTGATCCAGCAATGGAACAACCTGCCGATGGTGCGCGCAGATGGCACGGCGGTGCCACTTGCCATACAAGACTTCGAGGTGGCCGAAGCCCCCGATCCCGAAGCGCCGCGCCAGTCGCTGCTGACGATGACGGGGGAATTGCCTGATGGTGCATCTGAGGTCGTGGTGTTCTGGCCCGAGGGACTGGGGGCGTTGGTCTTGCGTCAACAGGGTGTCGAAGAGCCCTATACCGGCTATGTCGAAAGCGGCAACGACAGCGGACCGATTGCGCTGGCCGGTGGAGGTGCTGCGACAGGCTGGGCGACGTTCGCGGGGTATATCCCCGTGGGTTTCGATCACATCCTGCCGCAGGGTCTGGATCATATCCTGTTCGTGCTGGGCCTGTTCCTGCTGAGCACCGCGTGGCGGCCCCTGATCCTGCAAATCAGCGCCTTCACCGTGGCCCATACCGTCACATTGGCGCTGGGGGCGCTGGGGCTGGTCACCATTCCGGCCAGCATCGTCGAGCCGTTGATCGCTGCCAGCATCGTCTATGTGGCGGTCGAGAACATCTTCTGGCGCAAGCTATCGCCGTGGCGGCCCTTCGTGATCTTTGGCTTCGGGCTGCTGCACGGGCTGGGGTTTGCGTCGGTGCTGGCCGAATTCGGCCTGCCTGACGATCAGTTCGTACCGGCGCTGCTGGGGTTCAACGTGGGCGTCGAGATCGGACAGCTGACGGTCGTGGCGCTGGCGGCCATCGTGGTGGCACTGTCGCTGGCGGCTGCGCGCGCGGTCGAGTTGGAGGGCGACGAGATCTTTGTGCAGGAAAGCGACGTGCTGTTCCGCGCGATTTCGATCACCGGGTCGCTGATCATCGCGCTGGTGGGCGCGTGGTGGGTGGTCGAGCGGGTGTTCTTGTAACACCCGCCGCCCGGTGTCTTTCAGAGGTCGGCCAGAAGCGCCGTCAAGGCTGCGGCGGGGTCATCCTCGCTCCAGATTTCCGCGCCGATGCCGAAAAAGTCGGTGTAGGGCGCCAAAGCCGCGATTTGCGCGCGGTCCAGATTGCGCTCGGCGATCACCGGAATTTCGATGACTTCCGACCACCACTGGAACAGCTCTGCCTCGGCAAAGTCGTCGTCCTCGGCAGTCTTGCCCTGAACCGGACCAAAAGCCACATAATCCGCGCCTGCTTCGCCCGCCGACAAGCCGTCGTGGCGTGATCCGCCGCAGAACGCGCCGACGATGGCATCCGCCCCCAGCGCCTTGCGGGCATCGCGCACCGATCCGGGCAGGGTCAGGTGGACGCCGTCGAGCCCCAGACGTTCGGCCAGCGGCAGGTTGTCGGTGATCACCAGCGCCACGTCGCGCGCATGGGTCACCTCGCGCAGCGCGTCGGCGGCGCGCGACAGACGGTCGTCGTCGCGGGTGTCCAGCGCCAGCCGCACACAGGCGATGGGGTGCGCGTCCAGCACCCGTGCCAGCGCGTCGGGGAAC
>JAGXHE010000090.1 GCA_024636445.1 Sulfitobacter sp.
ACCAACCGGGGCTCGATACGGAAGAAACAGGTGCAGTTGCGGTTGTCATCATGTGAACCTTTCATCGTCAACGTAAAATCCCGGTTTGATTTTGACTTGGCCGGAATGTGAATGTCTTTCACATCAATCAATTTGGGCATTCTGGCGTCTGGCGCAAGGGTTTATGTGAATGTTTTTTACATTAACTTACTTTATGACGTAAAATCAGAGATTTGCGCATCGCATATTTTTACCAATTCGTTTGGGTCGATGGCGAAAACGTGGTGAGGTGTGCCAGCTGCGGCCCAGATAACGTCGAAATCCAGCAGTCGGCGGTCGAAAAAGCACTGGATCGGGGAGAGGTGGCCCACCGGAGAGACACCGCCAATGGCAAATCCGGTTTGTGCGCGGATCGCGTCTGCGTCGGCTTTGCCCAGATCTTCACCCGCCAATGCGGTCGCGCGGGCGACATTGACCCGGTTGCCGCCTGCGGTGACAAACAACACCGCGCGTCCGCTGCCCTGGCCCTGAAACACGATAGATTTGCCGATCTGGTCGACGGTGCAACCCAATGCGTCGGCGGCGTCCTGCGCTGTGCGGGCCAGCGCGGTTTCGGTGATCTGCGGTGTCTGCCCTGCGGCCTCGAGGGCGGCGCGGACGCGTTTCAGGCTTTTGCTCATGACAGCATAAGTGGCAATTGCGCCTGCGGGGTGCAAGGGCGCAAATGCCTCTGTGCGCGTGCCCCCATTGACGCGGCGGTGGCAGCGGTCAAAGTACGCCCATGAACACGCCCATGATCCCTTTGCGCATTCCGCGCTCTTTCGATCCCGATCGCGGTGCCGAAGCACGCGCGCGGGTGCCCGATGTGACCGCCGAACAGGCCGATCTGATTGCGGGCACGGCAGCGTGCAGCCCCTATCTGGCAGGGTTGATCGAAAAAGAGGCCACGTGGATTTCGCAGGCCTTGCAAGGCCCCGACGCCGCGCTGGCCGATACTCTGGCCACGGTGGCAGCACTGGAGCAGGCCGATCTGATGAGCGGCCTGCGACAGGCCAAACGCCGCGTAGCTCTGTTGACCGGGCTGGCCGATCTGGGCGGTGTGTGGCCGCTGGAGCAGGTGACAGGCGCGCTGACGGCGCTGGCCGATGCCGCCTGCGATACGGCCCTGCGCGCAGGCATCACCACCCAGATCAAACGCGGCAAGCTGCCGGGGATGGGCCCGGACGACATCGCGTATGCAGGCGGCATGGTGGTGCTGGCGATGGGCAAGATGGGCGCGGGCGAGTTGAACTATTCGTCGGACATCGACCTGATTTGCCTGTTTGACGAAAGCCGCTTTGATCCGCAAGATCACCACGAGGCGCGCGCCGCCTTTGTGCGTGCCACGCGGGCGATGAGTGCGGCGCTGAACGACATCACCGGCGAGGGCTACGTGTTTCGCACCGATCTGCGCCTGCGCCCCGATCCTGCCGTCACACCGGTGTGCATGTCGATGGAGGCCGCCGAGCGCTATTACGAAAGCCTTGGGCGCACGTGGGAGCGCGCCGCCTATATCAAGGCGCGGCCCGCGGCGGGCGATCTGGCGGCGGGTGACAGGTTTCTGACCGCGATGCGGCCCTTCGTCTGGCGCAGGCATCTGGATTTCGCCGCTATCCAGGACGCCCACGACATGCGGCTGGCGATCAGGCAGCACAAGGGGCTGGGCGGTCCGATTACGTTGCCCGACCACAACATGAAGCTGGGGCGCGGCGGCATTCGCGAGATCGAGTTTTTCACCCAGACCCGTCAGCTGATCGCAGGCGGGCGCGACGGCGATCTGCGGGTGCGTGGCACGGTCGAGGGCTTGGAGGTGCTGTCGGAAAAGGGCTGGATTCCGGTCGAGGTCGCTGCGCGTCTGACCGACCACTACCGCGCCCACCGCACGGTCGAACACCGCCTGCAGATGGTGCGCGACGCCCAGACGCACCGGCTGCCTGCCACGGACAAGGGCTTTGCCCGACTGGCGGCGATGATGGACATGGATGTGGACACGCTGACCACGGATCTGCGCATGCGGCTGGGGGCGGTGCACGAGGACACCGAAGGCTTTTTCGCACCCTCCGCGCCGACCGAGACCGAAGCACAGGTGCCCGACATCGACCTGTCGATCACCAACCGCTGGCCCACGTATCCGGCCCTGCGCAGTGCACGCGGGGCTGCGGTTTTCGAGCGTATCCGCCCGGTGTTTCTGGAAAAGCTGTCGCGCGCCGCACGGCCCGACGAGGCGCTGCGCGCGCTGGACGGGTTTCTGGCCGGTCTGCCCGCCGGTGTGCAGCTGTTTTCGCTATTCGAGGCGAACCCGCAACTGGTTGATCTGCTGATCGACATCGTGGGCACTTCTCCGGCACTGGCGCGCCACCTCAGCCAGAACGCCGGTGTTTTTGACGCAGTGATCGGCGGCGCGTTCTTTGACGACTGGCCCGATCTGGATGTCTGGCAGGCCGATCTGGAAGGCGCGCTTCGGGACGAGCCTGATTACGAATCGCGGCTGGATATCGTGCGGCGGTGGGCAAAGGAATGGCACTTTCGCATCGGTGTGCATTTGCTGCGCGGGGTGATCACGCCTCGGGTCGCGGCTACGCATTACTCCGAACTGGCCCGCATCTGCGTGCGTGCACTGTGGCCGGTGGTGGTGGACGAGTTCGCCCGCCGGTTTGGCCCGCCCCCCGGTCGCGGCGCGGCTGTGCTGGGGATGGGATCGCTGGGGGCAGGGACGCTGAGCGCCACTTCGGATCTGGATATGATTGTGATCTACGACCCGTTGGATGCAGATGCCTCGGACGGGCCGAAATCGCTGGCGACACGGCCCTATTACGCGCGGCTGACCCAGGCGTTGATCACCGCGATCACCACCAGCACCGCGCAGGGCAAGCTGTATGAAGTCGACATGCGCCTGCGTCCCTCGGGCAATCAGGGGCCGGTGGCGACCAGTTGGGCCAGCTTTCAGGACTATCAGCGTGCCGAAGCCTGGACATGGGAGCATCTGGCGCTGACCCGCGCCACGGTGATCGCCGGGCCGCCCGATCTGGTCATCGACATAGAAAGCTACCGTCAGGATCTGGTGACCCAACCCCGTGACCGGAACGACACCCTGCGCGACGTGGCCGAGATGCGCGCGCGGATTGCGGCGGCCAAACACCCGACAGGTCCGTGGGACACCAAACTGGGCCGTGGTCGGATGCAGGACATCGAGCTTGCAGCCCAGTTGGGCGGGCTGCTGGCCGGACACTTGGCGCGCAGCGTGTCCAGCGGTGTTGCGGGCGGCGTCGACTGCGGACTGTGGGGTCAAGAGGCGGCTGATACGTTGCTGCGCGCATACGACCTGTGTTTTGACATGCAGATCGCTGCGCGCCTGCTCACCCAAGGCCCGCTGGACACCGATGCGCTGGGGCAGGGCGGTGTGACGTTCCTGTTGCGCATCACCGATCAGCCCGATCTTGAGACATTGCGCGCGGCGCTTTCGGATGCGACTGACGCCGCCGCCACCGTCATCGACGCGGTATTGCCGCAGCAGAAAGATCCATGATGAAAAAGGGCGACATCAATGACCCAAAGGGGCTGATCTACGAATCCTTTCGGATTGACGCGATCACCCCGCCCGAATGTCGCAGCATCTTTCTGGACTGGGCGCTGAGCCTTCCGGTGGACGCCGACACCCGCACCGCTCTGGCAGCACTGCTGGATCAATACGGCGATGCGCCCAACCATCCAATGACCCACGTCATGACCGAAGGGCTTGCCGCGATGGACAAACCCCGCAGACGCGGCGGCTGGCGCAGCAGGACGCGCGACTGACCCTACTCGCCCTTAACGGGTTGCGAAACAGCGACATAGCTGTCAGGTGGTGGAGGTAACAGGAGATCAGCTATGAATGGTAAACTCACACGCGAAACAGAGATTGACCGGGTTTCAGAGCTTCTGGGACTGTCCGAAGAGATCAACGATACACAGACCCTGACCAATCAGGTCGAGATCGGTCTTCCGGCGGCATCGGTAGAGAAAATTCTCGAGATCATGTATTCCCAGCCCGAGTTGAACATCATCCCCGAGCGGGCCTACCGTCGGGCGAAAGCCGAAAAGCAGCCCCTGAGCGCTGTCAAAAGCCAGATACTCTATGATTTCGCGCGCGCCTATGTGGTCGCAGACCGGGTTCACGCCGGCAACGGTGCTTTGGTGATGCGGTTTCTGGAAAAGCCCAATTCCGAACTTGGCGGGGCCGCGCCGATGGCATTGGCAATCTCGAGCCCTGCGGGCGCCGATGCGGTGATCGAGTTGCTGACCAGATAGGCTCCGGGGGCGTCGCGGCGGCTTGACCAGCGACTTGAAATCCCATCGTGCACGCATTCGAAACAATCGGATGTGACATCAACAATTCACGACAATTCTTCATTAATGACGTATTGGCGCCCCAATCAGCGGGCAAACAGGTCTCCAAGGCACACAGATCGAGCATTAACCGTGCCACTGGAGATTGACATGAAACTGATAAAATTGATCACATTTCTAGGACTGGGTGCCCTGGTCTCTGCCTGTGCGGATATCGAAACTGCCACACGCAACACACCGTTTGGAACCGCCCCGGCGTTTGCGCAGGTTTCGCTTGGTGCGATGCCGCTTTTGTCGGCCACTCCGATGGTGGCGCTGCCTCAGAGCGTGGCACCGCAGATGCGGATCACCGCGATCAACGTGACTGTGCCGCAGTCGCTCAAGGTCTCCGAGGCCAACCGTTACTACCCCTCCGGAGATATTGTCTGGCGCGAAGATCCCTTTGGGGACCGTCATGCGCAAATCAAGGCGATCTTCGAAACAGGGCTTCAACGCGGTGCCGACACGATGGGCGGCGACTATCCTGTTGTATTGGACGTCACGGTTTCGCGGTTTCACGCGCTGACGGAAAAGGCCCGTTATACAGTGGGCGGCGTACACTCCATCGCCTTTACCATGCAGTTGCGTGATACCAGGACCGGTGCACCCGTCGGCGCGCCGCGCGAGGTCAAGGCAAACCTCAAGGCATACGGCGGTCAACAGGCCATCGATGCCGAATCCCGTGGTCAGACCCAAAAGGTGCGGATCACCGCTCATCTGGCCGAAGTGCTGCGTCAGGAAATGACCCGCATTGATGGTTTCGAGACCCCCAAACCCGGTTTCAAGCAGGCGTTCCGCAAACTCTGATCTTCCATTTCACCGCAATATCCATGTAAGAGGGCGCTATGACAGCGCCCTCATTGCATTCCGATGCCCCCGCCGACCGTCCATCCGACCGTCCAGTGGTCCGCCTTTTGCCCAAAGCCAACGCACGTGCCATCCGGCACGGCTTTCCTTGGGTCTATGCCAACGAACTGGTGACCGACCGCCGCACGCGCGGTCTGGCCCCCGGCACCATTGCCGAGCTGGTCGACGAAAACCGCACGCCGATGGGCGTGGTCACCGTCAACCCCGACAGCAAGATCATCGCGCGGATGCTGGACAGCGATCCGGCCGCACAGATCGACCGCGCGTGGCTGGTCAAACATCTGGCCCGCGCCCAGATCCTACGCGCACAGCTGTTCGACGAACCCTATTACCGTCTGATCCACGCCGAAGC
The DNA here is from genome assembly GCA_024636445.1 of Sulfitobacter sp. Lineage (GTDB taxonomy): Bacteria > Pseudomonadota > Alphaproteobacteria > Rhodobacterales > Rhodobacteraceae > Pseudosulfitobacter. The sequence continues at coordinate 5,603 of JAGXHE010000090.1, forward strand.
CGACGGGCTGCCCGGTGTGATCATCGACCGTTTCGGCGACACCTGCGTGATCCAGCCCAATGCGGCATGGGCCGAAATGATGCTGGCCGATCTGGCCGCTGCGGTGGCCGAAGTGACGGGCTGTACCAATATCCTGAAAAACGCCGGTGGCCGGACGCGCAGCCTTGAGGGGCTGAATGACGTCAACGAGGTGCTGTTGGGCGCGCAGCCCGAGGGTGCCGTGCCGGTGCCGATGAACGGGGCCACTTATATGGCCGATCTGGCCACGGGTCAGAAAACCGGTCTGTTCTACGATCAACGCCCCAACCACGCCTTTACCAAACGTCTGTCCAAGGGCGCGCGGGTGCTGGATGTGTTCAGCCACGTTGGCGGCTTTGGTCTGGCGGCGCTGGCCGGTGGTGCGGAGCATGTGCTTGCGGTTGACGGGTCTGCCCCCGCGCTGGAACTTGCGCGTGCCGGTGCCGATGCCATGGGCGTTGCGGACAAATTCGACACGCGCCAGGGCGATGCGTTCGAAGTGCTGGCCGATCTTGAGGGGCAGGTTGAACCCTTCGAAGTGGTCATATGCGATCCGCCCGCCTTTGCCCCTTCGCGCAAGGCGCTCGATCCGGGGCTGCGCGCCTATGAGCGCGTCGCACGTCTGGCGGCACCGCTGGTGGCCGAGGACGGTATCCTGGTGCTGTGCTCGTGTTCGCATGCCGTCGATCTGACCCAATTCCGGTCGGCCTGTGTGCGCGGTATCGGCCGGGCGGGGCGTCATGCCTCGCTGATCCACACCGGTTTTGCCGGGCCGGATCACCCGCTTCTGCCTGCACTGGCTGAAAGCGGTTACCTCAAGGCATTGTTTTTCCGTCTTTAAACGGTACTGACCCTCGTGAAGATCATGATCGACGCCTGTGTGCTTTATCCCACCGTGATGCGTGAGATGGTGTTGGGCACAGCCTCTAGGGGCGTGTTCGAGCCGCAGTGGTCGCCGCGTCTGTTAGAGGAATGGGCGCGCGCTGCCGCACGTCTGGGACCGCAAGGCGAGGCGCAGGCGCGCGGCGAGATTGCGATGTTGCAGGCCGCGTGGCCGCGTGCCAGCATCACCCCGCAGCCGGGGCTTTTGCAGCGTTTGTGGCTGCCCGACGACAATGACATTCACGTTCTGGGCGCTGCGATTGCGGGGTCTTCCGACGTGATCATGACCCTGAACGCCAAGGATTTTCCGCGCAATATTCTGGCCGAAGAGGGGCTGAGCCGGATCGATCCCGACGGGTTCCTGCATCAGGTCTGGCAGAACCAGCCCGAAGTTGTACAAGACGTGGCAGAATATGTACTGCACCAGGCGCGCACCCTGTCGGGCACCGACTGGACCATGCGCGGCCTGATGAAAAAAGCGCGATTGCCGCGTATCGGCAAGGCGCTGGGGTAGCCTGCTAGTCGCTCGACCACTTAGCATCCAGCGTGCGCAGGGCCGCGATCCGCTCGGTTGTCTTGGGGTGGCTCATCAACCACGCCGGGGCTGCACCCGAATTGCTTTGCGTCAGCGCCTCGAGTTTTTCGAAAAGCGAGATCTGCGGCGCTATGCCGATGCCTGCCTTGGTCAGCAGGGCGGCGGCATAGCTGTCGGCCTCGTATTCGTCCTTGCGCGACAGACGTGCGGCCAGCAGGCTGGTCAGCCCGTTGGCGATCAGCACGCCGATGCCGGGCAGGAACCGTGACAGCACCATCGCCATTGCCGTGCGCAGCGCGTTCTGCCCCGAAAAGTCGATCATCCGGCGGCGTGAATGGCCCAGGGCCACATGCCCCAACTCGTGCGCGATGACCGAGGCCAGCTCGTCCGCTGTCACCTTGCCCTCGCGAAATGCGTTGTAGAACCCGCGCGTGATGAAAATGCGCCCGTCAGGGGCGGCCAGCCCGTTGATCGGTGCGATTTCGTAGATGTGGACGCGGATGCGCGGCAGATCGAGCGCTGCGGCCATCCGGTTGCACAGGGTGCGCAGCATCGGGTCGGCCAGTTCGGTCGATTTCTGGTCCAGCTCGTTCTTCAACCGCCAGATCGAGAACCGGTACATCACGAGGGCGTACAGAACCGCCAGCAGGATCGGGGTAAATTTCAACATGCACTAGATATGGGGCGAAGAGGGGCCAAGGGCAATGTTCAGGCGTCCCATTTCACGGGCATTTTAACTGGTCCGCGAAACGCCCAGCCGGCGAAGGGCACATCGCCCGCCAGTCGCAGGTTTTTCAGGTGGGTGAAGGCCAGCGGCAGCGCCACTTCGGTGATCAGACACCGCGCGGCCGCGGCCCCTGCACAGAAATGCGGGCCTGCGCCGAAACTGATCGCGGGCTGGGTGTTGCGGGTGATGTCGAAATTGTCGGGCACGGCGAAATGCGCCTCGTCGCGGTTGGCCGAGCCGTACATCAGGAACACGCGGTCCTCTGGCTGGAACGTGACGCCCAGCACGGTGTCAACGCGGTCGACGCGGCGCGGCGACATGCCGATGGGCGAAATCCAGCGGGCGTATTCGGCAAAGGCATCGCCCCAGCTGGCGCGCCCGTCAAGGATCATCGCCAGTTGCGAGGGATGTGTCAGCAGCGCCCAGATGGTGCCCGCGATCGCATCGCGCGGCTCGTTCTGGCCGCCCGAGATGACCAATTTGATATTGGCGCGGATACTGGCGTCGGGCAGGCCCGCGTCGGTCATCGCCTGCAAGGCGGAACGGGCAGGCGGGTCGAGGGCTGCGTCGCTGATGTGATCGTCGATAAACCGCGTGGCGCGTTTGCAGCGGTTTTCGGCGCCCTTGTCGCCAGCATAGTTGGCGCATCCGTCGATCATCGCCTGACTGACGCCGTCCATTTCGGCATCGGTCATCGCCTCGAGGCCGGTGATCGCCTTGAGCGCCGAGGCCGCGACCGGCATGGCGAAATCGGTGACCAGATTGCCCGCGCCGCGCGGGATCAATCGCTTGAGATGGTCGCGTGCGGCGGCGTCGAAGATCGGTTTCCAATGCTCTTGCACGGTGCGCGGGCTAAGGGCGGGGAACAGCGCGCGGCGCTCTGCCATATGCGCCTCGCCGTCCTTGCGCATCATGTTTTCGCCCATCAGGCGGGTCATCAACCCGTCGGGCTGGCGCGAGGAAAACACCTCGGTCCGTTTTTCCTGGGCGTGCACATCATCGCGCCGGGTGATCAGCGTGGCGCCCAGTTCGGGTACGTATGTTACAGGGGTCCTGGCACGCATCCTTGCCAGCGCCGGATAGGGGTCGGCGGCAAAGTCGGCAAGGTTGATGTGGGTGACCGGTGCGTCTGACATTGCGGCACGGTACGGCGCGCCGCGCGCTTCGCCAAGCGAAATTACGCGGGTGAAATTACGCGGGTTCGCGAAATCTCCGCAAACCGGCGACGCGCGGGACAGCTTATCGCGTCAATGCCTTCATCCCGCGTGACAGCCCCTCAAGCGTCATCGGCACCATTGCGTCGGGGCCCATGATATCGCGGATCATCTTGATCGACTGGGTGTAGTCCCAGTATTTCTCGGGGATCGGGTTGATCCACAGGGTGCTGGCCCATTGATCGCGCACGCGCTGCAACCAGACCTGACCGCTTTCAGGGTTCCAGTGTTCATTGGCCCCGCCGGGATAGGCGATCTCATAGGGCGACATCGAAGCGTCACCGACAAAGATGCATTTGTAATCCGGCCCATAGGTGCGCAGGATTTCATGCGTGGGCGTCTGAGCGTCCCAGCGGCGGCGGTTGTCGCGCCATACGCCTTCGTACAGGCAGTTGTGGAAATAGAAGTGTTCCATGTGCTTGAATTCGGACTTGGCGGCTGAAAACAGCTCTTCCATGACCTTGACGTGGGGGTCCATCGAGCCGCCGATGTCGAGAAACAACAGCACTTTGACCGCATTGCGCCGCTCGGGGCGGGTTTTCACGTCGAGATACCCGTGTTCGGCGGTGGCGCGGATGGTGCCGTTCAGGTCCAGCTCTTCCTGCGCGCCGTCACGGGCCCAGCGGCGCAGACGTTTCAGCGCCACCTTGATGTTGCGGGTGCCCAGCTCGACATTGTCGTCGAGATTGCGAAACGTGCGCTTGTCCCAGACCTTGACCGCGCGCTGGTGGCGCGATTTGTCCTGACCGATGCGCACGCCTTCGGGGTTGTAGCCGTAGGCCCCGAACGGCGAGGTGCCCGCAGTGCCGACCCATTTGCTGCCGCCCTGATGGCGTTCCTTTTGCTCTTCGAGCCGCTTTTTCAGCGTCTCCATCAGCTTGTCGAACCCGCCTGCGGCCTCGATCTCGGCCTTTTCCTCGGCGCTCAGATGCTTTTCGGCCAGTTTTTCCAGCCAGTCGGCGGGGATGTCCACGGCTTCGAGCACCTGTTCGATGCTGATCTCTTCAAGCCCGTCAAAGGTGGCGGCAAAGGCGCGGTCGAACTTGTCGATGTTACGCTCGTCCTTGACCATCGAAACGCGGGCCAGATAGTAGAACGCCTCGACGTCATAGGTGGCAAGACCGGCCTTCATGCCTTCGAGAAAGGCCAGAAATTCGCGCAGGGACACCGGCACACCGGCCTTGCGCAACTGATCGAAGAACCGCAGAAACATCAGACCATCGCCCGGTCGATCAACACTGTGACAATCAGCCCGACAAGGCCAAAGGCGATGCCATATCCGGCGGCATATTGCGCGATGTCCAGGCGGTTGCCCTTGCGACGGCGTGCGGTCAATCCGCCCACGATGGCTCCGATCAGAGCCCCTAAGATTACGATCATACTTGTACCCGTTTATGCGTTCAGCGGGTTCAGAGACGCAATCTCGCGCTCCTTGGCCCGCACAGCCCAGTCTGGACCAAAGCCGTATCGCGCCCACCCAAGGCTGTCCACCCTGACGGTACGTGCTTGCGCGCTGTTGCCGGTCAACTCCAATGCTTCGGCACGCAACATCAGCAGTGTCGACAGCAGGGCGGCGTTTTCATGGCGCTCGGCCCGATCCAGATGCGGGGCAATCAGCCGCAGCGCCTGATCGCCCTCGCCTCGGGTGATGGCATAGGCAGCCAGCTGCGTCGCCACGTAGGCGCGGTGCAGTTCAGCCCCCGGTGTTGCGGCGTAATAGCGGTCGGCCTGTGCGAAATGCATCTGCGCGGTGGCAGGATCGCTGCCCATCAACAGCCGCCCGTTGGCATAATGGGCAAAGGCGCGGCGGTGGTCGGTCCAGCCCATCCGCGTCGCGATGTTCAGCGCCTCGGCTGCGGCACTGCGGCGTTGTTTCGGCGTGGCACCGGGGCCAAGGGCCGCCTGAACCGCTTTTGACCACGCTTGCGGGGTGCGTGAAACCTGATGGGTGGGCAGTCCCTGACCGGCGGGATTGATCCGCGCCAGCACCTGCGGCAGCCTGGCCGCGACCTGTGCGCGCGACATGCCCGATTGCAGTTCCGGCGCGTAATAAGCGCGCAGGATCATCATGTCGAATCCGGTCAGAACGGTGTGCACATTGTCGTCGTTGAACACCGAGTCGGGCAGGCGGTAGAGATCGTTCAGCGGCCCGATTGCCTGCGCCAGTTCCTCGTGCAGACAATCGCGGGCCTCTTGCGGGCTGGTATCATTGGGCAGGAATATCGCCAGCTTGTCGCGGGTCTGCAGCGACGTCCAGCTGGTGCGCGGCGAGCGGCGCAGATTGCGGTATTCATCCAGCGAGGACACATTGGGCACCACAAAGCACGCAGCTTCGGGCAGCGTGCGGCTGATGTCGTCACGGGTGACGGCCTGAATGGTGATGTTGGCCCGGCTGCTGGTCGTGCGGGTGATGTCGATGCGCGCCTCGGATTGCAGCCGCGCGATCAACCGGTTCAGATCCGGCCCCAGCGATGCGGGCGGCGCACCGGTGATGCGCACGGTGATCGGCCCCTCGAACCGGGTGAAGACGGGCAGCGCACGTCCTGATTCCAGCTCAAAGCTCAGCTCCAGGAAATCCTGCGCCAGATCGCCGTTCGATTTGACGGTCTGGATCGGGTAGGGCGTCGCAAATGTCCGCATCGCGGGCAGGGATGCGTCCTGCGCAAACGCCCGTGTCGCGGTGTCGTTCTGCGAAACGGGCATACAGGCGTTCAGCATCAGCGCGACGGGCAGCAGATATTTGCGCATCAGGCTCTCGCGTATTTGATGAAGGGTGTCAGGGTGCCGATCCGGTCATAGAGCTGTCGCGCGGTGTGGTTGAACTCTTGTGTCATCCAGTAGACCGATGGCGCGCCTGCCGTGTCTGCGGCGGCATAGACCGCTTCGATCAGCGCGCGGCCCACGCCTTGGCCGCGCACATCGGGGTCGGCGTAGAGGTCTTGCAGGTAGCAGGTGTCTTCGATCTTCCAGCCGTGGCGGTGGAACAGATAGTGGGTCAGCCCCACAAGTCTGCCGTCCAGTTCGGCCACGAGACAGGTGTAGTCGCGCGGATCGTCGCCCAGCAAACGGTCGAAGTACCTGTCGTAAACCTCAGGTGCCACGGTGCTGTCGTAGAACTCCAGATAGAGGGTCCACATCTCGGCCCAACGGGCGCGGTCTGATGCCTTGAGAGGGCGCACGATCAGTGCCGTGGGGTGTGTCATGAAAACAGCCTGCCTGATAATTCGCCAGTATCGGGAGTCTTGTCGCCCCGTATGCTGGCCTTGCTGGAGATCATCTAAGGCCAATTCACGGTGCTTTTCAAGGATCGTGGCGCTGTCCTCGAATTGGTTTGGCGTGACCGGGCCAATCGGGCAACAATCCGCGCTTCGAGCGCAAAAAAACCGCGCCGGAATGTGGCGCGGTTTGATCGGTTTGTGTGCAGTGCGTCGAAGAGTCCCGTTAGCGTTGTTGCCCGCGTGCCATGAAGGCCAGCCGCTCGAACAGGTGCACGTCCTGCTCGTTCTTCAACAGGGCACCGTGCAATTTGGGCAGGGCGGATTTGCCGTCTGATTTCAGGTCTTCGGCGGTCATGTCCTCGGCCAGCAACAGTTTGAGCCAATCCAGAACCTCGGAGGTCGACGGCTTTTTCTTCAGCCCCGTCTGTTCGCGGATTTCAAAGAATTGCGTCAATGCCGTGGTCAGCAATTGGTCCTTGATACCGGGATGGTGTACTTCGACGATGGTGCGCAGCGTGTCCATGTCCGGGAACTGGATGTAGTGAAAGAAACACCGGCGCAGGAACGCGTCGGGCAATTCCTTTTCGTTGTTCGAGGTGATGATCACGATGGGGCGGTTCACCGCCTTGATGGTCTCGCCGGTCTCGTAGACATAAAACTCCATCTTATCAATTTCTTGCAGAAGGTCGTTGGGGAATTCGATGTCGGCCTTGTCGATCTCGTCGATCAGCAGAACCACCTTCTCATCGGCCTCGAAGGCCTCCCACAGCTTGCCCTTGCGGATGTAGTTCGAGACGTCGTGGACTTTCTCCTCGCCCAGCTGGCTGTCGCGCAGGCGGCTGACCGCGTCATACTCGTACAATCCCTGTTGCGCGCGGGTGGTTGACTTGATGTTCCACTCGATCAACCGCAGGCCGAGCGAATTGGCGACCTGCTTGGCCAGTTCGGTCTTGCCCGTACCCGGTTCGCCCTTGACCAGCAGCGGGCGTTCCAATGTCACGGCGGCGTTGACCGCAATTGTCAGATCGTCGGTTGCAACATAGCTTTCTGTGCCGGTGAATTTCATCTGGAATACCCTCATTTCGAAACGCGGTTTCGCTGAATTTGCCCCAGCCATGCCGCATTGTGTAGTGACATTCAACCGCGCCTGTAATAGACGCTGCGGCAGGGGGCCAGTGCACATCGGAATATGGTAGAAAATCACATGAACAGTGTCGGCCAAGTTGAGGGGAAACCTATGAAACAGGAAATGTTTCTGCCGAAGGATTATCAACCGGCAGAAGACGAGCCATTCATGAATGATCGGCAGGTCGAGTACTTTCGGCGCAAGCTGCTGACCTGGAAAATCGAGCTTCAGGCAGGCAGTCGCGACACCATTGAGGGGCTTCAGGACGGCACGCGCAACATTCCCGATGTTGCGGATCGCGCCTCGGAAGAAACCGACCGCGCGCTGGAATTGCGCACCCGTGATCGTCAGCGCAAACTGGTCAGCAAGATCGACGCAGCACTGCGCCGCATCGACGAAGGTGAGTACGGCTATTGCTCGGTCACCGGCGAGCCGATTTCGCTGAAGCGGCTGGACGCACGCCCCATCGCCACGATGAGCCTCGAGGCCCAAGAACGCCACGAGCGCCGCGAGAAAGTGCATCGCGACGACTGATGTCGCATCTTGAACACGCATCCGTCGCCATAATAGGCGGCGGCATCGGAGGGCTGGCGGCTGCGCTGGCCTTTTCGCGTTTCGGGGCGGCGGTGACGGTCTTTGAGCAGGCGGCTGAGCTTTGCGAGGTGGGCGCAGGCATCCAGATCACGCCCAACGGCGGGCGGGTGCTTGCGGCTTTGGGTTTGGACGACCGGCTGGACGATGTCAGCCTGCGCGCACAGGCGGTTCAGCCGCGCGATGCGCTGACGGGACGGACGATTGCCCGCTTTGATCTGACGCGGCAAACCCCGCCCTATCGTTTTTTCCACCGCGCTGCGTTGATCGATCTGTTGGGCGGGGCGTGTCGCGCATCCGGTGTGACCTTCAACCTTGGCACCCGCATCAAGGCTGTCAGCCCCGATGGCACCGTCACCGTCCAAGACGGCACGCAGACTTACGATCTGGTGGTGGGTGCCGACGGGCTGCATTCGGTGGCGCGCGGTGTCCTGAACGCACAAGACGCGCCGTTCTTCACCGGTCAGGTGGCATGGCGCGGCCTGATCTCGGCGGCCAATGCCGACCCCGTGGCGCATATCTGGATGGCGCCGGGAAAACATGTGGTAAGCTATCCGCTCAAAGACGGGTTGCTGAACGTGGTGGCGGTGCAGGAGCGCGCCCATTGGGCCGCCGAAGGCTGGCACCACGCAGACACCCCCGAAAACCTGCAGGCGGCTTTTGCTGATATGGGGACAGAGCTGCGAAGCCTGATTGCCCAAGTCGAGCGGCCCAGGCTCTGGGGCCTGTTCCGCCATCCGGTCGCGCAAAACTGGTACCTGAACCGACTGGCCGTTCTGGGTGACGCCGCCCACCCGACGCTGCCGTTTCTGGCCCAGGGTGCCAATCTGGCGCTGGAAGACGCGTGGACCCTCGCGGCCACCTGTGCCGCAGCGCCGCTGGATCAGGCCTTGCCGATATACCAGTCCCTGCGCGCGCCGCGTGTCTCCCGTGCGATTGCAGCGGCGAACGCCAACGCCAGAAACTACCACCTCGGCGGCCTGCAACGCCGCGTCGCCCACGCAGGCCTGCGCACATTGGGCGCAGTCGCCCCCAACGCCTTCCTCGGCCGCCTCGGCTGGCTCTACGATCACGACGTCACTGCCTGATCTTTCTTTTGGCTAAAAAATATCCCGAGGGGAGCGCGCAGCGCGGGGGGCAGAGCCCCCCAATCCTTACGCCGCCAGTTCAACCCAGACCGGGACGTGATCCGACGGCTTTTCGCGCCCGCGCACGTCGCGGTCGATGCCTGCATCGGTCATCATGTCTGCGACCGCCGCCGACATCAGGACGTGGTCGATGCGGATGCCGTCGTTGCGGTTCCACGCGCCTGCCTGATAGTCCCAGAACGAATACTGGCCGGGGCGCGGATCGCGGGTGCGGAAGGCTTCGGTCAGCCCCAGGTTCAGGATGCGGCGGTAGGCCTCGCGCGATTCCATCCGGAACAGCGCGTCTTCGCGCCAGGCATCCGGGCGGGCGGCGTCTTCGGCCTGGGGGATGATGTTGTAATCGCCTGCCATCAGGAACGGCATTTCTTCGGCCAGCAGCGCCTCGGCGCGGTTTTGCATGCGGGCCATCCACGCCAGTTTATAGTCGTATTTCGGCCCCGGCACCGGATTGCCGTTGGGCAGGTAGAGCCCGCAGATCCGCACTGCGTGATGTTCGCCCACCACCGTGGCTTCGATCCAGCGGGCCTGCTCGTCCGCATCGTCGCCGGGTAACCCACGGGTGACGTCTTCAAGCGGGAGTTTCGACAGGATGCCGACGCCGTTGAACGACTTTTGCCCGTGCACCTCGACGTTGTAGCCGCGCTCTTCGAAGATCTCGCGCGGGAAACCTTCGTCAACGGATTTGATTTCCTGCAGCAGCACAACGTCGGGCTGCGTCTCGTCCAGCCAATCGGGCAGGGCCTGCGCGCGTGCCTTGATGCCGTTGATGTTAAACGTGGCGATTTTCATCTGGCGATCCTCTGCGCTGCCGGTCTTTCGGGTGCCTCAGCTATCGCCGATCAGGACGCGCGGGGCAAGCAGGTGGATCACATCGAGAATGACGTACCGCAGCCGCACGCACTGGTGGCATTGGGATTTTCGATGACGAACCGTGCGCCGATCAGCTCTTCGGAAAAGTCGATGACTGCGTTTGCCAGGAACGGCAACGATACGGAATCAACCACGACTTTCTGGCCTTCGCCTTCGAGGATCAGATCGTCGTCTTTTGGGGCATCCAGCGCTATTTCGTACTGGAATCCCGAGCATCCGCCGCCTTCGACCGCGACGCGCAGCGCCTGTCCCTGGCCTGCGGCACCGATCTCGGCGAGGCGGGCAAAGGCGCGGGGGGTGACTTTTGGTGGCAAATTCATAGGATTATCCTGTATTTCACAAGGTTTCCCGCTGACGCAGGGGGTGTCATGTTCGCTATGATCCAATATAGATACCCCAAGGACAGGCCACAAGGACCAGCCACATGCGCGCACTCTTTGCATCGGACCCCGCCCACGCCCGCGGACGGCGTGTTCGCGAAGAGGAAAGCACCTTTCGCTCCTGCTTTCAACGGGACCGCGACAGGATCATCCACGCCAGCGCCTTTCGGCGGCTCAAGCACAAGACGCAGGTGTTCATCGAACACGAGGGCGACTATTACCGCACCCGTCTGACCCATTCGATCGAGGTGGCGCAGGTTGCACGCACCATTTCCGGCGCACTGGGGCTGAACGCCGAGCTGACCGAGGCCGTCGCACTGGCGCACGATCTGGGCCACACGCCGTTCGGGCACACCGGCGAGGACGCACTGAGCGCACTGATGGCGCCCTATGGCGGGTTCGACCACAACGCGCAGGCGATCCGCATCGTCACCCATCTGGAGCGGCACTATGCCGAGTTCGACGGGCTGAACCTGACGTGGGAGACGCTGGAAGGCATCGCCAAGCACAACGGGCCTGTGACCGGCGACATTCCATGGGCGCTGGATGCCTATTGCCGCGATCACGATCTGGAACTGCACACCTATGCCAGCGCCGAGGCGCAGGTGGCGGCGATTGCCGACGATGTGGCCTATAACCACCACGATCTGCACGACGGGCTGCGCGCCGAGCTGTTTTCGACCGACGAGCTGGCCGAGCTGCCGATCCTGCGCGACAATTTTGCTGCCGTTGATGCGCTTTATCCCGATCTCAACTATTACCGCCGCCGCCACGAGGCGCTGCGCCGGTTCTTTGGCGTGCTGGTCGAGGACGTGATCAGTTTTGCGCGCACCCGTCTGGCCGAGATCGACCCGCAGTCGGTCACGGATGTGCGGATGGCAGGGCAGACGGTGATCCGGTTTTCCGACGGTGTGTTTCAGGATCTCAAAGTGATCCGCGCATTCCTGTTCGAGCGGATGTACCGCGCGCCTTCGGTCGTCAAGATGCGCGCCGAGGTGACGCAGGTGGTCGAAGAGCTGTTTCCGTTCTTCATGGCGCATACGGATTATCTGCCCAAGCAATGGCGCAAGGATGTGGACGAGGTGGACAGCGAGACCGCTCTGGCGCGGATCGTCAGTGACTATATCTCCGGGATGACCGACCGCTTTGCGCTGCAGGAACATGCGCGGCTGATTGGCGGATAGCGGGCTATGGGGGCGCTGCCCCCTGTCCCCCCGGGATATTTGAGGGCCAAAAGAAGTCGGGCGGGCCTAAGTCACGCACAGAGATTGACCACATGCGCAAAGGTGCTAAACCCGCGCAGACCTAAGACATGGACCTGACAGATGAACCTTTTTGCCGAAATCCGCGCGCTTGTGATCCTGAACCTGGAGGCGATGCAATCCGAGGGCACACTGCCTGAGGGACTGGATCTGGGGAACGTCACCGTCGAGCCGCCGCGTGATGCTTCACATGGCGACATGGCAACCAACGCGGCGATGGTGCTGGCGAAGCCTGCGGGGCTGAAGCCGCGCGATATTGCCGATGCGCTGGCGGCAAAGTTGATCGCGGACGCGCGTGTGATCAGCGCCGAGGTGGCGGGGCCGGGGTTCTTGAACCTGCGGCTGGCCCCTGTGGTCTGGCAGCGCGTTGTCGGTGCGGTTCTGGCGTCGGGGGCGGATTTTGGCCGCTCTGACATGGGGCAGGGCCGCAAGGTGAACGTGGAATATGTCAGCGCCAACCCCACCGGTCCGCTGCACGTGGGCCACACGCGGGGCGCTGTCTTTGGCGATGCGCTGGCATCCTTGCTGGCCTTTGCGGGCCACGAGGTGACCCGCGAATATTACATCAACGATGGCGGCGCGCAGGTCGATGTGCTCGCGCGGTCGGTTTACCTGCGCTATCTCGAGGCGCACGGGCAGGAGGTGGCCTTTCCCGATGGCACCTATCCGGGCGACTATCTGGTCGATGTGGGTCAGGCGCTGAAGGAAAAGGTCGGCGATGCCTATGTGGGCCGCGACGAGAACGTCTGGCTGGAAGAGATCCGCAATTTCTCGACCGATGCGATGATGGATCTGATCCGTGCCGATCTGAAATCTCTGGGGGTCGAGATGGACGTGTTCTACAGCGAAAAGTCGCTGTATGGCACGGGCCGGATCGAGGCTGCGATTGCGGATCTGAAGTCCAAGGGTCTGATCTATGAGGGCGTGCTGGAGCCGCCCAAGGGCAAGAAGCCCGAAGATTGGGAGCCGCGCGAGCAGACGCTGTTCCGTTCGACCGAACATGGCGATGATGTGGACCGTCCGGTGATGAAATCCGACGGCGCGTGGACCTACTTTGCGCCCGATATTGCGTATCATTATGACAAGGTGCAGCGCGGGTTCGATGCGTTGATCGACGTATTCGGTGCGGATCACGGCGGCTACGTCAAACGGATGAAGGCGGCGGTATCGGCGCTGTCGGGTGGCACCGTGCCGCTGGATATCAAGCTGTGCCAACTGGTGAAGCTGTACAAGAACGGTGAGCCTTTCAAGATGTCCAAACGGGCAGGGACATTCGTTACCTTACGCGATGTGGTCGATCAGGTGGGGCCGGATGTCACGCGTTTCGTGATGCTGACGCGCAAGAACGATGCCTCGCTGGACTTTGATTTCGACAAGGCGGTCGAGCAGAGCCGCGAGAACCCGGTGTTCTACGTGCAGTACGCTCATGCGCGGGTGAATTCGGTGCTGCGCAAGGCGGCAGAGGCGGGGATCGACACCGATGCCACGCCCGATCTGGCGCTGCTCGACCACCCGTCCGAGTTGGCACTGGCCGGAAAGCTGGCGGAATGGCCGCGTCTGGTCGAAACGGCGGCGCGCACCAACGAGCCGCATCGGGTGGCGTTTTACCTCTATGAACTGGCGGGGGATTTCCACGGGCTGTGGAACAAGGGCAACGACACGCCCACCTTGCGGTTCATCCAGGAAGATGACCACGCGGCCAGTGTCGCGAAAATCGCGCTGGCCCGTGCCGTTGCCGTTGTAATTGCGGCTGGCCTTGGTATTCTCGGCGTCACACCGGCTGACGAAATGCGCTGAGATAACAGCGCCGCAGCCTTCGAGCAGGCAATGTGACAGCAGACTGGCGCGGCGACGTATCGTGCTGGCAGTGAGGCAGAAATGGCAGACATTTACGACACCCATGACTTGGGCGAAGCGAGCTATGTCGCGCAGTTTGGCGCGGCGGGCAATGCAACAGCCAAGTCTCTGACCAATATGACAAATATCGCCGGGGCCTTGATGTCTCTGGCGCTGATCACGGGCGTTGGCGTCTGGGGTTACGAGCTGATGGTGCGCGATGTCAGCGGCATTCCGGTGGTGCGTGCCATCACCGGAGACATGCGGGTGCGCCCCGAAGAGCCGGGTGGCCAGCTGGCGCTGAACCAGGGGCTGTCGGTCAACGCAGTGGCTGCCGACGGTGTGGCCCAGGCGCCTGCCGACCGTTTTGTTCTGGCGCCGCGTCCTACGACGCTTTCGGCGGAGGATACACCGATTTTGGCATCGATGGTCGTGCCGATGGTTGCATCTGCGCCACAGTTGGCGGCCGCCACCACGGAGCCCGAAATTGCGCCGGAACCGGATGCCGCCGACGCTTTGCAATCGGGGTCGATGGACGCATTGGTCAGAGAGTTGACCGAAGGCGTAGAGCCTATTGAAGAAGACGGCGAAGCGGATTTTGCCGAGACCGCCGAGATCACGCAGCCCGAGCCGGTTCTGGCCATGCTTGCAGGCCCCGGTGTCAAATTCTCGTTGCGGCCCAAGGTGCGTCCGGCCGGCGCACCGGCAATGGTGATCCCTGCGCGGGCCGAAGTGGTGGAGGACACGCCGATTGCCGAGATCGACGCTGCAAGTCTCGCCACCGGCACGCGTCTTGTGCAACTGGGTGCCTTCGACAGCGCAGACGTGGCGCGCGAACAATGGACCCGCATCGAAGGCCGCTTTGGCGACTATCTGACCGGCAAATCGCGTGTTGTGCAAAAAGCGCAGAGCGGCGGGCGCACATTCTACCGGTTACGCGCACACGGGTTCGACGATCTGTCCGACGCGCGGCGCTTCTGCTCGGCGCTGGTGGCAGAGGGGGCAGACTGTATTCCGGTCGTCACGCGATGAACTTTGGCGCGACCATTCTGGATGCCGACGGGCTGCGGCTGAGTTCGGACGAGGTGGCATTTTTTCGTGATGTTGTGCCGTTCGGGTTCATCCTGTTTGCCCGCAACATTGACAATCCCGATCAGGTGCGCGCGCTTTGCGCGGATATTCGCAATGCGGTGGGCTATGAATGTCCGATCACCATCGATCAGGAGGGCGGGCGCGTGCAGCGTCTGCGGAACCCGCACTGGCGCGAGTGGTTGCCGCCCCTGGATTTCGTGACGGCGGCGGGCGATCAGGCCGAACGGGCGATGTACCTGCGGGGCCGTGTGATTGCACACGAGTTGCGTATCATCGGCGTCGACAGCAATTGCGCGCCCATGATCGATGTCGCCTGCGAGAACAGCCATCCGTTCCTGCGCAACCGCTGCTACGGCGATGACGCGGGCACGGTCGCTACGCTGGGCCGCGCCCATGCGCAGGGCATGTTGGACGGTGGCGTGCTGCCGGTGGTCAAGCACATCCCCGGACATGGCCGCGCCACACAGGACAGCCATTTCGACCTGCCGAAGGTGTCGGCTGCCCGCGCCGACCTGGACGCACAGGATTTCGCCCCGTTCAAGGCGCTGAACGATCTGCCGATGGGGATGACCGCGCATCTGGTCTATGAGGCTATCGACGATGCCCCTGCCACTCTGTCACCCAAGGTGATGGAGATGATCCGTACTGACATCGGCTTTGACGGGTTGATCATGACCGACGACATTTCGATGAAGGCGCTGAGCGGGTCGCTGACCGATCTTTCGCGCGGCGCACTCGATGCGGGGTGTGATGTGATCCTGCATTGCAACGGCACGCTGGCCGAACGTATGGACGTCTCGGCCGCTGCGGGCGAGATGGGCCATGATGCGCAACGCCGCGCAGATGCGGCATTGGCAGCCCGTCATACGCCCGACGACATTGACATTTCCGCCGCTGACGCCGAACTTGAGAGCCTGTTGAAATAGGGCGCTGACGGGCGCGGGCGCGCATGGCTGAAAATCTGTTCGAAGAAGACAAGGTCAGTATCAGCGAACGGCTTGCCGCCGAAGCGCTGATTGTGGATGTGGACGGCTTTGAGGGGCCGCTGGATTTGCTTTTGACCCTGAGCCGCACCCAGAAGGTCGATCTGCGCCGCGTCTCTGTGCTGCAACTGGCGCGGCAATATCTGGCCTTTGTGGAAAAGGCCAAGGCGTTGCGGTTGGAACTGGCGGCCGATTATCTGGTGATGGCGGCGTGGCTGGCGTTTTTGAAATCGCGGTTGCTGTTGCCGCCCGACCCCACGGAAGAGGGGCCGTCAGGCGAGGAACTGGCAGCACATCTGGCATTTCAGCTGGAGCGGTTGCAGGCGATGCGCGACGCTGCGGCACGGCTGATGGCGCGCGACCAGTTGGGGCGCGATTTCTTTGCGCGCGGGCAATCCGAGATGGTCACGCGGGTGCGCAAGGTGACCTATTCCGCGACCCTTCTGGACCTGATGCAGGGCTATGCGCGTATCCGCACCCGCGATGATTTCCGCCCCTTTGTGATGGACCGGGAATCGGTGTTTACGATGGAGCAGGCGCTGGAACGGATGCGCGGGCTGATCGGCTATGCGGGCGACTGGACCGAGATTTCGACATACCTGCCCGAAGGGTGGGACGGTGATCCGGTGCGTCGGCGCTCGGCCACGGCATCGACCTTTGCGGCCTCGCTTGAGCTGGTCAAGGAGGGGCATCTGGAAATCCGGCAATCAGAAATGTTCGCGCCGATCCAGTTGCGCAAAAGGGATTAACCGAGTGTCGCAAGCGTATGAAGACAAAGAGGAAAGCCTGTTCGAGGCCCCCCCGATGGGCGAGCAGGAGCGTATGGTCGAAGCAATTCTGTTCGCCACCACCGAACCCATCACGGTGCGCGATCTGGAAGCGCGGTTGCCCCACGGCTGCGACCCCGCCGAGGCGCTGGTGCATCTGCGCAAGCGCTACGAGGGGCGCGGTGTGGCCGTGACCCGCGTGGGCGATGCCTGGGCCATCCGCACCGCCTCCGATCTTGGGTTTCTGATGCAAAAGGAAACCGTCGAGACCCGCAAGCTGAGCCGTGCCGCGATCGAGACGCTGGCGATCATCGCCTATCACCAGCCCGTCACCCGCGCCGAGATCGAGGAAATTCGCGGCGTCAGCGTCAGCCGGGGCACGGTGGATCAGCTGCTGGAGCTGGAATGGGTCCGCTTTGGCCGCCGCAAGATGACGCCGGGGCGGCCCGTGACATTCGTGGTCACGCAGGACTTTCTGGATCACTTCGGGCTGGAAAGTGCCCGCGATCTGCCGGGGCTGAAGGAATTGCGCGCCGCTGGATTGTTGGAAAACCGCCCGCCGCCGGGTGGAGATATGCTGCGTGATGCAGGCAATGAGGCCGATGAGGACGAAAGCGCCGAAGGGCAAAGCGAACTTTTTGAAGACTAGGGTCGATCAGACCTGAAAACCGCCGTATTTACTGCTATATAGTAAGTAAATCAGCAGGGGAGACGGCGATGAACGTCAGCCAGATTATCAACATGGTCATGAAGGTGATCATGCGAAAAGCGATCAACTCGGGCATCAACGCAGGCATCAATGGTGCCAGCAAGATGGGCAACAGGCGCAAGCAGGCCAAGGGCGAGGTTGACGAATACGGTCAGCCAATCGGTCAGGACGGTCGCCCGCAGCCGGGCAACAAGATGTCGCAGGAACAGGTGCGTCAGGCACGCAAGGCGGCGCGCGTTGCCAATCGTGTCGGCAAGATGTGAGTGTTCAGGGTGCCTTGAAGTGTTTCGACAGCTTCAGGCCCTGACCTTGATAGTTTGACGCAATGCCCGCGCCGTAAAGCTGCGTGGGCACTTCGGCCATTTTCTCGTAAACCAGACGCCCTACGATCTGTGCGTGTTCCAGCACGAAGGGCGCCTCGTGACAGCGCACTTCGAGAACGCCGCGCGATCCGGCACCGCCTGCTGCGTCATGGCCGAAACCGGGGTCGAAGAACCCTGCGTAGTGCACGCGAAATTCCCCCACCATCGCCAGATAGGGTGCCATTTCGGCGGCGCAATTGGGCGGGATGTGAACTGCCTCGCGGCTGACCAGAATGTAGAACGCGCCGGGGTCCAGAATGATCTGGCCTTTGTCGCTGTGCACCTCTTCCCAGTATTCCGCTGGAGTGTAGTGGTCGATCTTGTCGAGGTCGATGACCCCGGTATGCGGCTTGGCGCGGTAGCCCACCAGCGTGCCTGTCGCGGGGCGCAGATCGACGGAAAAGCCCAAGCCATCGTCGATCACCGCGTCGCCGTCCACCAGCACCTGATCGGCGTGCAGGGCGCGCAGGGCGTCGTCGTCCAGAATGGCCTGACCGTCGCGGAAACGGATCTGGTTCAGGCGCATGCCGGGACGCACCAGTACGGAAAAAGAGCGCGGGCAGATCTCGGCGTAGAGCGGGCCGGTATAGCCGGGGGCGATGCGGTCAAATTCGGTGCCGCCATCGGTGATCAGCCGTGTCAGCAGGTCGAGCCGACCGGTCGAGGATTTGGCGTTGGCCACGGCCTGAATGCCATCGGGCAGGGCCAGCGATTCCATCAACGGCACCACGTATACGGCGCCTTTTTCCAGAACGGCCCCGTTCGACAGGTCGACGCGGTGCATTTCGAACTCGCTTAACCGGTCTTCGACGCGCGCGCCGTGTCCTGCAAGGAACGAGGCCCGCACACGGTAGGCGACGGTGCCGAGACGCAAATCGAGACTGGCGGGCTGGATCTGGGCGGGGATGATGGCAGGATCGCCGGACAAAGCGCCCTGTGAAATCATCGCTTCGATCAGTTGGTTGGGAATCACGCCGGTCATATTTCGCCCTTCAGATGCACAAACCGCCCGAACCCCATGCGGGGCCGGGCGGTGTGATGTTGGTCGGGCTAGCAGGACTCGAACCTGCGACCTTCCGTCCCCCAGACGGACGCGCTACCAGGCTGCGCCATAGCCCGACTTGACGCGTTTCATACCCGATTTGACGGGTGCTGCAAGGGCAAATTGGCAAACCCGCTATTCTTTGCTGCGCGGTTCGTGTCCCGAGACCATCTGATCGCGCAAAGCGGTCAGCTGCGCCAACAGCGGGCGCAATGCCTGTCGCTGGTCCGGTGCGATCCGTTTGATGCGGGCGAGGGCGGCCAGAGTGCCCGGCTGTACCGCGATCTGGTCTTCGGGGGCGGGATCGGGCGCGTCGATGACACGGGGTTTTGGTGCAGGCGGGTCGTTTTGCGTGGTGTCCGCCGGGGTTTTCGGGGTCATCCTGGACGCGCTGAGGAACGAGGGCACGGAATTCGGTTCCGTTTCTTCGAGGGGCGCTTCGTCGGAAGTCGTGTCTTCGGGTGTGGTTTCTGGCTCCGGGGAGGTGTCTGTTGCCGCTGCGACGGGGTGTTCGTCCTGGGCTGGTTCTGTGACGTCCTCGGCTGCGTGCGCGGGGGTGTCTTCTGCGACAGCTTCGGGAGTCGATTCGGTATTCTCAACCGAATCAAGGTTTTGCACCGGTTCTTCGGCCTCGGGCTGCGCAGTCTCATCCGTTTCTGCGTCGGCCTCTTGCATATCGACGGCCTCGTCCGGTGTCACCGGAGGCGGTGCGGCAGCCGGGGCTTCTACTTCGGGTTCTTGTTCTTGCTCAGCTTCTTGGACTTCGGTGGCTTCGTCCGGTGCGGCAACAGGTGCCTCGGGAGCGGGTTCGGGTTCCTGCATGTCGGCGGCTTCGTCCGGCGTTGCCGGCGGGGGCGCTGCTGTAGGGGGCTCAACCTGCGGTTCCGGCGTGCGCGCTTCGGCAGCCTCTTGCTCAGGTTCCGCAACAGGCGGTTCTGGCTTTGTCACCGGCCGAAATTCGACCACTTCGCCCGCAAGCGGCTCGGGCAGCGGGGGCGGCGGATCGGCAAACTGGGCGTCGGGCATCCGTGATGTCAGGGCGTCGATGGCATCCATCGTTTCATCGTCCAGCGGCATCGACAGGTCCGAGACATAGGCCATGCCCTGTTCGCGCAAAATCTTCTGGACGCCTTTGATTGTCAGCCCGTCGTCGTGCAACAGCTTGCGGATACCACCCAGCAACAGCATGTCTGCGGGGCGATAATAGCGCCGCCCGCCCGCACGTTTGACCGGTTTGACCTGAGAGAACTTGCTTTCCCAGAACCGCAGAACATGTGCCTGCACGCCCAGCCATTCGGCAACTTCCGAAATTGTGCGAAACGCGTCAGGAGATTTTGGCATGGGCTTTACGACTTGTTGCCGGAGGCGACGCGGTCTTTCATCAGGTGCGATGGACGGAACGTCAGAACGCGGCGCGGGTTGATCGGAACCTCTTCGCCGGTCTTGGGGTTGCGGCCCACGCGGGCAGATTTGCTGCGTACGGAAAAGGTGCCGAAGGACGAGATCTTGACCTGTTCGCCGTCAACCAGCGCGTCGGACATATGCTCCAGAACGCTTTCCACCAGTTGGGCGCTTTCGTTGCGCGAAAGGCCTACTTCGCGGAATACGGCCTCGCTCAGGTCCATCCGCGTCAAAGTCTTGTCAGCCATGTCGTCCCCCTAATTTTGACCAACCATAGGGGGCATGGAATTTCCGAGTCAATATCAATGGCTTGCCAAGCCAAGCTCTCAAGCGGAATTTTGCAAGGTTTTGCGGCGTTTACCAGCGCAGAACCACAGCGCCCCATGCCAGACCGCCGCCAATCGCTTCGGTCACCAGCAGGTCGCCCTGCTTGATCTGGCCGCGTTGCTTGCCCACCGACAGCGCCAGCGGGATCGATGCCGCCGAAGTGTTGCCGTGGTCCTGCACGGTCACGACGACGCGGTCCATCGAGATGTTCATCTTTTTGGCAGTGCCCTGAATGATGCGGATGTTGGCCTGATGCGGCACGATCCAGTCGACATCCTCGGCCGTCACTCCGGCGCGGTCCATCGCGGTTTGCGCGGTGGCTGCCAGCTTTTCGACCGCATGGCGGAACACCTGATTGCCCTGCATGCGCAGATAGCCGGTGGTGCCGGTGCTGGAGCCGCCATCGACATAAAGCAGATCCTTGTAGCGCCCGTCCGAGTTCAGATCGGTCGCCAGAATGCCGCGATCGGCGGGGGTGCCCTGACCCTCCTGGCCTTCGAGCAGCACCGCACCTGCGCCGTCGCCAAAGAGCACGCAGGTGCCCCGGTCTGTCCAGTCAAGTATGCGGCTGAAGGTTTCCGCGCCGATGATCAGCACACGCTTGGCCTGGCCTGAGGCGATCAGCGCATTGGCGTTGGCCAGCGCATAGACGAAACCCGCGCAGACGGCCTGGACGTCGAAGGCAAAGCCACGCGTCATGCCCAAGCCCGCCTGAACCATCGTGGCAGTGGACGGAAAGGTCAAATCGGCGGTGGACGTGGCCACGATGACCGCATCGACGTCTTCCACAGAGCATCCCGCATCGGCCAGTGCCGCCTGGGCTGCGGCCACGGCCATCGACGACGTGGTGTCGTCTTCGCCTGCAAAATGGCGGCTTTCGATGCCGGAGCGCGACCTGATCCATTCGTCTGTGGTGTCCAGCGTCTTTTCGAACTCTGCGTTCGGCACGACCCGTTCGGGCAGGAAATGCCCGACACCTGTGACCACGGCTCTGAGGGTCATGCGCTGTCTCCTTCGTCTTTCTGGCCGTTTGTCTGGCCGTCTTTCTGGTCGTCCTGCGGCAGCGCTTCGGCCACGCGCGCGGCCAGCTTGGTGTTGAACTGCGATTGCGACAGTTGTGCCGCCAGCGTGATCGCCGCAGCCACACCCAAAGCATCTGCCGACCCGTGGGATTTTACAACAGTACCGTTCAGACCCAGAAAAACTCCGCCGTTCTTGCCGCGTGGATCGATCCGTTTTTGCAAACGGCGCAGCGATGTCAGGGCCAGCAACGAAGCGACGCGTGACAAAATCGTGTATTTGAACGCTTCTTTCAGCAGATCGCCGATCAGCTTGGCGGTGCCTTCGCCGGTCTTGATTGCGATGTTGCCGGTAAAGCCGTCGGTCACGATCACATCGACGCTGGCGCCCTGAATGTCGCCACCTTCGACGAAGCCCACATAATCGAAATCGGCGTTGCCCGCAAAGTTGCGGATCAGTTCGTTCGCGTCTTTCAGCTCCTGCCGGCCCTTGTGGTCTTCGGTGCCGACGTTCAGCAGACCGACGCGGGGGCGTGTCAGGTTCATGCCGTTGCGCGCATAGGATGCGCCCATCAGCGCATAGCGCAGCAGATCGTCGGCATCGGCGCGGATATCGGCGCCCACGTCGAGCATCACGTTGAACCCCTGGGGGTTGCGTGATGGCCACAGCACCGCGATGGCAGGCCGGTTGACGCCGGGCAGCTTGCGCAGCCGGATCATCGACAGCGCCATCAGCGCGCCGGTGTTGCCGCAGCTGACCGCCACATCCGCGCGGCCGTCGCGCACCGATTCGATGGCCGACCACATCGACGTGTCCTTGCCATGGCGGACCACCTGACTGGGCTTGTCATCCATCGTCACGACACCTTTGGCGTCGATGATGGTACAGCGGTCTTGCAGATTGCGACGCTTGGAGACCAGTTCGGTCAGCGTCTCGGCAGGGCCGTGCAGGATGAAAAGGGTCTCGCGGTCTTTCTTGGCGAACAGACTGAGCCCGGCAACAACGGCTGCCGGGCCCTGATCGCCACCCATGGCATCAACAGACAGAATGGTGGATTTGGCCGCGGAGCTCTTCTGGTCTTTGGAGACCGTCATAATGCGTGCCTGTTCCCGTATTTCTGATTCAGGCCGCGTCTTCGTCCAGATCGATGTCGTCGGTCAGGGCGATAATCTCGTTATCGTCATAGTGACCGCAGGACGCGCAAATGTGGTGCGGGCGTTTCAGCTCGCCACAGTTGGGGCATTCATTGGGGTTCGCTGCCGTCAGCGAATCGTGCGAGCGACGGTTGTTGCGACGCGATTTTGATACTTTGTTCTGTTGAACAGCCATGTGCTCGGCCTTTTTGTCTATGCTGCCCTGCGCAGTGCAGGGGGTGTCGGTTACGTTGGTGCATGCTGCGGTTGGCAGCGTTTAGAATGCGGCGCAGCCCATGTCCAACCCTAATTTCCAAGAGGGCGGCAAAATACTGCGAATTGAGGTGCGCGCAAGCCGATTCTTTATAGGTTCTTTACAGGTGTTATTTGACCCTTTTCGGGGCCGCATTACTCCTTGGTGTCGTCCGTACTGTCATCAAGCTGGTCGCGCAAGGCCGCAAGGCCCGCAAAAGGCCGCGCGTCTTCGTCTGTCATCGGTTTCAGCCCGTCTTCGGTGAAATTGGTCTGGTCCAGCTCTGCATTAGCCGCGCGCGGATAGAGCGGCAGGTTCAGGCTGAGCGCTTCGACCATCACCACGGCGGGGTCGATCCACGTCCCCAGCGGCTCGGTGCGGTCGTCTTCGTCCATTTCCACCTCTACCTCGCCCTCGGGGGTGGTAAAGCTGTGCTGGAATATCCGCTCGACCGGGGCTTCGATGCGGGTGGTCACCGGCTGCAATGTCACGACGCATGATTGCACCACTGTCGCGCCGATCTTGCCGGTCAGCCGCCAGTCGGCGCGGCCCATCGCCTCGATCTGGCCTTCAAAGCGCAGTTTGCGCAGGCCCAGCAGGCCCAGCTCTTCGGCAATGTTTTGCATCTGGGGCTGCTTGGGCAGCAGCGCAAACGGCTTGGGCGTGTTCTGCGGAAGGCTGGACACGCGCAATGCGGTGGGGGATGGTGGCGATGCGGACATATGAGGACGACGCTTTCGTTTCTTGAACCGGAGCCGTTCATTTAGTAAGCCAGAGCCAAAGCCGCAACCGCAAGGCCACAGAAGGGCAGACAATGGGAACA
>JAGXHE010000091.1 GCA_024636445.1 Sulfitobacter sp.
ATTTTGGACGGGGCAGGGTCAGTCTATCAAACGCCGTTTGCCGCGATCATCGAAGATGCCAAGAAAGGCACCGAGGCCGCAGGCATGGACACGCAGTTTCTTTGGAAAGGGTTTCACATGCTCAACGCCAGAAACGACCGGGCCATAGCGCCTTTGTCGTGGCTTGTGGCCTTTGTCCGCAAGGCCAAGCCCACGTTCCAGCACAAGCCAAAAGCACCAGCGCCAGCGGCACCGCCCACCTTCTGCACCGATCCGGTTCAGCTTATGGCGCGACCGGCACCCTACGCTAACCGGGCTTTCCACGAAAGCGACTTGCGCCGTGCCATAGGCGCCGATGCCTATGAACAGCGCGTGGCTGCGATCCAATCCACGTACGACGCCCCGCGCTTTGCGGCCCAGCTTGCAGTTCACGGTCAGGCGGTGAGGGAAGGGACCATCGACCGATGAAACAGCTTTCAATCCTTGCCTTGCTGGCGGTGGTCAGCCCCGGAACCGCCTTCGCTGAATGGTGTGATCCACCGATCGCGCCAGCGCCGACAACGGCCGAGCTGGCGCACGACTTCCGCGAAGAGTTCAAAGGCGAGTTCGACCAGTATTTTCGGGATGCGTCCCTCTACACCGCCTGCCTCGATGCCGAGCGCGTCAGGGTGTTTCAGGAAATGCAGATCACCACACAGCGATACGAACGCTTCCTGAATGATAGCGCCAAATGGAGCCCGTCAGAGTGAACGATCCGCAGCAGATCGAAATGTTTCCGACCGTTTTGCGGTTGCGGCGAACGGACCCCGAGAGGGCCGTCCGCCGCTTCTACCTTGTGACCGTTCAGCCTGATCTATTCGGGGGTGCTGCACTTGTCGCGGAATCCGGTCAGGTGGGTTCCCCAGGATCGACCACAACCCGCTTTTTTCCCGACGAGGGACTAGCGGTTGACGCTCTGTCAGAGGTAGTAAAGCGCAAGGTGAAACAGGGTTATCTTTAACGCCGATAAGCCTAATTATATGATGCTTTTCCCTCAAGGGCCTGCTCGCAACCCAATTAGACCGGCCGCACTCGGAGATGAACGAATGACGACGGTAAAATAAACCTGACCGGTTAGGGTTATGGAGAACTACGGCTCATCCCATCCGCTGCAACCTATCAAGTGCGGCTAGGGTTGGCGTCGCCGTAATGCTGAACACCTGATTGATCCGGTCTTGCCCGCTATCGCGTACGACACCATATCGGAAGGCGTCACGCTGTGGTGCTTGAGGCAGCCTGTGGGTCATGACAGACCTGCTGAAAAGACCACCAGATCAGCGCCAGTCCGACGATCACCATCGGCAAGGACAGGATCTGACCCATCGTCAGACCCCAGTCCCCGATCTGCAAGACATAGCCCACCGGGTTACCAAGGCTGACAAATTGAAGGTCCGGCTGTCGGAACAGCTCGACAAAAGCCCGCGACAAACCATAGCCCGCAAGGAAAACCCCGGTGATCGCACCCGGCGTTTTGAGCCAGCCGCGCCGCCACGCCAGAACCAGGAGCAACGTGCCCAGCATGACGCCTTCCAGCAGCGCCTCGTAGAGCTGAGACGGATGGCGTGCACAGAGGCCGGCTATGCCCTCGCAGGCCTGCGCGGCCTCACCGGGAAAGGTGACGCCCCAGGGCATATCAGTCGGGCGGCCCCACAGCTCGTTATTGGTAAAATTGGCCAGACGCCCCAGCAACAGCCCCGGCGGCGTGGCCAGTGCCAGCAGGTCCGCGGTGCTCAGCAAGGGCGCTTTCTGGCGCAGGCAGAATGCCGTTGCGGCAATGACCACGCCGATAAATCCGCCGTGAAACGACATGCCACCCTGCCAGACCATCAGGATCTCCAGTGGGTTCTGCAGGTAGTATTCCGGTTGGTAAAACATCGTGTAACCAACACGCCCGCCGATGATGACACCGGCCACGATCCAGGTGACAAGGTCTTCGATCTGACTGCGCGATACCGGTGGCCCCGCTAGGCCCCATACCGCCGGTTTCCGGATCGTCCGCATACAGATCCACGCGGCGATGATGAAACCGGCGATATAGGCCATCGCATACCAGCGCAGCGCAAGGTGCAACGACCCCAGCTCGATCGCAAAGATATCCGGGCCGATATCCGGAAACGGGATTGCAGCAGTCAGCATTGTTTTCGCTTTCGGGAGTGTTGAGAGTGGATACCACTTTAAGGAAGGTGGCTGCAGGACACCTGCCTTGAGACCGGACGACGATCAGTCGCCGCCTGTGTGATCTTGCGACATCCGTATTGTATAGATGTTCAAGGCAGTGGCACCGTCACACTGTGACGGTGCCAGATCGATCAGTTGCCGGTCTTGGTGTCGTCGTCGTTCATGTCCATTTTCATGTCCATGCCACCGTTGGATTGACCCATCATGCCGCCCACCCCGGAGTGCATCTTCTCCATGCGGGCCATCTTGTCGGCTGGGGCGGTCATTTCTTCACCTGTGACAGAGCCGTCGCCGTCGGCGTCCAGCTCCTGAAAGCGGTCCACCATCACTTCACGTATCATGGCGCTGTGCAGTGTCTCGAACTCCGCAATCGAAAGCGCGCCGTTACTGTCGGCGTCGTATTCCGTCAGCTTGGCTTGCAGCTCGGTCCGCATCTCGTCGGCGGTGACGGTGCCGTCTTCATTGGTGTCGAACATCTGCATCATGTCGCCGCCCATCTGGTCGCCGCCCATCATACCGCCGCCCATCATGTTGCCGTGCATGCGCTGCATCATGCCCATCATGTCTGACATGCCCCCCATCATGTCCTTGCCGCCGCCGTGCATCTCCATGCCACCACCGTCCATGGACCCGGACTGACCCTGCCTGTCATGGGATTCGGCGATGGCAGCGCCACCCAGCAAGGTTGCAACTGATGCGGTTGCTGCGACGAGAAATTTACGGTTCGCCTGAAAGTATGTGGTCATGTCGTTCTCCTTTGATCTGGCTTACAGGTAGGGTGTTCCGCCACTGGAAGGTCAAGGGCATCACGCAAATGTGGGAAGACCCTTGACCTTCCAGCAAGTGGAACCCCCATCTTGGATGTGAACCAACGCAGGATTGTCCGATGCCTACGCCGCAGCGACTTCAATTATCCATTGAAAACATGTCCTGCGCGTCCTGCGTTGGCAGGGTCGAAAAGGTTTTGTCCGGACTGCCGGGCGTCAGCGATGTGAATGTCAATCTCGCCAGCGAGACGGTGCAAGCTAAGGTTGACACACCCGACCGGGTGGCCGAGGCCGTAGCGGCGTTGGATCAGGTGGGCTATCCGGCGCGGACCCAAAGCGTGCGGCTGAACGTGACCGCGATGACCTGCGCGTCTTGCGTCGGGCGTGTCGATAAGGCGCTTGCGGCGGTGCCGGGTGTGCAATCCGTAAACGTGAACCTGGCGTCGGAAACGGCCACAGTGATCTATGTCGAAGGTGCCGTGACCATCGCGGATCTGTTGCAGGCTGCTGCTGCGGCAGGCTATCCGGCGGAATCGGCTGCGGATACAGCACCTGAGGATCGCGGCACCCGCAAGGCGGACGAAGCCCGTGCTTGGGCCCGCAAGACCGCCATCGCGGCCGCATTGGCCCTGCCGGTATTCATCCTTGAAATGGGCGCGCATATCGTCCCCGGCATGCACGATCTGATCGGGCGCACGTTGGGGCATCAGATCAGTTGGGTGATCCAGTTCCTGTTGACGACCCTTGTGCTGGTCTGGCCCGGTCGCAGCTTTTACACCAAAGGCTTTCCGGCGATGTTCAAGGGTGCGCCGGATATGAACAGCCTTGTGGCGGTCGGCACCGCTGCCGCCTACCTTTATTCGCTGGTTGGTCTGTTCGCGCCAACCCTGCTGCCGGAGGCCTCCCGCGCGGTCTATTTCGAGGCCGCCGCGGTAATCGTCGTCCTGATCCTGCTGGGTCGCTGGCTGGAGGCCCGCGCCAAAGGGCGCACCGGGGCCGCGATCCAGAAACTGCTGGGCTTGCAGGCGCGCACCGCGCGGGTGCTTGTCGATGGCGAACCACAGGACGTGGCGATAGAGAAGATCCATGTCGGTGACATCCTTGTCGTCCGCCCCGGCGAGCGGATTGCCGTCGATGGCGAGGTCAGCGAGGGCCACGCTCGGGTCGATGAAAGTATGATCACCGGCGAACCGGTCCCCGTCGCCAAGACCACAGGCGATGCAGTGACCGGCGGCACGGTGAACGGGGCAGGGGCGTTTCAGTTTCGCGCCACCCGCGTCGGTGCCGACACAACACTGGCCCAGATCATCCGCATGGTGGAAGAGGCGCAGGGTGCCAAGCTGCCGATCCAAGGTCTGGTCGACCGGATTACGCTGTGGTTCGTCCCCGCCGTCATGGCGATTGCCGCGCTAACCGTCATCGTCTGGCTGCTGTTTGGCCCGTCGTTGTCCTATGCGCTGGTCGCCGGGGTCTCAGTGCTGATCATCGCCTGCCCTTGCGCGATGGGGCTGGCGACGCCGACCTCGATCATGGTCGGCACCGGACGGGCGGCAGGCATGGGCGTGCTGTTCCGCAAGGGCGACGCGCTGCAACAGCTCACTGACGTAAAGGTCGTCGCGCTCGACAAGACCGGTACCGTGACCGAAGGCCGGCCTGCATTGACCGATCTGGTGCTGGCCGAGGGCTTTGACCGTGCCGAGGTCCTGGCGCTGGTTGCGGCGGTCGAGGCGCAGTCGGAACACCCGATCGCAGAGGCTATCGTGCGCGCCGGGGTGGCGGAAAACGTCACCCGGCACCCGGTGGAGGATTTCACCTCGGTCACCGGCTACGGCGTCCGCGCGCAGGTTGCGGGCCATGACGTGCTGATCGGCGCGGATCGTCTGATGACCCGAGAGGGCATCGACGCCAGCGCGCTTGTCGCGGCCGAAGGCCAGTTGGCCAAACAAGGCCGCACCGCGCTGTTTGCCGCTATCGACGGGCGCGTCGCGGCGGTGATCGCCGTCGCCGACCCGGTGAAACCGGCCAGTGCCGCCGCCATTCGGGCGCTGCACGATCTGGGCCTCAAGGTCTCGATGATCACCGGCGACAAGCGTGAAACGGCAGAAGCTATCGCCCGTGAGACCGGCATCGACCATGTGATCGCGGGCGTCCTGCCCGACGGTAAAGTGGCGGCGCTGAATGAATTGCGCGGTGCAGGCCAGCATATCGCCTTTGTCGGTGACGGCATCAACGACGCGCCCGCCCTGGCCCATGCGGATGTTGGTATCGCCATCGGTACCGGCACCGACGTCGCCATTGAATCCGCCGATGTGGTGCTGATGTCCGGCGATCTGCGCGGCGTGGTGAATGCCTTTGCGGTCTCCACCAAAACGATGCGCAATATCCGCCAGAACCTGTTCTGGGCGTTTGGCTATAACGTCGCGCTGATCCCGGTCGCGGCGGGCATCCTCTATCCCGCTTTTGGGCTTTTGCTGTCGCCAGTGCTGGCCGCCGGGGCAATGGCGCTCAGCTCCGTCTTCGTGCTGAGCAACGCGTTGCGCCTGCGCCGCGTCCGGCCCGCCATGAGTGAGGCGACACCGGCACAGCCGACGTCCCACCTTTCACCTGCCCCAGCCCAATAAGGACCTGATCATGAATATCGGAGACGTCGCCACACATGCGGGGTTGCCTGCGAAAACCATTCGCTACTACGAGGATATCGGCCTTGTGCAGCCGAAACGCAGCGCCAATGGCTATCGCACCTTTCGGCAAAGTGACGTCCACAAGCTGGCGTTTCTGGGCCGTGCGCGGGCCTTGGGCTTTACCATCGAGGATTGCCGCAGCCTGCTGAAGCTTTATGGCGACACCGACCGCGCCAGCGCCGAGGTCAAACATATTGCGCAGGAACACCTTGGGCGTATCGACCGCAAGATCGCAGAACTGACAGAGATGCGCGCGACGCTGGGACATCTTGTCGAGTCCTGCGCTGGCGATCACCGCCCTGATTGCCCGATCCTTGCCGATCTGGCGATTTAGTTTCCTCTAAAGACTGACGTTCGGGGATCACTAAGTGTTCCGAGAAACGGTTGTACGCTGACGGTAATCGTCAGAATGACCGCGCCGCGCAGTGGCACTCGGCCAGAATATGCGTCGCGTTCAGATTCTCTTTACAACCGATGATCTGACCGGCTGGAGCGATCATCGACCATTGCCAACACGGACCGGGCCAGCATGCTTCAGGCTATGACCCTTGCTCATCACTGGCCGTGACTTCAGCTTGAAAGCCACGCTGGCGGTCTGGCCACGTGCTTTTAATGTAATCAATTACGGCAGTGATCTCGGTATCACTCAGGATATCGTCGAAGGCTGGCATGTCGCTTTCGTAACCTGGAACAACGGCGCTGAGGCCCAGTTTGGTGATGGTGAAGAGGTCGCTGTCCGCGTGGTGCCACGTGTGGCCACTTTCGTCATGCGGCGGGGCGGGCATCCGGCCGTTTTCTAGCCGACGCCGCCAGTCAGGCTGACCTTCCAGTTTCGCGCCGTGGCAAGAGGCGCAATTTGCGGCGTAGAGATCCTCGCCTTGCGCAATCGTTGTCACGCTTGCTGGTGCTTTGGGGGCCGCAAGCGCGGCAGGCGCGTCACCGCTAGAAGTCTGAGCCCAAGCCGCGACTGCGACGAACGCGACGGCGGTTCCGACGGCGCTTAAAAGATAAAGCCGGCTCATACGGGCCTCCTGAGATACTTAACAAGCGCTGGGACGCCGAGACCCAACACAGCGAGGACAAGGAGCAGCACAATGCCGCCCCCTGCCATCATGACGCCTGCCATCGGCCCGGTCATCATGTCTGCCATCGGACATTCATTCATCGGCATAAACAGAGACCCCATCCTTACCGAAGGCAAAGGTTTTTAGCGGGCCGTTCTTGCCAGCCATGCCAGGGGCGTTCTGGGGCATACCCGGCAACGTGATACCGATGATCTCCGGGCGCTCTGTTGTCAGCCGGTCAACGATTTCGGCAGGCACGAGACCGGAAACATAGTAGCCATCAATTTCCGCCAAGTGGCAGCCCAAGCCGTTCTCTGGCACGCCTACCTCAATCGACCGCTTGTCGAAATCTCTGTCGTCGACGCGGGTCACGACATAACCGTTTTCCTCCATGTAATCGGCGTAGGCGTCACAGCACCCGCAATTTGGATCGCGCCAGATTGTCATTTGACGGTTCGCCGGCACGGCATCAGACGTGGATGCGGTTGCGACAGCAGAACTACTTTCCTGCGCGGTCAGGGTGGTCACGCCCAGCCCTGCAACTGCAACGGCGGCAAAGGAGAGGGCGGAGCCCAGAACAAATCTGCGGTTCATATCAATTTTCCTTCGTAAAGGTGAGGAGTGACCAGCTTGCGCCGCCATCGCGTGTATCGCTCAGGCCATGAGGTCGCGTGGCCACAACGTGAAGAGGATCGGTGGGATCGACAGCAAGTGCTGCGACTGGCTCCGGAGACTTACGCGCCCAGTCCACGCCCGCGTCTGTTGAAGCCCAAAGACCAGTTTCCAGACCAGCGTAAAGCTGTTCTGGGGCCGCGTTGGCGAGGCCAAGGTTGCGAACGGGAACACCGGCTGGCAGGGGAGCCGTCGGAGCCGGTGTTTTTCCGGCCGCCAGCGCATCCATTGCATCGCCCGCCGTCACGTCCTGCCAACGGCAAAAGCAGTCGGGCACGCGGGTCAGGCCGGCGGCTGTCCCAGCATAAAGCCAAATGCCGCCCATGCCTGTCGGGCTCGCGACCGAGACAAGACTTAACACGTCATGCTCGGCCCCATCGAGGTAGGGACGATCCATGACGAACGTCCAGGTTTCGCCTTTATCCTCGCTGCGCCACAGGCCATCGCCGGCCAGCATTGCATAAAGCATGTCAGGTGCCTCGGCCGCCATTGTGACCGACAGCACCGGCGAAGCGGGCAAGCCCGTATCGGCCTTCGTCCAGCTTTCGCCACCATCCGTACTGCGGCGCAGGCCGCCATCGCGCAGGGCTGCGTAAAGGGAGCCGGGACGCTCTGGATGGCTGGTGAGTGACACTACTGCGCCGGGATCGGCAAGCGGGGTCGCGCGCGTATCGACGATCCGCCAAAGCCCGTCGTCCGACGCGGCCACGATGGCCCCGTCATCAAAGGTCAAGGCTTGGAATGTCAGCGGATCGGGTGCGGCGAACGATGCTTGCGGGGTTGCCAACGCCAGGCCTATGGCAGCAAGTCCAGAGGACAGCACGCATCGGCGCGTGAGAGAATTCAACATAGCAGTAAATCCTGAAGGGAAATTGGTCAGTCAGACGCTTGCCAGCCGCTCAGCAGCAAACAAGACGGCACCGGACCGCCACCCCAGAGAGGTACGGCCGGTCAGATCAGGAGGGTGCTTCGCGGCGGGGTCGGATCGACGCCAAGGTCGAGCCCCTCAAGACTAAAACCAGCCCCCGAAATCAAACTCGAACTCCGCACCGCTTTTACAGCGCCGCCAGGCGTGGTTACAGCCAGCAGGACAGGCGTGGTGCAGTCCAGATCGCAGGCCACCGCTGCTGTCTTGTCTGACGTGCAAGCCGGACAATTGTCATCTGCGGCCACTTCTGCGGTCATGTCGGTGTCGGCCATGTCAAACGACATGCTGGCGCTGGCCACGTCATGCAGCATGACTCCGCCCACCAGGACAAGAGACAAACAGAGCGTGGCAAGGCGGATCCAAAGTCGCATAAGTCTCAGATAGGGGCTTGAACGGGCTCTGTCCATTTGTTTGCCCATTATTGCATTCACAAGTTCATTAGATTGAGAGGCCCGAGAGCGGCACCTTATGGCATTGAAGGGTAGTCACCTGGTGGGGCGTCAGTTTCAAAGTCGATGGCTGGCCATACCGCAGGACACGGGCTCATTTTGGCAATTATGCGCAGGAGGACTCGCGGCCATGTCGGTCACCCGATCGTCGAGAGGAACGGAAAGGTGCCCAGCATCCAGTAGGCCATCCGCGAGAGCTGTCCGGTCAAAATGGCCAGACCCGTCAGAACCATCGCGATGCCCGCCCCTTTGTACAGCCAGCGCCCGGCTTTGCCGATGCCACGGATCCTTGCCGCGATCGCGTCGGTAAATAGGGCGGCCAATAGAAAAGGCACGCCAAGTCCTGCGGAATAGATCGCCAGGAGCCAGATCCCGTCGGACATCCCGCCCGCTGTTGAGCTGAGTGTCAGGATTGCGCCAAGGATCGGGCCGATGCAGGGGGTCCAGCCAAAGGCAAATGCAAGACCCAGCACATAGGCCCCCAGCGGGCGACCGCCGGGGATATTCAGCGCGAACCGGGTGTCGCGCGACAGGGCCGGGATGCGGAACACGCCCAGCATGACCAACCCGAACAGAATGATGATCCCGCCGCCCAGATAGTTCAGCTCTGCCCGCCATGTCAGCAGCAGCGACCCTAACGCGCTTGCGCCAGCGCCAAGTGAGATGAAGACTGTCGAGAACCCCAGAACGAAACAGGCGCTCAGCCCCAGGGCTCCGGCGCGGGCCCGTAGCCCGACAGAGTGTGTCGTCCGCAGGCTGGGTTGACCGGCGATATAGGACACATAGCCGGGCACCAATGGCAGCACGCAGGGCGACAGGAACGAAATCGCCCCTGCTAGAAACGCTGCAAAAATGCCAATGCCAGAGATATCCATGCTTAAGCTCTGTCTGTCGGCACATGACGCGCGGCCCACCAAAACCCCGCTAATGGGATGACGATCCATTGCAGCACGGGCGACAGGCCTGCATCAAGCACCGGAATGATCGGCATCAGATCCGAGTAGGCCCAAGCGGCCCGGATCACGATATTGAGCCACTCGCTGAACAGGGTATAGCCAAGCCCAAATGCGACCGCGAGGATCGTCACGCGATGCCGGGTTGCCGCAACAAAGGGCCAGCCGCGACCGGTCAGCATCAGGGCCAGCATCAGTGCGCTCATCCCGATCAGGATGTCACCGCCGGTGCAGTGAACCGCGGCAAAGACGATCTCACCCCATGTGCCATCGTTCCAGATGGTATAGAGCGGCATATGAGCAAATTCCCAGACCAGATGCGCCGGGATGATCACTGAGAAATAGCGGCGCAACGCGTCCAACGATATTTGGGAGCTGACGACAGGCGACGCCACAAGTGCAACCGGACTCATTGAAAGACGCCGGTCACTCGGTCCACCAGCTGGCTTCGCGCGACTGGTGCTGACCATTGCTGATCAACTCGCTGACATACAGGATAAGGTTCACGTTGCTGAACCTCATGCCGTGAAACTTGCCCGCAAGGCGTCCGCCAGTGTCGATGACATGGGTCACAGCACCATGCATCATCATGTCGCTTTCTGCTGTCATCGTGAATTCCAGCCCATAGTCCTTGGCCAACCGCCGTGTGGCATCGTCGGGCTGGTCCGGGGTTTTAGTCAGCATGATCCAGTTGCTGGTATCAAGGCCATGCAGTTCCGGATAATCGCGCAGGACTTCCGGGTTGTCGTTGACCGGGTCCGTCGTGATCGAGATGAACTGAACGCGATCCTTCATCGGGCCATCGTTGATTGACGCCTGTATTGTCGCGATCTTTTCGGAATGCAGCGGGCAGACGTCGGGGCAACTGGCGTAGATGAAGTTCAGAACGACGATCTTGTCTTCGAAGTCCGACAGGCTGACCGGCTTGCCTTCCGCGTCCTGCAAGGCAAACGGCGGCGCCGCGGCGTCGATGATCTGGAAATATTGCTCCATCTCCATCATGCGGGCATCCAACTTTTCGCCTGGATGGTTGGCAAAGGCTGGTGTGGTCGCCGCTGCAGCAAGGGCAGCCAAGGCGGCACGCCGTGTCAGAGTATTCAATGTTTCGTCCTTTGGTTTGCGCCCTGTCGATCCAAAAACCGACCGGGTAATCGCAGGCTTCAGCCGTCAGAGTTATGGCGTAGTTTGATCTTGAGCGCAGGCCGCGCATACGGAGCCCTATTGGGATTGCAGAAAACCGAAAGCATCAATCGGGTGACGGCGTGTCCGTCGATTTTGAACATCCCTTGCCGGTGCTGCCCTTCATGCACAAACCCAGTCCACACATCGCGGCGCAGGGTGCAAAACCAACAATCAGCGGCGCTGCGCCGATCGCAGTCAGCCACCCCCAGTTCATGGCCATGCCGCTGCCAATCACCGTCGCGGCACCCGCAAACATCAACCGCTTGCGCGTCATCCATTGCAGCGGTGCGCGACCCGCAGATATCTCGGGCTTTGCAGGCAAATTTTGAGACATATCCGTCATTTCGATTCTCCTCTCGATGTTGCGTAGGTAGTCTTTCCAGTAACGGGAAGGTCAAGGCGTGGGTTGCGTTTATTGTGGCGGTTCGATGTAGCTTTTCAGAAAGCTGACCATCTCCTGGTCGTCCCATTCCGCGGGGCCGACCAGACGGCCGAGTTCTTGCCCCTTGGCGTCGATCAGGATCGTGGTCGGCAATCCCACGGTGCGCAGCGCTGTCGCCGATAGCATCGTCTTGTCGACATATACGCCCAGATGCGTCACCTCGATTTCGTCATAGAACCGACGCACGGGGGGCACGCCCGCCTGGTCGACCGACAGCGGCACGACCTCGAAACGGTCGCTGCCAAGGCTCGCTTGCAGCGCGTCCAATGTCGGCATCTCTTCACGACACGGGACGCACCACGTGGCCCAGACGTTCAGCAAGATCACCTTGCCTCGAAAGTCCGCCATCTCCATCCGGGTGCCGTCTTCGGTGACGAAACGCACATTGGCGACTTCCTGCGGTTCGTCGTGAACGGCGAACCCCTGCGGGGCCGCAACAGCGGCACCTGCTGAGGCCAGGAAAAAGGCGGCTGCCAGCTTAAAAGAACTCATTGGGATACCTCTTGGGGGGCGGATGTTTTGAGCCGCCACACGATGGGCAGCAGCGTGTCATTTAAAATGGCCTGCGAGACGGGACCGACATGGCGGTAGGCAATCGTGCCATCGGCGGCGACGATGTAGGTTTCAGGCACGCCGTACACGCCCCATTCGATTCCGGCGCGCCCGTCGCGGTCGGCCCCGATGCGGGCATAGGGATCACCCAAATCATCCAGCCAGGCACGGGCCTGTTCCGGTGGGTCTTTGTAATTCATACCATAGAGCGGCACTTCGTTCGTTGAGCTGAACGCCATAAAGACCGGATGTTCAACGCGGCACGGCACACACCATGACGCAAACACGTTAACCAGCGACACGTGGCGCAGAAGATCTTTGGTCGCAAACCCCTGCGCCCGTCCCAAGACAGGGGGCAGGTCAAAGGTCGGAACTGGCTTGCCAATCAACGCCGAGGGCAGCGCGTCCGAACCATTCCGCAACCCCCAGCCGAAAAGCGCCATCAGCGCCAATGCCAATAGCGGCACCACCACCAAGACGGAGATCCGGCGGCGCGCAACGGGCTCTTGGCCGTGTGTTTCGGTCATGGCCGGCCTCCTGATGTGCCGGTGCCACTCAATGTGTCGACAGCCATCGCAAACCTGGTGAAAATAGCAGAGTTCTGCCCGGCTGGCATACCAAGACACTTGATCATTTTTTGCTCCATTTCTTTTGAAGCCATACGCAGAACAAAACCGATCCAGTGATGCTGATCAGGACCAACAGCACAAGGAATGCCCACGCCAAACCCATCGCCAAAACGCTGTTGCCGCTTCTTTCCAACATCGACTACAGCGTCTTATTTCTGTCCGCGCGGATGTATTTGACCAACGCAACCACAGCGAGGATCAAAACTGCCACGATCAGCAGCCAAACCAAGGCCATGCCGATCATCATTCCACCATTCATCATACCTTATTCCTTTTTTGTGTTCTCTTGAGGCCTGGTCGGGGTAAGCAACATGCCAGTCAGCTTTTCCCATGACGAGACAAAAGCGCGTCAGCGATAGATGCCGAGGTCAGACGATGGTCAGGATTTCTGGGGTTCGCATAAATTGGCAGAGCGGCTGTGCAGTCTGCCTGCTCAAACCGGTCAGGAGGTTTTCGTCTTCAGAAAATCCGTCGTGGTGGCGAAAGATCGACCGCCGAGATAATGCCGCTCAATGCGTCCGCTGCTGTTCTTTCGGCACGATTTTCGGCACGTTTGGTGATGGTCAGCAAATTCGATTGCGTCTGGAAAAAACCGATCGAATTTGCAGCACATGGCACAATGCATGCCTCTTGGCAGGGCAGATTGTCGCTTTGCTTCAACGCCATATTTTGATCGCAAGCGTCACTTAAAACAACGCCACTGACTGACTGCACCGAGGCGACGTCGGACTTCACGGCATAGCTGGTGCCGGGAGCCACAAAGGCTCCAACGACGGTGGCAATGACGAAAATCAAGGCAATCAGGTACTTCATCCTCATCAGATGCATCCTTCCAGCAGGGGGAAGTCAAATCACCATCTTGTCAAATGCCTGTAGTTTTCCCGGAAACGCTTTCCATTCGTGATTGTCGATGTCGCCGATAATCCTTGGATTCAAGTTTAAAGTGCGACGGTTGATTTAATGGCCGCGAGTTTATCGGCCATAGTTTCTGTGGGGGTCTTCCCTCCCAGTGTCTTGCGAGGACGGTCGTTCATCATGCGGGCGACATCGTTCAGTGCGGTCTGACTGAGATCACTCAGATCAGTGCCTTTTGGGAAGAACTGGCGCAACAGTCCGTTGGTGTTTTCGTTGGATCCGCGGGGGCGGCTTGCGCTTCACTGTGGTAACTGTATTTTACCTATATGCGCACGGTCCCCAGCTTCCTGTACCAGATCAGAATCCTCCTCTTGGCGGCAGCTATGATCTATGGTCTCTTCGCGACCCTGGCTCAAGCGAGCGACACAAGTTCAATGGCAACGATGGAGATGTCGTTCGGGGGTGCATCACTTGCGACATACACTACCGAGGATTGTACTTGGTGCAGTATGGGTGCCGACATGGGTAACGTCTGCCATTCCCCGGCTGGTTGTCAGGCAGTTGATCTGGCCGCCAGCAGTGATCTCACAAATGTTCCGGCCTCGGTAGCCTTGGTAACACCTGTGGTTGCACTACCGCGCGGCTTGGCGATACGACCGCTCGCTCAACCTCCGAAAAGCATCATCGTCTAAGTCGGCGCGAGTGGTTGCGGCACGCCGGGTCAAAGACCCGCGTTCATAGCCTGCAAGCAGACTGACGGGCATCACTACGGCTTCCGCCGTTCGGTGCGCAAATCTGGCCGTCCTGCAGTATCCCCCCGCTTCTGGCGCTCCGTATTACAGGCTCGTATCGCACTCGGTCAGCCTGCGACTGATGCCATCATTCCCCTATGCCATGCACTCCACATTCGAGGACACCAGAATGACTGTAAAACACAGATCCGAACCCCCGTGAGACCTCCTTCGGACAAGACCTCAAAGTCTTTGCCCGCTATCATCTGAGAGGCTGGAGAGGCATGGCGGCCGCCGGCCTTCTGCTCGCAATGCCCGCTCTCTGGCTTGGAGGGCCGACGTTTCTCGCAGTGGGTGGACTATCGCTTCTGATCTCGCTCGCGCCTTGCCTTGTCATGTGCGGGCTTGGCCTTTGCATGATGAAAAGTTGCGACAAGAAGGCAAAGACCGGCGAAGATGCGGCCTCAAATGCCGACGCCACTGCGCCGTTGGCAGTCGCAACGGCGCCAAGCGACGAAGCAATGAACAAGAACAACGATTCAGTATCAAGCTGAGCTGTTATGAAAGACGTTACGACGGGGCCGCCCGCGGCTTCGTCGATCAAGCGCGGCAAACGCGACACGATATGCAGGTACACAAAACAGGACGGCACTCTTCATGGTAAATGAGACCAACGGCCTCACCCGCCGGACTCTGCTCGGCGCTTTCGCGGCGACGAGCGTCATTGCGGCACCGACCTACTCTCATGCGTTCGGCATTTTGCGCGGCGCCGGCGTTGTCCGTCGCGTGCGGATGTATAACAGCCGCACCGGCGAAGACATCAACACAATCTACTGGATCGAGGGCAACTACATCAAAGAGGCCCTGAACGAGATCAACCATTTCATGCGCGACTGGCGAACGATCAGGTGACGAATATCGACACCCGTACGATCGACATAACCGCCGCGGCGCACAACCTGCTCGACACCACCGAGCCCTACCTGCTGATCTCGGGCTACCGCAGCCCCGCGACCAACGCGATGCTCCGAGCCCGCTCGCCCGGCGTCGCAAAGAATTCGCGCCACCTGAGAGGCGAAGCCGCCGACCTGCGGCTGAGCTCGCGATCGGTCAACCAAATGTATCGTGCAGCCTCGGCCGTCGCCGCCGGGGGCGTCGGCCGCTACACCTCATCGGACTTCGTCCACATGGATTGCGGGCCAGTCCGCTCCTGGGGCACCTGAAGCAGAGGTGTCGTTGTGCTGGCGCCGCAGAGTCTAGGCAGGCGACTCGAAGCTGAACCTCGGCGATTTTACCTGCTTGACGCATCACTCTGCGGATCATCATCCGCTACGAGTTGCGACGCGTCGGTTGGAAGATCAAACTCCCGGTCATGCCACTCGCAGACACGATTGCGGCAGCGGCACCGATAAGGTTGTTCTGGTTCTGTCGCAAAGTTTTCGTGACTTGAGTGCTTTTTTTGGTAGCTTTACTTTCGATGCTGGATGACGGGCGACGGAGGTTGTGATGGTGGATTCCAAGGGAAGCCAGTTTCCGAATGACGTGATCTTGTGTGCGGGCTGGTTCTACGTCCGTTTTCCGGTGTCGTATCGCGATCTTGAAGAGATAATGGCTGAGCGCGGAGTAGAGGTCGACCATGCTACTTTGAGCCGCTGGGTTGAGAAATTCTCTGGGCAGATCGCGTACGAGGCACAGAAGCGAAAGGCCCAGCCCGCGCGTGCCTTGCGGATGGATGAGACCTATATCAAAGTGAAGGGCCGCTGGTGCTACCTGTATCGGGCGGTCGACAAGTTCGAAAATACGCTTGATTTCATGCTGTCGGAAACACGCGATGAAGAAGCAACCACCCGGTTTTTCGCGCGCACCATCCGCAACAATGGCTGGCCGGATCGGGTCGTCATCGATAACAGCGGCGCGAACGCTGCAGGTTTGGAAAACATGAACCTGCTGCTCCTGCTCAGCGGCTGGTGCTGGCTCATTGAAGTTCTACAGGTCAAATACCTGAACAAAATCATCGAGCAGGATCATCGGTTCATCAAGCGGATCACTCGGCAGATGAAGGGCTTCAAATCCTTTGCCTCTGCGCAAGCGACCCTGGTCGGGATTGAGACCGCACACATGATCCGAAAGTGCCAACTCGCCGGTCGAGGACAATCCGCCTTTCGAATTCTTGGGAACAGGAAGTAGCGGTGTATGCATGAGCCTGCGCGCGGGTGAGCAGTTTTGATATGGCTCTTAGGCCGGAGCCAGCATTGCGCAGATACGCTGGGCTACGCCATCAGCGTCATACGGTTTGCCGTAAAAACAGGCCTCTGCCGGCATATCATTCGCGCCGGGACTGTGCTTGCCTGAAGCGATGACAATATTGATGGGCGGGGAGTGTCATGAACTCTGTGTATCTGGTCTGGCCCATGCGGGTTTCAGATACGGTCACGCATTGAAGCGATCCTCGAACATTATGGCGAAATGGTTGCGTGCAGCAAACCATTCCCGAACATTCCGCCCACCTTTCTCGAAGTTGCGGATCGCCAGGTAGATCAGCTTTGTGGCGGCGTCCTCGGTCGGGAATGATCCGCGGGTCTTGATCGATTTGCGGATCACACGGTTCAGGCTTTCGATCGCGTTCGTGGTGTAGATGATCTTGCGGATCGCCGGATCGAAGGCGAAGAATGGGATCACCTCCTGCCATGCCCGGTGCCAGGCCGGGGCGATGGAAGCGTATTTACTGGCCCATTTTTCCTCGAAAGCATCCAGCTCTATGCCGGCCTGATCGGCGGTCGGGGCACTGTAAATCCGCCGCAGGTCAGCGGCCACCTCCTTGCGGTCCTTCCAGGCGCAGAAGTTCAGCGAGTGACGCACGAGGTGAACGATGCAGGTCTGCACGGCCGTGTCCGGGAAGGCCGCGGTGATAGCGTCAGGAAAGCCCTTGAGGCCATCTACGACCGCAATCAGGATGTCCTGCACCCCGCGGTTCTTCAGTTCCGTCATCACGGAGAGCCAGAATTTTGCGCCCTCGTTGTCGGCAATCCAAAGCCCCAGAACCTCGCGCATGCCATCCCTGTTGACGCCGAGAGCGACGTAGACGGCCTTGTTCTTGACCATGCGGCTGTCGGCGTCGCGAATCTTGACCCGCAGAGCATCGAAAATGACGATGGGATACATCCGGTCCAGCGCACGGGACTGCCATTCCCGGACCTCGTCCAGCACGGCGTCAGTCACGCGGCTGATGAGGTCTGGCGATACCTGAAGACCATAGACGTCCTCGAGATGGGCGCGGATGTCGCGGACCGTCAAACCCGCTGCGTAAAGACCGATGATCTTGTCATCCATCCCGTCGATCCGGGTCTGGCCCTTCTTCACCAGTACGGGCGCGAAGCTGCCGTCCCGGTCCCGCGGCACGGCGATCGGCAGCTCGCCGTCTTGGCCCTTCAATCGTTTGGTGGATGAGCCGTTACGGCGGTTGGCCTGATCGGACGGCGCATCC
>JAGXHE010000092.1 GCA_024636445.1 Sulfitobacter sp.
AGATCATGCGTTTCGATGAACGGATAGCGGTCCTTGATGTCGCTGACGGCCATCATCTCAAGGTCCAGACCCTGATAGCGGCCCATCGCGCGGGCGCGTTCGAATTCCTGCATGCGTTCGCGCGAATGGCCCAGCCGCACCGATCCGGTGACGTGGTAGTTCATCGGGTAGTCCACGGCCTCGGCCAGTCCGGCGTAGAGGTCGAGCGAATAGCGCTGCATGTTCATCACCGCCCAAGAGGTGCTGAAGCTGGGGCAGTTTCCAGCCGCGTGCCATGTGCTGCCTGCGGTCAACTCGTTCTTTTCCAACAGGACGCAGTCGTTCCAGCCCGCCCGTGCCAGATGGTAAAGGGCCGAGGTGCCGACGACACCACCGCCGATGATGACCACACGGGCGGTCGTGGGAAAAGTGCTCATGTGGTTTGGTCCTGCTCCGGGGGGATCTGGTAATAATCGCCTTTGTCTTGGGTGAAGATGTGGCGTGTCAGGGTCAGGCCGGTGGGGGCTTCGAGCGCGCCCAGTGCTACGCCGATCTCGTCTTCGTCATGGCTTTGCCAGAACAAAGAGGAACCGCAGGTGGGACAAAATCCGCGCTTGGCCGTATCGCTGGCCGCGTACCAGCGCACATCACCTTGAACCGAGAAGGCCTGCAAAGGCACCTGCACCGACGCCCAGATGTGGCCGGATTGCTTGCGGCATTGGGTGCAATGACACGCAGCGGGGTCTTTGGCGGTTGCTGACGCAGCGAACGTGATACCGCCGCACAGGCAGCGCCCCGTCAGGTTGGCTGGAGCTGGATTGCCCATCATGTCACCCTCAATACACAGGGGGTGCTATGACCCAGATCGCCACGGCGGGCGTATTGTGGGGGTTCATCCAGCGGAACGGCTCGCCACGGATGCGAAAGCTGTCACCGGGCTGGATGGTGTAGCGGATGCCCGCAATCTCAAGCTCGAGCATCCCCGAGACCAGATAGCCGACCTCTTGCGTGGGGCGCGTGACCAGATCGGCGATCTCGGACTGCGGAGCAAAGGTCGAGTGTACCATCTCGAAATCATCGGTCAGATCGGGCGACAACAGCTCCTCGACCAGACCGGCGATGGGTGATCCGATGGGCCGCCGCGCGTTCTTGCGCACGATATAGCCCGCCTCATGCGCAGGGGCGGCGGCGTGGCGGAACAGCATCGACACCGACACCCCCAGATGTGCCGCGATATGGCGCAGATCGGTGATCGACGGTTCGGACAGATCACGCTCGACCTGGCTGAGCCAGCCGACCGAGCGGCCCAGCGCATCGGCCATATCCTGCAAGGTGATCCCCCGCGCCTTGCGCAGCGCGCGCAGGTCGGCGCCCAGCGTCTTGGCGGTGTCGGGATTGGATTGCAGCATCTGTGACTCGCGGTGAAAAATGATCCTTGAATTTCACGCTGCATCTGCACACGTGAAAAATCAAGATGAATTTTCACCGCGAGAGGATTACCGGCTGAAAATCCCGGTCAGGATACGATCAAGCGCGTCGGCGTCCGCTTGGGTGAACGCATCGGGCTGGTCACTGTCGATATCGAAGACCGCGATCAGATCACCGTTGCTGTCACGCACCGGCAGCACCAATTCAGACCGCGTGCTGCTGGCGCAGGCGATGTGGTCGGCAAAGGCTTCGACATCCGGCACCAGTTGCACCTGCCCGGTGCGCGCCGCCGCACCACAGACCCCGCGCGAAAACGGGATCTGCAAACAGCCGTGTCCGCCCTGATAGGGGCCGATCTTGAGCATCTCGGGCGCTGTGACACGGTAAAATCCGGTCCAGTCGAACCTGTCGTCGGAATGATGCACCTCGCAGGCGACCGTCGCCATAAGCGCGACGCTATCATCCTCGCCCTCGGTCAGCGATTGCAGCGTTTGCGCGAGCGTCTTGTAGTCGACCATCATATCCGCTCGATTGCGATGGCGGTGCCTTCGCCGCCGCCGATGCAGATGGCGGCCACGCCCCGCTTGAGGTTGCGCTTTTCCAGCGCGTTCAGCAGCGTCACGATGATGCGCGCGCCTGATGCGCCGATGGGATGGCCCAAGGCGCAGGCACCGCCGTTGACGTTCACGATATCATGGCTCAGCCCCATTTCATGCATGAAGGCCAGCGGCACGACGGCAAAGGCCTCGTTCACTTCCCACAGGTCCACGTCTTCCTTGGTCCAGCCAATCCGCGCCAGCAGCTTTTGCGCGGCGGGCACGGGGGCCGTGGTGAACAGGCCCGGCTCCTGCGCGTGGCTGGCATGGCCAAGGATACGGGCGCGTACGGTCAGACCGCGGGCCTTGGCCGCCTCGGCAGAGCTGAGGACAAGCGCCGCCGCCCCGTCCGAGATCGACGACGAGTTGGCTGCCGTGACCGTGCCGCCCTCGCGGAATGCGGGCTTGAGCTGCGGGATCTTGTCGGGGCGGGCGTTGGCGGGCTGCTCGTCGGCGCTGACCGTGACCGAGCCCTTGCGGGAT
Organism: Sulfitobacter sp.; assembly: GCA_024636445.1. Taxonomy (GTDB): domain Bacteria; phylum Pseudomonadota; class Alphaproteobacteria; order Rhodobacterales; family Rhodobacteraceae; genus Pseudosulfitobacter. The sequence continues at coordinate 2,487 of JAGXHE010000092.1, forward strand.
TTGACGTCAACGGATGCGATTTCATCGGCAAAGGCACCGCTGCTTTGCGCCTCCAGTGCGCGACTGAGCGAGGCCAGCGCATAGTCGTCCTGGGTTTCGCGGGTGAACTGGAACGCTTCGGCGCAATCCTCGGCAAAGGTGCCCATCAGGCGGCCCTTGTCATAGGCGTCCTCCAGTCCGTCGAGGAACATGTGATCGACGACCTGCCCGTGCCCCAGCCGCGCGCCATCGCGCATTTTGGGCAGCAGGTAAGGCGCCTGGGTCATGCTTTCCATGCCGCCCGCGATCATCAGGTCGGTGTGGCCCAGCGCGATCTGGTCAAAGGCGATCATCGCCGCCTTCATCCCCGATCCGCACATCTTGTTCAGCGTGGTGGCAGGCACGTCATTGCCCAGACCAGCGGCGAAACCGGCCTGACGCGCCGGGGCCTGACCCTGACCTGCGGGCAGCACGCAGCCCATCAGCACCTCGTCTACCGTATCGGTGCCAGCGCCTGCCAGAGCTGCGCGGATGGCGGCACCGCCCAGTTCGGCGGCTGTCAAACCGGAAAGAGCGCCCTGAAAGCTGCCCATTGGTGTGCGGGACGCGCCGGAAATGATCACTTCAGTCATGGTTCACCTTCTGAATTTTCAACCTGTGGTCACGGGTTGGTAAGTATTGCGACCTAATCATGATCGCGAGCCTATGACCTGAGGGATTATTATGGAACTCTCGAGCAAGATTGAAGACCGGGCGCGCATTGTGACGGTGGGTGACGCGCGGATAGACGCCGCCGTCGCCATCGAGTTCAAGGACGCGATGCGCGCCGAAACGGCGGATGGGCCGGATCTGGTGGTGCTGGACCTGTCTGCGGTGGGGTTTATCGACTCCAGCGGGCTGGGTGCGATCGTCGCCGCGATGAAGCATCTTGCACCACGGCGTAAGCTGGCGCTGGCGGGGCTGACACCGACCGTCGACAAGGTGTTCAAGCTGACGCGGATGGATTCGGTGTTCAGTCTCTACGCCACCCTGGACGACGCGCGCCGCGCATTCGCGGAATAGGGCGGCCATGCTGCAAGCCAGCCGTTTCCATGCCACGCTTCCTGCTTTCCCGGAGGTTAATATCATCGTGGCCAGTGGACCACTGGCCGCGCGGCAGGCTCTTGACCAGCTCAAGCTTGCTCTTGCGCCATTGTCACTTCACATCGACGAACTCAGTACCGTCGAATTGGTTCTGGCCGAGGCGGTGAACAACATCTGTGAACACGCCTATGCCAACGGTGCCCGCCATGGACCTATCCACCTGCACTGTCGCCACCACCGCGACGGGCTGCATTTCACCATCACCGACGAGGGGATGCCGATGCCGGGCGGGTGCGCTCCGCCGGGGCTGGCCGTGGATGTGGACGGCGACCTGTCCGAGGTGCCCGAGGGCGGCTTTGGCTGGTTTCTGATCCGGGATCTGGCGAGGGATGTAACCTATCAGCGGCAAGGTGCCATAAATCGGCTGTCACTGCGTATGGCGGTGGCGTTGGGCTGATCGCGTTCAGCATGCGTGGGCGATCCGGAGCAAAAAAGTGCAATTGTTGACGTAAACCCCAAAAGCGCCCGATTGGCTTCACATTCCCGCCTTGATTGATCGGCAATACGGTACCTGTAGCTGCATATAGCTTCCCTCGGTGTCGTGTGTAACAGCCCCCACCCAGTGCACGGCACCGAGGATCTTATCTTCCCACATTAACCGCACCTTGGCCTTTGGCCCCTGCCCCGCTAGGTATCAGTTGTCTGACATCCAAGGGAGCACACATGCGCGATTTTCATCTTCCGGGCCGCTCGCCCGTTCTGGCCACAAACGGAATGTGCGCAACCTCGCATCCTCTGGCCGCAGCCACAGCCATCGACATCCTGAAACGCGGCGGCAACGCGATGGACGCGGCCATTGCGGGCGCGGTGCTGCTGGGCATTTGCGAACCCCAGATGACAGGCATTGGCGGCGATTGTTTCGTGCTGTGGTCGATGCCGGGCGAGACCAAGATCAACGCGCTGAACGGATCGGGCCGCGCCCCTGCCGCGCTGAATGCAGCCATGTTGCGCGAGGCGGGCCATGACACCGTACCAGTGGGCAGCCCGCATGCGGTGACCATTCCCGGTGCAATCGACGCGTTCTGCACCCTGTCCGACCGTGTGGGCAAACTGGGCCTTGATGCGCTGCTGGCGCCCACCATCCACTATGCCGAAACAGGCGTTCCCGTGGCGCCCCGCGTCGTGTCGGACTGGATGTCCAGCGCGGACGTGCTGCAAGGGTCAGCGCGCCAGACCTATATGGTCAACGGCAATGTCCCGAAAACCGGAGATATCTTCCGCGCCCCGAAACAGGCCGACGTGCTGCGCCGCATTGCCAAGGACGGTCGCGATGCATTCTACAAAGGCGAGGTCGCCGACGACATGATCGCCACGCTGACTGCAATGGGCGGCGTGCACTCGGCACAGGATTTCGCAGATGTGGCCTGCACCGATACATCACCGGTGGCAGGCACCTACAAGGACATCGAAGTGGTCGAGCATCCGCCAAACGGTCAGGGTGCGGTTGCGCTGTTGTTGCTGAACATCCTTGAACATTTTGACATCGCGTCGATGGACCCATTTGGCGCAGAGCGCGCCCATATCGAGGCCGAAGCCACCAAACTGGCCTATGATGCGCGCAACCAGTTTCTGGCGGATGCCGACCACATGACCAAACTGGACCACCTGCTGTCAGACGACACCGCAGCCCGGTTGGCCGCCCTGATCGACCCCAAACGCGCAATGGAAAACGCCACGACCATTTCAGAAGCGGTGCACAAGGACACGATCTATATCACCGTCGTCGATGGCGACGGCATGATGGTGTCGCTGATCTATTCGATCTTCCACGGTTTCGGCTCGGGGATCGCGTCGGATAAATTTGGCATCCTGCTGCAAAACCGCGGCGCCGGTTTCTCTCTGAGCGAAGGACACCCGAACGAGCTGAAGGGCGGCAAGCGTCCGATGCACACGATCATTCCGGGCTTCATCCGGTCGAACGGCAAACCTGTGATGCCCTTCGGCGTGATGGGTGGGCAGTACCAGCCCACAGGCCACGCCCGCTTTGCGACCAACCTGACCGATTTCGGCATGGACCCGCAGTCTGCCATCGACGCGCCGCGCTGCTTTTCGGACAGGGGCGTCTTGCAGGTCGAGCGCGGCTATTCCGACGCCGTGCGTCAGGAACTGGCAGACTTGGGACACACCGTACAACTCTCCGATGGCCCGTTGGGCGGTGCACAGGCGATTCGGTTGCATGACAGCGGTGTGCTGGAAGGGGCAAGTGACCCGCGCAAGGACGGCTGTGCCCTGGGGTATTGAGACCTTGGGATATAGAGAATCAGGGTGCGCGGCTTGGCCCGCGCGCCCGCAGCGCTTTGACGCGTTTCGCCTCAGTTCAGTTGGAAATGCAGAGGATAGGCGCCATCCTGAAACGGACCGAACAGATCGGGGATGTCAGGGTGATCCACCGGCTCGCCTGAATAGTCGGCCACCAGATTCTGCTCGGAGACGTAAGCCACGTAATAGCTTTGATCATTCTCGGCCAGCAGGTGGTAATATGGCTGTTCCTTGCGCGGACGGCTGTCTTCGGGAATCGCTTCGTACCATTCGTCGGTGTTCGCAAACTGTGGGTCCACGTCAAAGACCACCCCGCGAAAGGGGTGTTTCTTGTGACGGACAACCTGCCCGAGGTGGTATTTGGCGCGCAATCTCAACATAAGTTCCAGCCCCTATCGGCCCAGCGTAGTCTTTTCAAGCAGGTTTTGTCCATAAAACAGCAGGCTAAGTCGTGGAAACAATCTTTGAAGATCTCGTGACAGTGGCGCAACTGCATCAAGACGCGGAGCCTCGCCCATCTGCGCAAAGAGGATTTCCTCGGGCGACAAAATTTGTTAGTGTAACTGCAAAACAATCCGCCCGCTAAATGTGGTGGAACCTATAGGCAGAGTAACAAAATGAGCAGAACAATACGAGCTATGATCGTGCTGTTGGTGTTGGCCTCGTGTGGAGGCGGACAATCGACTGCGCCGAACGGACTGGACGACGCCTGTGCCATCGTGCAGCAGCGTCCCGAATATTTGCGTGCCTTCCGCGCCACCGAACGTCGTTGGGGTGTGCCGGTGCATGTGCAAATGGCCACGATCCATCAGGAAAGCAAATTCGTCTCGAATGCGCGCACGCCGTTCCGCTATGCGGCCGGGGTGCTTCCGATGGGCCGACAAAGCAGCGCTTACGGGTATGCGCAGGCTCTGGACGCGACATGGGAAGAATACCAGCGCGAAACGAGCAGCCACCGCGCCCGACGCGACCGTATCAAGGATGCGACCGATTTCATGGGTTGGTATATGACCAAGACAAACCAACGCAACAGCGTCGCGATGACCGACGCGCGCAACCAGTATCTGGCCTATCACGAAGGCCACACAGGCTTTGCGCGGGGCAGCTATAACAGCAAGACGTGGCTGGTGCAGGTCGCGGGCAAGGTCGATGCCCGCTCCAATATGTATGCCACACAGCTGGCCAGATGCCGCCGCTGACCGGTAAGGCTGTGCTCCGGGCTTAGCGGCCCGGTGCTTAGCGGCCCGGTGCCTGACCCGGACTGCCGGTGTCGAACATGCTGTTGGCCAGCTGGCCGCCGACCTTCAGATCACCCAAGACCACAGTGGTGCTGGACCCGCTGCTGTCATTGATCACCCATTGGCGCAGCTGCACGGGATTGCCGGTGAATTTCAGCTGGATGTTACCATAGTCAGGGTTGTCGGGGTCCTGCGCCGTCACGGTGGTGGCCGTGCCGTCATAGGTGTGGCCAGTGACCATACGCGCCTGCCCCAGATTGACGTTATCCGCCAGAATGATCGACAGCGGCGTGCGTGACAGCGGATAGCTTTCGGGCGGGGCGTTCGATTTCGAATCGTAGATCACCACGGCACCCGCACCCGCCACGACCAGCGCGGTTTCGGGGGCGTTGTATTCGAACCGCACGCGTCCGGGGCGTTTGATAAAGATCTCTCCGGTGCTGATCGACCCGTCATCGTTGATCTGGGTAAAATCGCCCTGTGCTGTGCGCAGCGTGTTCAGGTACTGCGAAATATTATTCAGCGGCAGTTTTTCGGCCGCAGCGGCCCCTGCCACGCTCAGCGCAATGGCGCAGGCGGGAAGGAATGTTTTCAAGCTCAGCATGATGTTTTGCCTCGTTTTTCCAAGTGTTTCTTGCTGATAGATATAGGGGCGGACGCGATGATATGCGATATCAAGCCACGCTAAACGGCTATCAACAGGCCAATCCATGCCACCGAACAGGTGACGAGGGGCGCGCGCGTCGCTTTGAAATGTCTGTAGGACCATCGCTTATCGGTTGACCCGACATCCCCCCGCGTTGGCATCAAGCTCCTACACGAGACCAAACACGCGACCAAATACGGGGGGCCATCCAACAGTTCCGGTTAATGTTCAGGCACCAGAATTTCGCGTTTGCCGACGTGGTTGGCCGAGCTGACAATGCCCTGATCTTCCATCTGCTCGACCAGTCGCGCGGCCTTGTTATAGCCGATCGCCAGCTTGCGCTGGATGTAGCTGGTCGAACACTTGCGGTCCTTGACCACGATCGCCACGGCAGTGTCATAGAGCGCATCTTCGCCATCGGTGTTGCCACCCAGACCCAGCACCGCGTCGATGTTGCCCTCTTTGTCCTCGTCCACACCCTCGACCACGCCGCTGACGTAATCCGGCGCGCCGTAAGCCTTGAGGTGGTTGACGATTTCCTCGACCTCTTCGTCGCTGACGAAAGGACCGTGGCAACGGGTAATCTTGGCACCGCCCGCCATATACAGCATGTCACCCATGCCCAGCAGCTGTTCTGCGCCCATTTCACCCAGGATCGTGCGGCTGTCGATTTTCGACGTCACCTGAAACGAGATCCGCGTGGGGAAGTTCGCCTTGATCGTGCCGGTGATCACATCGACCGAAGGCCGCTGCGTCGCCATGATCAGGTGAATGCCCGAGGCACGTGCCATCTGCGCAAGACGCTGGATGCAGGCCTCGATCTCCTTGCCCGCGACCATCATGAGATCCGCCATCTCGTCGACGACGACCACGATATAGGGCAATGCGACGGGCTGGAACTCTTCGGTCTCGAACATCGGCTCGCCGGTGTCGTCGTCAAAGCCGGTCTGAACCGTGCGGCTGAACATCTCGCCCTTGGACAGCGCCTCGCGGACGCGACCGTTGTAGCCTTCGATGTTGCGCACGCCCATCTTGGACATCTTGCGATAGCGCTCTTCCATCTCGCCCACGGTCCATTTCAGCGCGACGACGGCCTTTTTCGGGTCGGTCACGACGGGGGACAGAAGGTGCGGAATACCGTCATAGACGCTAAGTTCCAGCATCTTGGGGTCGATCATGATCAGGCGGCATTCCTGCGGCGTCAGCTTGTACAGCAGCGACAGGATCATCGTGTTGATCGCCACCGATTTACCCGAACCGGTGGTCCCCGCAATCAAAAGGTGAGGCATCTTGGCAAGGTTCGCCACAACGCTGTCACCGCCGATATCCTTGCCCAAGGCCAGCGGCAAACGCATGTTGCTGTCGCCAAAATCACGGCTGGCCAGGATTTCGCGCAAGACCACCTTTTCGCGGTGTTCGTTGGGCAGTTCGATCCCGATGACCGAACGGCCCGGCACCGTGGACACACGCGCCGAAAGTGCGGCCATCGAGCGCGCGATGTCATCGGCCAGACCGATCACGCGGCTGGCTTTCAGACCCGGCGCAGGCTCAAGCTCGTACATAGTGACCACCGGACCGGGACGCACGCTGACGATCTCGCCCTTGACGCCATAATCATCCAGCACGCTTTCCAGCATCCGGGCGTTTTGCTCAAGCGCCTCGTCGGACAGGTGCAGGCGCTGGATGGTTTCGGGGCTTTCCAACAGGTTCAGCGGCGGCAGTTCAAAGCCGGGATGCGTGTCTTCGAACGACAATGCGGGCTGTGCCTCGGCCTGCGCCTGCTTGCTGGGCTGAACGGCTCTGCGAATGGGTTGCTGCACAACCTTGCGCGGCTCGGCAATCGGGATCGCCGGCGCAGGGGTCTGCGCCTGCTCATAAGACAGCGCGTCGATGTCTTCATCATCCGATTCGATTACCTGATCGGCATATTCTTCGGGCTCTGCATAGGACAGCGGTGCAGGCTCGGGCGGGCGCACCGACGGCGCGGTGGGCTTCGAGAAATAGTCGGGTGCGGTCCGCGATGCGGTCAGACGTGGTTCAGCCCGCAACACAGCCGCAGGAGCAGCGGCAGCCGTCATCGGTGGCTCTGCGGGCAATTCAGCCGCGCGCGTGGTGTTCAATATCAACGGTTCGGGCCTGCGGCCACGGCCTCCGGTCAAGGGTTTGGTCTTGTCGATCTGCATCACAGGCACCTGACGCACGCGGCTTTTGATCACATCCGCGATCTTGGCCCGGATACGTTCGTCTCCGGGGCCGTCGCCCACGTCGACCATGCTGTAGGTCTCGACCAGCTCCGGCTCGGGCATCTGTTGTTTGGGCTGCGCGTCGGGGCGTTTCACCAGCCCCGGCATACGCGCCAGCAAACCGCTTTTGGGTGCGGCTCCGGACTGGAACATGCCGGGCGACGGGGCCTTTGGCGCAATCGGTTGGGCAAAGGCCTGCTGTGCCTCATAGGCCGCATCTTCTTCGGCCTGGGTCCGTTTCATCGCGCGTCGCTCGGCGGTTTTGGCCTGCAAGGTGCGCGCGCTGTGAACGGCACCGCTGGCACCACGGCCCAACAGCGTCATCGTCCAGGCATAGACCATGATCAGGCCGATCGTCATGAACCGCGCGATCCATTTCAATTCAGGGCGGGTAAAGCCCAGCACAAAGGCCGACAGCACCACGATCCCCACGCCCATCACGACCGACATCGACTTGATCGCAAAGGCAGAGCCAAGCGGCAGAATGGTCAGGATCGCACCCATCACGGTGTCGCCAAAAAGCCCGCCCAATCCAAAGGAATGCGTACGCAGCCACTCCAGATCGGGCTCAAGCGTCGCGGCATAGATCGCACCGCAGGCCACCACGATCGGGGCAAAGATCAACCGGCCCACGGCCCGTTCGTCGCCGACATGCAGGGCAAACCGCGCACCCCAAACCAGCAGCACGCCCGCAATACCCCACGAGCCCCAGCCCGCAATCATGAACAGCGGTGCGGCAATCGAGGCACCGGTACGCCCCAGCCAGTTCTGCACCGGCGCATCGGTCGAGACCATCCAGTTGGGATCATCCGGCGTATAGGACGCGATCATCGCCGCAGCCATCAATCCGGCCACCAGCAGGGCAATGCCGATCAGCTCCTTGCCCCGTTTCTCGATAGCCTCGGCCATGTTGCTGTCCAACAGTGGATCGCGCCCGCGCGTCTGATATGCCATTGCTCTCGTCCCTCGTTATTGCACGCCGTAAAGGTGGTCACGAATGGCCGTCAGGCCGCGCTCCACATCCGGCTTTGGGGCCACCATGGCGACCCGAATATATCCTTGTCCGGGGTTCACATCCCGTGCGTCCTGCTGGCTCAGATAGGCCCCCGGCAAAACCCGGACACCCGTCGCCTGCCACAGGCTCAGGGCTGCGGCCTCGCCGTCTTCGACCGGCAACCACAGGAAAAATCCGGCCTGCGGGGACACGTATCCTGCGACATTGCCCAGAATACGGTCTGCCAGATCGTATTTCTCGCGGTAAAGCGCGCGGTTCTCTTCCACATGCGCCTCGTCCGCCCAGACCGTCGCCGCCGCCGCCTGTAACGGCAAGGGCAGCGGCGCACCGGTGTACATGCGCAACTGTCGCATCCGCGCGATGCTGTCCGGTCCACCGACGACAAAGCCCGACCGCAGCCCCGGCAGGTTCGACCGTTTCGACAGCGAATGAAACGCCACGACCCGCTCGGGGTCGGCGCCCACATCCCGCGCCACCTGCAACACGCCTGTGGGCGGCACATCGCGGTAGATCTCGGAATAGCATTCATCGGCGAAAATCTGGAAATCATGCTTTTCCGCCAGTGCGATCAGATCCGACCAATAGGCATGATCCGCAACCGCCCCTTGCGGGTTTGCAGGTGAACAGATGTAGCAGGCCACTGTCCGGTCCAGCACATCCGCAGGCAGGCCCGCGTAGTCGGGCAAATGCCCTGTCGCCTCGGTGGCATTCACAAACATCGGCTCGGCCCCGACCGACATCGCTGCAAGCATGTAGACCTGATAAAACGGGTTCGGCATCAGCACCACGGGCTGGCCACCGTTCTTTTGCTCCGGGCACAGGGCCATCGCCACGTTGTACAGCCCTTCGCGGGAGCCGTTCAGCGGCAAGACATTGGTCTCGGGGTCCAGCGTCAGATCATAGCGACGCGCCGCCCAGTCGCAGAATGCCACGCGCAACTCCGGCGTGCCTTCGTTCGGCGGATAGGAATTGAACCCGGCAGCGTTCTGCGAAATCACATCCGTAACCCAGGCCGGAAACACATGTTTTGGCTCGCCAATAGTCATATGCACCACGTCCCCGCCGGGCGCGTGATGGTCCAACAGCGTCCGCAAACGCGGAAACGCATAGGCCGGAAGGTTCGAGAACCGCTCGGGAAAATTCATACAACTGCCTCGGATCGGGATCGTTATCGCCCCGTTTCTCCAAAGGATAGCGCAAGCCCCCCCAACTCGTCCACCAAAACCACGTCAAAGCGGCAACTTGTGTCATTCGCGCACTGCAAATGATTCTTTTGGCCTCAAATATCCCCGGGGGTGCCCGCAGGGCGGGGGCAGAGCCCCCAAATTGTAACCTGTCAGGCCAGCGCCGCCTCCGCAGCAGCGCCCAAACGCAACAGCGCCTCTTCGCAATCGGGCGGCATCATCAGCATCACGCCGCAGCTGGGCACACCCGTGGGCAGCGACAGCGCGCTCAAGCCTAGAAGGTTGCCGATCCGCGTATTGCGCAGGGTCATCAGGTTCTCCGTGCGGTAATAATCGTCTTCGGACTTCAACCGCTCCAGATTGGGCGGCATGTTCGCGCCCGTCGGAACGATCACCGCGTCATATCCCGCCACCGCCGCGTCATAATCGGACCGCGCGGCATCAAGTGCTGCCCAGCCTGCCACATAATCGGCCCCGCTGACGTCCGCCCCCAGCCGGAAGCGTTTCAAAACCTCGGAAAACATCGCATCCGGGTTCGCCTCGATCACGTCGCGCCACAGACCGTAAGCCTCGGTCGGGATCAGCGGTCCGGCGCAATCCAGCGCTTCCTGCACCGCGTCCACCTCGATCCGCTCGACGATGGCCCCTGCCGCCTGCATCCGCTCGACCGCCTTTTCAAACGCGGCCAAAGGAGCCTCTCGCACGTCCTGCATGAACACCGTTTCGATCACCGCCAGACGCCGCCCCTTCAGGGACGCACCTGCCAGATCGGCAGGCTTGCCGCCCTCCAGAATAGCCAGCAGTTGCGCGCAATCCTCGACACTTCGGGCCAGCGGCCCCAGTGTGTCGAATTTCAACGCCAGCGGCACGACGCCTTCCAGCGAAAGCCGTCCAGAGGTGGCTTTCAGCCCCATCAGATCGTTCCATGCCGCCGGAATCCGTACCGATCCGCCGGTGTCCGACCCGATGGCCGCCGCCGCCAGACCAAAGGCCACCGAGGTCGCCGCACCGGATGAAGACCCGCCGGGCACCGCATCCGCATCGTTCACGCAAGGCGGCGTGGCAGTCGATGGGTTATAGCCCAGCCCCGAAAACGCCAGTTCGCTCATATGAGTCTTGCCCAGACACACCAGCCCCGCCGCCGTCGCCGCCTGCAACACCACCGCATCGCGGTCCGGCACGCGGCCTTTCAGCAGTTTCGACCCTGCCTCGGTGCCGACGCCCGCCGTGTCGAACAGGTCCTTCCAACTGATCGGCACCCCGTCCAGCAAGGACCGTCTTTGCCCTGACGCTGCACGCTCGGCGGCGGCAGCTGCTTCGGCCAATGCGCGGTCGCGGGTCACGCGCGCATAGATGCGGTCGCGCAACTCGTGGCCTTCGATTGCGTCCAGATAGGTCTGCGTCAGTGCGACGGGGTCAATCTCGCCCGCGCCGACGCCACGACCCAAATCGCTTGCCGTCATCCACAACCAGTCCTGCATCGCGATACTCCCTTGCGTTTTCGCGACGGTATCTGCGCCTTGTCGCATGGACAATCCCCGCCGCGCGTCCATATTGAACGGCATGAAAACAGATACCGATATTGCCGTCATCGGCGGCGGGCTGAACGGCCCCCTTTTGGCGCTGGCCATGGCAGCCCAGGGCCACCGCGTCACCGTCATCGACGCCACGGCGCAGGCCGTGCGCAAGAATGCGGCCTTCGACGGGCGCTCTTACGCCGTGGCGCTGACGTCCCAGCGGTTGCTCGCGGGGCTCGGTCTTTGGGATCAGCTGGCTGACAACGCCCAGCCCATGCTTGAGATCAAGGTGACCGACGGGCGCGCGGGCGAAGGGCCTTCGCCGTTCTTCATGCATTTCGATCATGCGGAAATCGAAGAAGGGCCGATGGGTTTCATGGTTCAGGACCGGCATCTGCGCCGCGTACTGATCGACGCGATGGATGCCAGCGACCACATCACGCAAGTGTCCGGCCACGCCGTCACAGACCAACGCCCGAACGTGGCAGGCATCACCGTGACGCTGGCGAACGGCAAGGAGATCACCGCAAGGCTTGCCATTGGTGCCGATGGACGCGGCAGCGGCACAGCACAGCGCGCGGGCATCAAGCGGGTCGCATGGTCCTATGACCAGACCGCGCTGGTCTGCGCCATCGAACACGATCTGCCCCACCACGGCGTCGCACATCAGTTCTTCATGCCGCAGGGTCCGCTGGCGATCCTTCCGCTGCCCGGCAATGTCAGCTCGATCGTCTGGTCGGAAACCGATACCAATGCCGCGGCCTTCAACGCCCTGCCGGATGACCAGTACATCGACATGCTGCGCCCGCGGTTCGGTGATTTTATGGGGGAAATCCGCCTGACCGGCAAACGTTGGACCTATCCGCTGGGCCTGTCGCTGGCGACGGAAATGGTCGCGGATCGTGTCGCGTTGATCGGCGATGCGGCGCACGGTGTGCACCCTATCGCGGGTCAGGGCCTCAATGCCGGTATGCGCGACATCGCTGCCCTGGCCGAAGTGCTGACCGACGCCACGCGGCGCGGTGAGGACATCGGAAGTGTGGCAACACTGGCCCGCTATCAGGAATGGCGCCGTTTCGACAATACCGCGCTGGCACTGGCGACGGATGCATTCAACCGGCTGTTTTCCAACGACAATCCGGTCCTGCGCATCGGGCGTGACATCGGCATGGGCGTTATCGGAGCATTGCCCGGATTGCGTCGTGGTGTCATCCGTGAGGCCGCAGGGCTGACCGGGGATTTGCCGCGTTTGATGCAGGGAAAACCGCTTTAGTCGACCCCCCTGCCCTACCGGAAAAGGTCAGTCGATCACGCGCGCTTCGCTGTCCAGCATGATCGGGATGCCGTTGCGGATCGGGTAGGCAAGCTTGGTGCCTTCCGAGATCAGCTCCTGCCGCTCGGCATCATAGCGCAGGGTCCGTTGGGTGCGCGGGCACACCAGAGCCTCAAGCATCTTGCGATCGGTTTCGATTGTCTGTCCGGTCATTGCAGCATGTCGCCTTCGCCACCGCCACGCAGCGCGTATTCGATCAAGGTCACCAGCGTCTCGCGGCGCGTGTCCAGCGATGGTGCTTCCAACAACGCCTGTTTGTCCTCGGGCTGGAAATCCAGCATCATCGACAGCGAATTGACCAGCAATTCGTCATCCGCCTCTTTCAGCGTTTCCCAGTCTGCGGACAGATCGCGTGCCTCGAAGTAGCGGCCCAGAAGCGACAGAAACGGCCCACGGTCCAGTGCGTCATCGCTTTCGCTATCGCCCAGATCGCGGTCGAACCCTGCCCACGACGCCTTGCAGCGGCGATAGGGTGTGAACCCTTCGATCTCTTCGACCACGCGAAACCGCGACATGCCGGTCAGCGTCACCATATAGCGACCGTCTTCCGTCTCGGAAAACTGGGTGACGCGTCCGGCACAGCCGATGGTTTGCAGCTTGTTTTCCGACCGGCCGGGCACAGGGTTTGGCTGAACCATCCCGATGATCCGACTGTCGGTTTTCAGCGCGTCGGTCAGCATCTGCAAATAGCGCGGCTCGAAGATATGCAGCGGCAAATGCGACCGCGGCAGCAGCAACGCCCCCGGAAGGGGGAAAATCGGTATCGTATCGGGAAGATCAAGTGCTTTGCGCATAACCCTTACCTAGTCCGCCAAACGGCTCAGACAAATATCATCGAGCTAAGTTTACGACGTCCGTTCAGAACAATCGGATCGCTCGGCTTCAATGCATCAAAAACAGTGAACAATTGCGTTTTTGCCGCACCGTCGTTCCACTCGCGATCACGTCTGAACAGCTCAAGCAGTTCTGCGACCGCAGCTTCGGCATCGCCGTGCGCGTGCAGCGCCTTGGCCAGATCGAAGCGCGCCTGATGGTCGTCGGCATTGGCATCGACCGCCGCGCGATATTCATCGACGGGGCCTGCGTCTGCCGCCTGGCGGGCCAGTTCCAGCTGCGCATGGGCAGCCTCCAACTCGGGCGCTTTGGAGATTTCGACCGGCGCGCCGTTCAGGATCGCTTCGGCCTGGTCCAGATCGCCCATCGCGATATGCGCACGCACCCAGCCGCCATAGGCACCGGCATGTGCGGGCTCTTCTTCCAGAATCGCCTGGAATGTCTGCGACGCATCCTCGAACGCGCCCTCGCTCAGCATCTCGTCCGCCGCTTCGACCGCATCGTTCAGCGTATCGCTGGGGGCCTCACCGCCGCCTGCCTTGATCACGCGCTCGACAAAGGCTGTCACTTCGGACGGGGGCACAGCACCCTGAAATCCGTCAATCGGCTGGCCCTTGTAAAAGGCGTAAACCGTCGGGATCGACTGAATTTGCAGTTGCCCGGCAATGCCCTGGGCCTCGTCCACGTTGACCTTGGCCATCTTCACGGCGCCCTTGGCCGCGCGCACGGCCTCTTCCAGCAGCGGGCCCAGCGTCTTGCACGGGCCGCACCATGGCGCCCAAAAATCCACGATCACCGGCACCGTCTGGCTGGCTTCTACCACGTCGGCCATGAACGCAGCCTCGGACACGTCCTTGATCAGATCCGCCGCTTCGGGCGCTGCAGCACTCAGGTTCAATTCCATTTCATCCGTCCTTGCATCAGTGTTAGTCGTCTATATGTGCGTGATCGCGCCAAATTCAAAGGTCGAAGGTCGCAAAGACCGGGGCATGGTCGCTGGGTTTCTCCCATCCGCGTGCTTCGCGCAGCACATGGCTGGAATGGCCCGCCTGTGCGATGTCACCCGTGGCCCAGATATGATCCAACCGGCGGCCCTTGTCTGCGGCGTCCCAATCCTTGGCGCGGTAGGACCACCACGAATAGAGCAATCCCTCGGGAATATCCTTGCGGGTCACATCCACCCAGTCGCCCGCATCCTGCACCTGCGCCAGATGTTCGACCTCGGTGGGCGTGTGGCTGACGATCTTCAACAGTTTCTTGTGGTCCCAAACGTCATCTTCGCGCGGCGCGATGTTCAGATCGCCCACCAGTATCGACTTTTCAGGTTTTTGCGCGTGAAACCAGTCCCGCATGTCGGTCAGGTAATCCAGCTTCTGACCGAACTTCACATTGCGCTCGCGGTTCGGCTCGTCACCGCCTGCGGGCACGTAGAAATTATGCACCGTCACGCCGTTCTCCAGCCGGGCCGAGACATGCCGCGCGTGTCCAAGCTCCGCAAAGTCCTCCGCACCGACTTCTTCAATCGGCAAACGGCTCAGGATCGCCACGCCGTTGTAGCCCTTGTCGCCGCGCGCGACCATGTGGGTATAGCCCGCAGCGGTGAACGCCTCGCGCGGGATCTTGTCCACGGGGCTTTTGCATTCCTGCAGGCACAGCACGTCCGGCCCATGTTCGGCCAGCAGCTTCAACACGATGGGCTCGCGCAGACGGACCGAGTTGATGTTCCAGGTTGCCAGAGAAAATGCCATGTAGATGCCTCATATTTGCAGTGGCTGGACCCTATGCCTCCCAAAGCCGCGCCGCCACCGTAAAAACCGCGCGATTGTCTGCGGTTCCTTAAATCTGGGGGCAGGCGTGTTCGCGACAGCGTCAGAGGCCTGCCCTCAAACAAAAAAAGACCGGGCACAAAGGCCCGGCCAAGTCCAACAGGGAGGTGCATGTTTAACCCGGACATGCAGCGGGATAAAAAGAGAACCCGGCATCGCCTGCAAGGTTCCCGTCTAGATAGAATATAGCACTAGGACATCAAACGATAGCCCCCAGATTCCGTGACAAGCAAACGCGCGTTGGACGGATCGGGTTCAATCTTTTGACGCAGCCGATAAATGTGTGTTTCCAGCGTGTGCGTGGTCACCCCGGCGTTGTAGCCCCAGACCTCGTGCAGCAGCACATCACGCGCCACCACGCCATCAGCGCTGCGATACAGGAACTTCAGAATGTTCGTTTCCTTCTCGGTCAGACGAATCTTCTTGTCGTCCTCGGTCACCAGCATCTTCATCGACGGCTTGAACGTATACGGCCCCAGCTGGAACACCGCGTCTTCCGACTGTTCGTGCTGACGCAGTTGTGCGCGGATGCGGGCCAGCAGCACGGGGAACTTGAACGGTTTGGTGACATAATCGTTCGCACCGGCGTCCAGACCCAGGATGGTATCGGCGTCGCTGTCATGCCCCGTCAGCATCAGCACAGGCGCTTTCACCCCTTGCTTGCGCAGTAGACGGCACAGTTCGCGGCCATCCGTGTCGGGCAGTCCGACGTCCAGTATCACCAGATCATACAGTGCTTCCTTGGCCTTGGTCATCGCCTCGGCCCCGTTGGCCGCTTCGA
Organism: Sulfitobacter sp.; assembly: GCA_024636445.1. Taxonomy (GTDB): domain Bacteria; phylum Pseudomonadota; class Alphaproteobacteria; order Rhodobacterales; family Rhodobacteraceae; genus Pseudosulfitobacter. The sequence goes on from JAGXHE010000092.1 coordinate 18,485, forward strand.
AAACGTCAAAGTCCTCGGTCATCACCAATTGCTCGCTCAGCGCCTCGCGCAGGTCCTCATCATCATCGACCAGCAGAATTTTTTTCAGTTGTGGCATTTTGGGCCTCCTGTGTTCTGCAATACCAATTGAGCCTGCATCACGATCCTGACAAGTTTTGCTGCAACGCTTTCACGCGGACGTGCGCCAAACGGGGCAAATGTTTCATTTTCTCTTCGCATGGCTTACATCCCAAGGCGAGAAACATCAGGATGCGGCATATGGCCTTTACCCCAGACATCATCGAACAGCTTGCGCGCGCGCGGTCGGATCTGCGCATGGGCGTGCCCGTGGTGCTGACCGGCGAGAATGCTGCACTGGTTCTGGCTGCTGAAACATTGTCACCGCAGCGGCTGGCCGATGTGCTGGCATTGGGCGGCGCACCCGTTCTTGCGATCACCGCGCGACGTGCCGAAACGCTGAAGGCGCGCGCCTATGACGGTGATCTGGCGCGGCTGACATTGCCCGACGACGCGTCGCTGGGCTGGGTGCAGGCCATTGCCGATCCCGCCGACGACCTGCGCAGCCCGATGAAGGGGCCCTTGCGGTCCGAGCGTGATGGCGGCGCTCTGGCGCACCGCGCGGCGCTGGCACTGTGCAAATCCGCGCGGTTGCTGCCCGCTGCCGTGGTGCTGCCGCTGGACAATGCAAACAGCTTTGCGGCGCATCACGCGCTGACCACCCTGCCGCTGGCGCGGCTGGCGGATCATATCGCCTCGGCCAGTCCGCTGCACCCGATCGTGGCCGCGCGCCTGCCGATGGAAGCGTCAGAGGCGGGGCGTCTGCATATTTTCCGACCCGAAGACGGCGCGGAAGAGCATTACGCCATCGAAATAGGCCGCCCCGACCGCAGCAAGCCGGTGTTGGCGCGTCTGCACTCGGCCTGCTTTACCGGTGACATTCTGGGGTCGCTGAAATGCGACTGCGGCCCGCAGCTGCGCGGCGCGCTGACCCAGATGGGCGCGCAAGGCGCGGGCGTGCTGCTCTACCTCAACCAGGAAGGGCGCGGCATTGGCCTTGCCAACAAGATGCGCGCCTATTCTCTTCAAGATCAAGGCTTTGACACAGTTGAAGCAAATCACCGCCTTGGCTTTGAAGACGACGAACGCGATTTTCGTCTGGGGGCCGATATCCTGAAAAGCATGGGGTTTTCATCGGTGCGATTGCTGACCAACAACCCCAAGAAGGTCGACATGATGACCACCTGCGGCATCACTGTTGCAGAACGGGTGCCGCTCAAGGTCGGTGAAAACCGCCACAACACCGCCTATCTGGCGACCAAGGCGCGCAAGTCGGGCCACCTGCTGTGACCCCTGCCGACATGGTCCTGACCCCGCGCGGGCTGCGCTTTGCCGGGCAGGTCTATCCCTGCACCATCGGCAAGGGCGGGCTGTCACGGGACAAGCGCGAAGGCGATGGTGCGACGCCGGTGGGCGTTCATTCTGTTGTCGGACTGCTCTACCGTCCTGACCGAATCGTCGCCCCCGCCCCTTGGGCCACGCCCATCGGCCCGCGCGATCTGTGGTCGGACG
>JAGXHE010000093.1 GCA_024636445.1 Sulfitobacter sp.
CCGCAACCCCGATCCAAGGCCCTACTGAAGGAGCGTCAAGATGACAGCCGCATTGATCGTCGCGATTTGCATTCTGGCGCTGGTCTGGGCGCGCAACAGGTGGGCGCGTTTTGCAGCGCAAAGTCCGGCGGATTATGCTGGTCAGGACGGTCCCGCCTTTGACCTGCGCACCCATCTTGTTGGCCCACTGATCTGCGAAGGTGTGATCTACGGACCGCTTGGCCGCGTGACCAGCCGTTTTCATGGGCAGTTTGATTGCACATGGGACGGCGACACCGGCGTGATGGACGAGCATTTCACCTATGCCAACGGCACCACGCAGACGCGCGCATGGGTGCTGAGCTGTCATGCGGATGGCCGCGTGACCGCAACCGCCGAGGATGTGGTGGGCACCGCCCAAGGGGTCACCAGCGGCCCCGCGTTCCAGATGCGCTATCGGATCAAACTGCCGAAGGACGCGGGCGGGCATGTCCTGAGCGCCATCGACTGGATGTATCTGACGCCGAACGGAACCATTACCAACCGCTCGCAATTCTATAAACTGGGGATATGCGTGGCCGAACTGGTGGCGACCATCCGGCCCGCCGACGGCGCTGGACACATCGAACGAACAGGAGACAAGACATGAATTGGCAGGGCAAACGGTACTGGCTGGTCGGCGCAAGCGATGGTCTGGGGGCGGCACTGGCCCGCAAGCTGAGTGCGCGTGGCGTCGAGCTGGTTCTGTCTGCGAGGTCCGAGGATAAATTGCAGGCGCTGGCGGATGACCTGCCCGGCAAGGCGACGGTACAGACGATCGACATCGCTGACAGCGACAGCGTCAAGGCAGCGGCCAAGGCGGTGGGACAGGTCGACGGGCTGGTCCTGCTGGCGGGCGTCTACTGGCCCTTTGGTGCCAAGGAATGGGACGCAGATCAGGCCGTGGCGATGGCCGACATCAACTTTACCGGCTTCATGCGGGTGCTGGGGCAGGTGGTGCCTGATTTCGTCGCGCGGGATGCGGGGCATATCGTGATCACCTCCAGCCTGACCGGATTCCGTGGCCTGCCCGGATCAATCGGCTATACGGCCAGCAAGGCCGCGACCATGTCGCTGGCCGAATGTATGTACGCTGACCTACGCAAGACCGGCGTGCTGGTTCAGGTGTGCAATCCGGGGTTCATCAAGACCCGGCTGACCGACAAGAACGACTTCAAGATGCCGATGATCATGGAGCCCGACATCGCCGCGCGCCATATGGTCGAGCATATGGGAACCGAGCATTTCAAGACCAGCTTTCCGTGGTTGTTCTCGCTGGTGTTTCGCGGCGCGAATTTTCTGCCTGACTGGCTGTACTACCGGATTTTCAGCTGAGGTCAGGCCTTACAACTTAGCGATGTGATCGTCGAACGTCGCCTTGGCGCGGCCCCAGACACCGCTGTCCAGATCGCTCAGCGTCGACAGGCTCGGCAGCAGTTGGCCCGCATAATCCTCGGAGCTTTCCAGCGGCAGCATCGACGGCAGGTTGTCGATGGCGGTGACGTCCAGCGGCGGCACATCATGCACGCGCAGCGCGGGCGCGTCCCATGTGGTGGTGCGGTCGTAAACCTTGACCGGAGAGAAATCGCTGTCGGGATCGCAGGCGATATCGCCGATCACCCGCAGGCTGCGCGGGTCGGTCTTGGCCGAAGCGGGCACGAACACCGGTGTGCCGGGACGCGCGAGAATGCAGTTGAAGAACAGCGCATGCTGCAACACCTGCGGGAACGGCCCGCCGGAGCGGGTTTCCTCGATGTCCCATTTGGTCACCGCGACGCCCATCGCTTCGCACAGGTCCGCAGCTCCCGTGCCGACACGGCCCAATGCACCGATGACCAGCGCGTCGGGGCGTTTTGTATCGCCAAGTTCGGATTGCAGATCGTCGCGCAACGCCTGCGCCGACGGATAGGTGCCCACGGGGCCGCACAGCGCATCGCGCTGCTGCGCCGCCCAGCATTTCAACGCGACGGCGGCACCCGCATAGCCCGCCCAATAGCCAAAGGCAGCGACGCGGCGGCCTTCGGGTGTCACCAGATATTCCAGATCGTAGAGTGTGCCGCCGCCGTCCTTGAACCGTTGCAACAGGCGCAACCCTGCGGGCTGTCCCTTGAAGGCGTGGCCGAACATGATGTGGCGGTGCGGCAGCGGCGTGCCGTCCTCGGGCAGTTCCTTCAGCCCGAAGATGATCGCGTCCGTCGGGGCGCTGGGCCACGCATAGGCGTCGGCAATCTCGGCACCTGCCTCGGCAAATCCGTCGATGGGCATGCAGCGCGTCGGGCTGTCTTCAACGGTCACGCGGATGCCCGCACGGGTCAGCTTGCGCACGCCTTCGGGCGTCAATCCCACACGTTCTTCGTTGTCGCGTTGCTCGGCGCGGACCCACAGGTGCGTCATGGCAACATGCCTTTTGTGCGCACAGCCTTGACCGAGGCGCGGTTTTCCATAGCGGCCAGAAACGCGGAAATGCGCGGATAGTCGGCGGGGTCAACGCCATCGCCCTTCAGCCAGTTGCAGGTGATGAACAGATACGGATCGGCAAGGCTGAGGCTGTCGCCCATCACATAGGGCCCTTGCAGCGCATTTTCTTCGACAAACTGTGCTGATGCGGCCATCGTCTGCGGCACCTTGGTGATCATGTCGTCAAAGCTGGTCTGCTGGTCGGCCCAACGACTGCCGCGCATCTTGTGGGCGTGGTTCACGTGCATCGTCGAGGCCAGATAGTACATCACGCTGCGCATCCGGGCGGCATCCAGCGGATTGGCGGGCACCAGTCCGGCCTGCGGTGCGGTGGCCGCGATGTAATCCAGCAGCGCGCCGGTTTCGGTCAGGAATTGCCCTTGCACCTCAAGCGCGGGCACGCGGCCCTTGGGGTTCTTGCCCAGATAGGGTGGCTTCGTCTGTTCGGCTTGGGCAAAGTCGACCTTGATGGCGGTGTAATCCAGCCCGGCCTCTTCCAGCGTGATCGCCACGGCAATCGAGATGGTGCCCGGTGTGTAGTAAAGCTGCATGGGGTGGCCTTTCTAAATCATTCAAACGTGAGTTTGCGCGTGGTGGCGATCAGGGTGTTCCAGATGCGGCACGGCATTGAACAGCACCGGCGACCATGTGCCACCCACCGGAAACAGGCGGTGCTGCGAAGTGTTCATGATCGCCAGCGCAAGGTTGGCCATCGCCCGGACGTCCAGACCCATATGCTGACGCATCGCCATCGAAATCAGCCCGCCCGAGGTAATCACCAGCGCGGGACCTTCGCCTGCGGCAATCTCGGTCAGGGCGGCGCTGACGCGGGTTTCGAATTGCTGAAACGTCTCGGGCACATTGAGGATTTCGCCGTTCTGCCAGGCCGCAAAGACCATCGGCAGATGTGCGGTGAACTCGACCTGCTCGGTCGGGATCGGAATGCCCTGTTCGTCACGCAGCGCGGCGGCAAGGGTGAAATACTCCAGCTCGTTCAGCCGCCCGTCGCGGGTGGGGATCAGCCCTGTGTCCATCGCGTCAGCGGTTTCGATATGGCGGCGCAATGTGCCGGTATAGAGCCGCACATGATGTTGCTTGGTTTCGCGCATGTGCTCGCCCAGCCATGCGGACTGCTGAAACCCCAGAGGCGACAGACGGTCATAGGATGCCTCGTCGGTGGCACCGGAATTGGCCTGACCGTGACGGATGAGAGTGATGTGGGACATGGGCGGCCTTTCGCGCTTTGTCGCCGTTGTAGGCGAGGGGCGCAGGCGTGGAAAGTGCAGTGCGTGGGGCTGGGTGGTTTTTTCGGCAAAAGCGGGGTTGATCTCAACTATGGTTGAGGATTTAGAAGTGTGATCGTCAACAGGAGAAGACGATGACCCACAGCGCCGAGACCCCCGATATGCCAGCCCGCGATGCCTATGTGCCGTGGCGTGAATTTCTGACCAGCGGGCACACGGCGGCGCTGGTTCTGGTCAGCCTTGCGGTGATGCTGCACGCTGCCGACAGTCTGATCGTGGCGACGATGCTGCCGTCGATCGTGGCCGACATCAACGGCGCGGCACTGGTCAGCCTGTCGGTGTCGCTTTATGAAATGGGATCGATCGTGGCGGGGGCCGCCAGTGCGATCCTGACCATGCGGATAGGCTTGCGGCATCCGATGGCATTGGCGGCTGTGGTGTTCGGACTGGGGTGTCTGGTCAGTGCCGTCAGTCCCACGATGGTTCTGTTTCTGGCCGGGCGCACCTTGCAGGGGCTGGGCGGCGGCGGAATGGTTGCGATGTGTTTCATCGCCATCGGCGCGCTGTTTCCACGGCGCTATGCGGCACGGGCGCTGGCGGTGGTTTCGACCATTTGGGGCGTTTCGGCCTTTTTAGGGCCCCTCATCGGCGGCGTCTTCGTGGCCTATGCGACGTGGCGCTGGGGGTTCGTGTGCTTTGGTGTGGTGGCCTTTGGTCTGGGCCTGTGGATCTTTCTGCGCGGTCAGGCCGAGACGCCGCTGCTTGGGTCCGTCGATGTATTCCCGCTCAGACGGCTGGCGCTTTTGTGCCTTGCGATTCTGTTAATCGCCGCCAGCGGGGTCGAGATTGCGCTGGTGCGCAGCGGCCTGCTGATCTTGTGCGGTATCGGGGCGTTGGGGTTGTTTTTGCGGCTGGACGCACGCGCGGGCGACAACCGGATGCTGCCGCTGCGGCCTTTCGATCTGCGCACGCCCATCGGGGCCGCGCTGGTGATGATCGTGACGCTGTCGATGGCGACAATCGCGATTGCCGCGTTCGGCCCGTTGCTGATCACGGTGATTCACGACGCCCCCGCGCTGACGGTCGGCTACGTGGTCAGTTGCGGATCAATCGGCTGGACACTCACCGCTATACTGGTCAGCGGGCTGTCCGAGCGGACGGACCGGCTGATGATTGCGCTGGGCATGGGGCTGGTGGCGGCGAGCGTTCCGGCGATGCTATACGCGGTGCCGCACGGGCCTTTGTGGTTGATCGCGCTGATCGCGCTGATCGAGGGCGGGGGTTTCGGCATGGCGTGGACATTCATCTTGCGGCGCACCGATGTGTTGGCCGCCCCTGCCGATGTGCAGCGCATCGCGGGGGCGATTCCGACAATGCAGCGTTTGGGTTATGCCTTGGGCGCGGTCTACGTGGGACTGGTCGCGAATGCGGCGGGTATCCTGACCATGACAACGGGGCCAAGTGCCGTTCACGTGGCCCAGTGGGTGTTTATCGCCTGTCTGCCGCTGGCGGCCCTGGGGCTGGTGGCAACGCTGGCCTTTGTGCGCAGGTGAACGGCGCGCCTTTTGCCTGCAACGCCAATGGCGCAAATTCGGGACCGGGCGTCGGGAATGGGGTCCCGCAGGGGGCAGCGCCTTGATAGAAGGGATCAACGTTTTGGGAGGCAAGTGTGATGTCGGACGTCGTTAAGTTTATGCTGGACGGACAGCAGGTCGAGGCCGCAGCCGGTCTGACCATCTGGGAAGTGGCCAATGGCCGTGGTCTGGTCATCCCGCATCTGTGCCACAAACCGGCACCCGGCTACCGCCCCGACGGCAACTGCCGCGCCTGCATGGTCGAGATCGAGGGCGAACGGGTTCTGGCTGCCTCGTGCATCCGCGAACCCAGCGAAGGGATGGTCGTCACCACCAATTCCGCCCGCGCCGAGACCGCGCGCAAGATGGTCGTCGAGATGCTGGTGACAGACCAGCCGCCGCAGGATGCAGCCCACGACAAATCCGCCCATATGTGGGATATGGCAGCACTCAGCGGCGTCACCCACAGCCGCTTTCCCAAACTGGAAGAGGGCCGGATTCCGCTATTGGACGACAGCCATGTGGCGATGCGGGTGAACCTTGATGCCTGTATTCAATGCGGGCTGTGCGTGCGCGCCTGTCGCGAAGTGCAGGTGAACGACGTGATCGGCATGGCGGGGCGCGGCCACGACACCTATCCGGTCTTCGACATGGCCGACCCGATGGGCGACAGCACCTGCGTCGCCTGTGGCGAATGTGTGCAGGCCTGTCCGACGGGTGCGTTGATGCCTGCGACGGTGGTGGACGCGGATCAGGTTGGCGATAGCGCTGACTACGATTCCGAGGTCGAGAGCATCTGCCCGTTCTGCGGCGTCGGCTGCCAGATCAGCCTGAAGGTCAAGGACGGCAAGGTCAAATACGTCGACGGCATCAATGGCCCTGCGAACGAGGGGCGGCTGTGCGTCAAGGGACGGTTCGGCTTTGATTATATCCACCACGCCCACCGCCTGACCAAACCGCTGATCCGCCGCGACGATGCGCCCGCCAAGGGGCTGAACGTGGACCCCGCCAACTGGCAGACCCATTTCCGCGAAGCATCGTGGGACGAGGCGCTGGATTTTGCCGCAGGCGGCATGAAGGGTCGGGGCCGCGAGGTCGCAGGCTTTGGCAGTGCGAAATGTACCAACGAAGAGGCCTATCTGTTCCAAAAGATGATCCGTCAGGGCTTTGGCCACAACAACGTCGATCACTGCACACGACTGTGCCATGCGTCGTCGGTGGCCGCCCTGATGGAGAACGTCGGATCGGCGGCGGTGACAGCCACGTTCAACGAGATTGAAAACGCCGATGTGGCCATTGTGATCGGGGCCAATCCGATCGAAAACCACCCCGTTGCCGCGACCTATTTCAAGCAGTTCACCAAGCGTGGCGGCAAGCTGATCGTGATGGACCCGCGCGGACAGGCGCTGAAACGGTTTTCCAGCCACATGCTGCAATTCCGCCCCGGTGCGGATGTGTCGATGCTGAACGCGATCATGCACACCATCGTCGAGGAAAAGCTTTACGATCAGCAGTATATCGAAGCCTACAC
>JAGXHE010000094.1 GCA_024636445.1 Sulfitobacter sp.
CGCGGCTAGATCAAAAGGTGATGCTCATTTCCAGATCGCGGTGCATGACCGACAGTTTGCGCCCTGCGTCTGCCACTATGGTGGGCAGCAGGGCGAACTGCACGTGGGCGGGCTGAATGTCTGGCGGCGCCAGCGCAGTTTCCAGTGTTTCCCACAGCGCCGCCACCATGTTCATTTTTTCACCGCGCCCATGAATGGTCCAGCGTTTGCGGTCGCAGGCCACCTCAATCCGACCGCCGTAAGGCATTGCCGTTTCCAGACATTGGATCGCCAGAAACGCCATGCGCACCGCATCGCGCGGTTGCGGGTCCATCGGACCCCACGCCACATCAAGCCGCCCGCCGTCCATCAGATCGCTCAACACGCCGACGATCTCGGCCCGGCCCATGCTCTGATGACACGCGGCACCATAAGCGATGCGAAAGAACCGGATGCGCGCGGCGGCACTGCCGACCGATTGCGAGATCAGCTGCATTTCCGGCCCGTCACCACCGCCGGTCATCTCCAGAAGCTCCAGCCCATTGTTGATCGCACCGATAGGCGATATGAGATCGTGGCATATGCGACTGCCGACCAAAGCGGCCAGATTGACATTACTGGTGCCCACGCGCGGCCTCCTGTAAAGGGTGACAGATGGAAGATCTAAACGCCATTCTGGCTCCTGGTATGCTGGTGCGCCATCCCGAATGCCCGGAGTGGGGTGTGGGTCAGGTTCAAAGCAATATCGGCAGACGGGTCACTGTCAACTTCCGCGAGCAAGGCAAGGTCGTTATTGACAGCGCCCGCGTCGCCTTGATCCCGGTCTTTGATGGCTCATGATCCTTTCTGAAACGTTAACAGATATCCGTTGTTGCGGTTTTGAGATAAGTTTCACCAATGCCGCGCAGTCGCGCCCAAGGTAGACTGACCACGATGCCCATGATCCGCCCCGTCCGACAGACCGCCCCGCAATTTCGGGTGACGATGGCGCGCGATGCACAGGATCTGATCGCGGCGCAGCGGTTGCGCTACGACGTGTTCGTGCGCGAACTTGGCGGTGGTGGCGATATGGTCGACCATGACGCAGGGCTCGAGCGGGACCGCTTCGATCCGTTCTTTGACCATCTGCTGCTGCATGACGTGACCGAAGGGCAGGTGGTCGGCGTCTACCGGATGTTGCGCAGCGATCAGGCGCGCGCGGCAGGACAGTTTTATTCCGAAGATGAATACGACCTGTCGCCGCTGCGTCGCTCGGGGCGCAATCTGCTGGAGCTGGGGCGGTCCTGTCTGCACCGCGATTATCGCGGCGGCATGGCGATGCACTACCTGTGGTCGGCGCTGGCCGCCTATGTGGCTGACAACCACATCGATATCCTGTTTGGCGTCGCCAGTTTTCATGGCACCGATGTGCAGGCTTTGGCCGCGCCGCTATCCTTGCTGCACCACCGCCATCTGGCACCGCCCGAGGTGCGCGTCCGCGCGCGCGCGGCCGCGTTTCAGTCAATGAACCTGATCCACGAGGACACGCTCGACCGCCGCGCCGCGATGTTGCAGGTGCCCGCGCTGATCAAAGCCTATCTGCGCTTGGGCGGCGTGGTCGGCGAAGGTGCCTGGATCGACAGGACATTCAACACCACCGATGTGTGTCTGGTGATGGACACCGCCCAGATGAACACCCGTCAAAGCCGACTTTACACCTCAAGGTCAGGCGCATGAGCGTCACTTGGGATGACGCAGATGCCCCGCCGCCACGCCGCTTTGGTCCAGGCGACTGGCTGCGTGTCGCCGTCCGTGGGCTGACCCTCTTGGCGCTGGTTTTCGGCGGGCTGCTGCTGCTGCTTGTGGTGCGGCTGATCGAGCGCCCGTTGTGCGGGCTGCACCGTCCGGTGACGCCGTTCATCACCGTGGGAGTGTGCAAAGGCGCGCTGTGGCTCATTGGGTTGCCGCTGCACGTGACCGGAACGCCGATGCACGGGCAGGGGGCCGTGGTGGCCAACCACTCTTCGTGGCTGGATATATTCGTGCTGAACGCATCCAAACGCATCTATTTCGTGTCGAAATCCGAAGTGGCAAGCTGGCCCGGTATCGGCTGGCTGGCGCGTTCGACCGGCACCGTCTTTGTGGTGCGCGATCCACGCCGTGCCACCGAGCAGACGCAGATGTTTCAGGACCGGCTTCTGGCAGGGCACAAGCTGTTGTTTTTCCCCGAAGGCACCAGCACCGACGGGCTGCGTGTGTTGCCGTTCAAGCCGACGCTGTTTCAGGCGTTCTTGGCGCCCGAGTTGCGCGACGTGCTGCAAGTGCAGCCTGCGACGGTGATTTACCACGCACCGCAAGGCACGGATGCGCGCTTTTACGGCTGGTGGGGCGATATGGACTTTGCCTCGCATCTGCTGAGCACGCTGGCCGCACCCCGTCAGGGTCGGGTCGAGGTGATCTATCATGCGCCCCTCAGCGTCGCTGATTTTACCGACCGCAAGGCGCTCGCTGCTGCTGCCGAAACGGCGGTGCGCGGCGCGCATGTGTTGGCGGCGATTGATTGACTGAGGGGCTGACAGGCGGGAAGGGCACATCAGTGCCGAACCACTCTTGCACAGCACCCAAAACCAGCCTATACGCGCGACACTTCAATCCGCAGGTGGGGATTGGGCACACGAGGGAGAAATCCTCGGATGTCCGCCGGTTGGTGCATTCGCACTGATACCCCACCAAGGCGAAAACCGGAAAAGGAATAAGACATGGCTCTTCCCGAGTTCTCCATGCGCCAGCTGTTGGAAGCAGGCGTACACTTTGGTCACCAGACACAGCGCTGGAACCCCCGCATGGGCCCGTTCATCTACGGCGCACGCAACGGCATTCACATCATGGACCTGACACAGACTGTTCCGATGCTGGACCAGGCGCTGCAAGTCATCCGTGACACCGTCGCCAAGGGCGGCAGCATCCTCTTCGTCGGTACCAAGCGTCAGGCAGCACAGCCCATCGCGGATGCCGCAGAGAAATGCGCACAGTATTACATGAACCACCGCTGGCTGGGCGGCACGCTGACCAACTGGCAGACCGTGTCCAAGTCGATCCAGCGTCTGAAATCCATCGACGAACAGTCGGAACTGGGTTTCGAAGGCTTCACCAAGAAAGAGCGTCTGGGCATGGAACGTGACCAGTTCAAACTGGAAGCGTCGCTGGGCGGTATCCGCGAAATGGGCGGCCGTCCCGACCTGATCTTTGTGATCGACGTCAAGAAAGAATCGCTGGCCGTGGCCGAAGCCAACAAGCTGGGCATCCCTGTCGTGGCGATTGTTGACACCAACTGCTCGCCCGATGGCATCGACTATATCATTCCGGGCAATGACGACGCGGCCCGCGCCATCGCGCTGTATTGCGATCTGGCAGCCCGCGCAGCCCTCGACGGCATGAGCGCCCAGCTGGGTGCCGCAGGCGTCGACATCGGTGCGATGGAAGAAGCGCCTCAGGAAGAAGCCGTGGCGGAATCGACAGGTGTTGAAACCGGCAACGTCTCGGACGAGACAGCGCACAACGATGCCATGGCGAAGGACGCGCCTTACGACATCGAAAGCACCAAAGAGACAAAGGCCAAAGCCGACAGCTAAGGCTGTTACACGGCTTTGACATAGTACGGCGGGGGCAACCCCGCCGACCCGCAATATATCTGAGGAGACCCTGCAGATGGCAATTACAGCATCTATGGTCAAAGAACTGCGCGAAAGCACCGGCGCAGGCATGATGGACGCCAAGAAAGCACTGACCGAGAACGACGGCGACATGGAAGCAGCACAAGATTGGCTGCGCACCAAAGGTCTGGCCAAAGCGGCCAAGAAATCGGGCCGCACCGCTGCCGAAGGTCTGGTCGCAGTCAAAGTGGACGGCACCAAGGGCATCGCGGTCGAAGTGAACTCGGAAACCGACTTTGTCGGCAAGAACTCCGATTTCCAGAGCATGGTTTCGGGCATCGCAGATGTCGCGATCACCGTGGACAACGTTGATGCGCTGAACGCAGCCCCCATGGGCGGCAAGACAGTGGCCGAGATCGTGACCGACAAGGTTGCGACGATCGGTGAAAACATGTCGGTCCGCCGCATGCAGTCGATCACCGGCGACACCGTCGTGTCCTACGTGCACAACGCAGCGGCGCCAGGCATGGGCAAAATCGGCGTTCTGGTCGCGATGACCGGCGGCGACGACGCCTTTGGCAAACAGATTGCGATGCACATCGCCGCTGTAAACCCCGCCTCGCTGAGCGAAGACGATCTCGACCCCTCCGTGGTCGAGAAGGAAAAGCAGGTTCAGATCGACATTGCCCGCGAAAGCGGCAAGCCCGAAGCCGTCATCGAAAAGATGATCGTCGGTCGTATGAAGAAATACATGTCCGAGGTGACCCTGCTGAACCAGCAGTTCGTCGTAAACCCTGACCTGACAGTGGCCGACGCCGCAAAAGAGGCAGGTGCCACGATCACCGGTTTCGTACGTCTGGAAGTGGGCGAAGGCATCGAAGTGGTCAAGGAAGACTTTGCCGCCGAAGTGGCCAAAGTCGGCAAAAGCTGATTTCCGACCTCTGACGAGGTTTGTAAAGACAACAGGCAGGGCATCCCATTGGGGTGCCCTGTTTGCATTCAGCCTTCGGTCAGATACAGCGAAAAGGTGGCTGTTCCCGGATCAATTGAAGTCTCTACAATTTGCCAGAGAATTAGCCGACGCGCATTCCAAGCCCACTTGCCAAGAAATTGAAACCCGGCAATCGTGACGTCGAACCGCTGGTCTAATTATCGGTTTTGGCTGAAGCAGTGACGAGACGGTGCGATCAGCCGTCTCGGTCCGTACACGATCACATCCTTACTTTTGAAAAGAGACGATCATGAAATACTCAAACGTCGCGGTTCTGACTGCGGCACTGTTCGCCCTGCCGGTGGTGGCCTCTGCGGCTGGTTTCGATCTGGTCAACAAAACCGGCTACACGATCACCGAAGTGTACGCAGGCCCGTCCAACGAGAGCAACTGGGGCGAAAACATCCTGACTGGTCAGATCCGTAACGGAGAAGAGCTGGTCGTCACGCTCGACACCGATGGATACGGCTGTGCCTGGGATGTCATGTACGTGTTCTCGGATGGTGACACGTTCGAAGAATACGATGTCGATATCTGCAGGATCAACGGCGACCAGTTCGTGATCGATTGAACCGGTGACGGCGGTTGGAGAAATTTCCTGCAACCGCCTCGACCCTAACGCCTTTGGGCTGAAAAGCTGGGGGCTGCCCACCGCCGGTTTGAAGCCTGCGCCTAAATCCATTTTCGCCGGACTCATACGATGCGCGCGATGTGTGACAAACAGTTCACGGGAATGTTGGATGCTTTCAGTCTGGGCGGGGGGCACATTCGGCCTAAGTTCACGCTGATATAAACCAACAAGGGACACTTCTTATGATACCGCGCAGAACCTTTCTGGCCACCAGTGCCGCAGCCATTACCTTTTTGCCCTATGCCGCCCGAGCGGCGGCCCATGAGGGCGACACATTTGCCACCGACAGCGGCGAGATCAAAGTGTTCCCCATCGATCACGCAACGTTCGTGATGACCACGCCTGTGGGCACGATCTATACCGATCCCATCGGCGATCCGGCAATGTACTCCGATTTCGCCCCTGCCGATCTGATCCTTGTCACGCATGAACACGGCGATCACTACAGCGCCGAAACACTGGCGGCCTTGATGCAGGAAAACACCATCCTGATCGTCAATCCGGCTGTCGCGGCAATGCTGCCCGAAGCTCTGGCGGCGCGGGCCACCGTGCTGGCCAATGGCGAAGACGCAATGGCAGGCGAGGTCGCGATCAGTGCGATCCCCGCTTACAACACCACCGAAGAGCGCAAGAACTTCCACCCCGAAGGACGCGACAACGGCTATGTGCTGACCATCGACGGCTTCCGCACCTATATTTCGGGCGACACCGAAGGCACCCGCGAAATGCGCGCGCTGACCGACATCGACCTTGCGTTCATCTGCATGAATCTGCCGTTCACCATGGATGCCCAAGCCGCAGCCGAGGCCGCGATGGAGTTCAAGCCAACGTACGTCTATCCCTATCACTACCGTGGCCGCGACGATGGCACGCAGGACCCGGAGATATTTGCCGACGCCGTGGGCGACGCGATCACTGTCAAATATGGCAAATGGTACAGCTGATCGGCTGATACGAAAGCGAACGGAGCCACACGGGCATGAGTGGCTCCGTTCTAGATACCCCGGGCCTTGATCACGGGGATGAGACGCGACCCTGAGGATAAGGTCCGACCCCGAAGACTGACTATACGCCTCCTGGGCCGGGGTCCGGAATAGTCCGGTCGGTCGGCAGAGCCTCGAAATCACGAGGATTACCTTCCGCTGCTCCAATGGCCATAAGCCACCACTCACGGAACACCTAAATACTGTCTGTTAACCCGACTTAACGAAAGTCAGGTAAACCTTACCCTGTCGTCAGATTATTGCGGGTAGGGCTATGGGGAAAGAATTTTGTAGCACGTTATCAGGCAGAAAATTTACTTAGATTAATAAGTATGCCGAGATTCAATGCATTGGCGAAGTCGTGCAAGCTCTCGAAAAAGCTCAGACTTCGAGAATAAACATCTGGTTGGCAAAGGCCGCTTTGAGCACTGCTTGCGCCGTTGTGTCCACTGCCAGCGCCTCGCGGGCCAGCCGCAAATGTTTCTCGACGGTGGCCGAGGTCAGGCCCATCAAGACCGCGATGTCCTGCATCGTCTTGCCGTCGCCGACCCACTCCAACGCCTCTCGCTGGCGTTTGGTCAGGCCACGGTTCGGACCGGAGTAGGGCAGGGTCAGGATCTTGAGGTGGGCGACATTGTTCATCAGATGGATGTCGCGGCCATGCTCGTCCCAGACCGTGTCGATCTCGTCTTGGGACATGTTCGCACGCGCCGTCAGTGCAATCGCGCCTTTGGAACGTGCAGAAACCGATTTAAAGCTGATCGTATAGCCCGCCGTCACGCCCATCTTCTTGTTGAACTCCATCACCCGCGCTTCGGCAGGTGTCAGGGTCTTGGTTTCGACCATCTGGCTCAGCATACGCCAGCTGCCAGCCCCTTCGTTGTTCAACGCCCAGCTGACCATCGGAGCGTGCAAGTAATGTTGCTCGCCCATGAACACGTCCGTGTAAGACGCGGCGTGATTGCTAAGGATGATGAAATCTTCGGGGTCGCCCAGATTGTTGCCATAGCGATAGCGGGTAAACCCGTAGATCAGCCGGTCAAAGCCATAGCTCGCCATCTTGACCGTGTGCGCGTCCCACAGCTCTTCCATTGTCTGGCAATTGGAAAGTCCGTGAAGATAGGTACGCACACCGTCGGTCATCTGGCAGCCCCCAGATGCTTGGCCAGCACCTGTATCGCCAGATCATAGCCCTGCGCGCCAAAGCCTGCGATCTGGCCCAGGGCAACGGGGGCTATGTGGCTGTGATGTCGGAATTCCTCGCGGGCGTGGATGTTGGACAGATGCACCTCGACCACCGGCAATTCGACCGAAGCGATGGCATCGCGCAGCGCCACAGACGTATGCGTATATGCGCCCGCGTTCAGCACGATGCCGCCATGGGTACCCTTGGCCGCATGAATCGCGTCGATCATCACGCCCTCGTGGTTGGATTGCAGGCACGACACATCGAGCCCCGCGTCCTTGCCCGATGCCACACACATATCCTCGACATCTTGCAATGTCGTGCTCCCGTACACTTCGGGCTGGCGCAACCCAAGCAAATTCAGGTTCGGTCCATTGAGGACAAGAATCGATAGCATATCAATACTCTTGTAAATTCAACGTATAGTTACCCGCACCACACCCGTTCTGTCCAGCGCAGTGCGGTGCTGTCTTGTCAGTCTGCGGGCCCGAACACCGCCAGACCCAGCCATTCGGCGATCAGGGCAGGGGTCTCTTGGCCTTCGATCTCGATGGTCAGGCCGGTTTCCCGCAGCAAATCGGTTGCGTTGCGTTGCTTGACCGAGTTGATCACAAAGCGCCCCCGCACCCGCGCACCGGCCTTGACCGGGTTCAAAAACCGCAGCTTGTTAAATCCGTAGTTGATGCCCATCACCTGACCGTCCGCCATTGCAAAGCAGTCATAGGCAAAGCGACTGGCAAGGCTGAGCGTCAGGAACCCGTGCGCAATTGACCCGCCAAAGGGCGTCTCTTTGGCAGCACGTTCGGGATCAACGTGAATCCATTGCTGGTCCTGCGTGGTGTCGGCGAACTGGTCGATCATCGCCTGATCCACGGTGATCCAGTTGGCCACGCCGACTTCCTGCCCGATCAGCCCTTGCAGGCGGGCCACTTCTGTCTCGATTGGTGTCATAGTCTCTCTCCCTTGAACTTTGTCCATCACGACGGATCGGCGGCGACCCGCACCATCCGTTTGCCTTTGTTGTCGCCCGCCAGCAGACCGATCAACGCCTTGGGCGCGTTTTCCAGCCCCTCGACCAGGTCTTCGGTCACTTTGATCTGACCGCTGCGCACCCATGTTTGCAGGGCGCGGATCGCCTTGGCGTCGTCGTCGGCAAAATCCATCACTATGAACCCTTCCATACGCAGCCGTTTGACCACAACCAGACCGGGCAGGTTGCGCGGACCCGTAGGGGTTTTGGTGTCGTACTGGCTGATCGCGCCACAGCAGGCGATGCGGCCCTTTTCATTCATCAACGCCAGCACGGTTTCCAAAACGGTGCCGCCGACGTTGTCAAAATAGACGTCCACGCCATCGGGGCATTCGGCACGCAGCGCCTTGAACAATCCAGCCTCGCGGTAGTCGACGCAGGCGTCAAAGCCCAGCTCGTCCACCACCCATTTGCATTTTTCCGCGCCGCCCGCGATCCCCACGACGCGGCAGCCGAGTGCCTTGCCGATTTGTCCCACAAACCCGCCGACAGATCCGGCGGCGGCAGAGACCACGATGGTTTCACCTGCCATCGGCTTGCCGACGCTGACCAGCCCGTGAAAAGCGGTTTTGCCCGCGATGCCGAACACACTGATCAGATGGCTAAGCTGATCCACCTTTGGCAGTTTCTGAACCTTGTGGGCAGGCATCACCACGTAGTCGGCCCAGACCGCCTCAGCGGCGACGATGTCACCGACAGACACGCGCGACGAATTGCTTTCGACCACTTCGCAGATCGAATAGGTCGCCATGACATCGCCCGCCTTGACCGCGTCTCGGTAGGTCGCCCCCTGCATCCAAGAGCGGTTGGCGGCGTCGATCGACATCAGGATCGTTTTCAGCAGCACCTCGCCATCGCCCGCCTTGGGCATCTCTACCTCCTGCAGGGCAAAGTTGTCTTCTGTCAGCGTGCCATCGGGCAGCGATTGTACGACGATCTGTCGGTTGTTCATTGTCAGCGTTCCTTGCTATCAAACGTGAAAAGAGAAAGGTTTGTCATGTCCCAGGAATTCCGCCAGCCCGTCTATGCGCCGCCCAAGGGGGCCACCGATCTGTTGCTGGTCCGGCACGGCGAAAGCGAACCTGCGCGCGAGGGTGTCAGTTTTGCCCAAGTTGACGGGCACGGCGATCCGCACCTGCACCCCCAAGGGCACAAACAGGCCGAGCGTGTGGGCGAGCGGTTGAAAAATAACGTAATCACAAATATTTACGTGACGAAGTTGACGCGCACCCAGCAGACAGCGGCACCGCTCGCCAACCACCTTGGCCTGACGCCGCAGCAAAATCCCGACCTGCATGAGGTGCATCTTGGCGACTGGGATGGCGGTCTTTACCGTATCAAGGCCGCAGCGGGCGATCCGGTGTACCGTCGCGCGATGGAGGCGCAGGACTGGGGCTTGATCCCCAACGCCGAAGGCCGCGATGCGTTCTTTGAACGCGTCAGGCGCGGGCTTCTGGACATTGCCGCCGCCCATATCGACGAACAGGTCGCCGTCTTCGTGCATGGCGGCGTGATCGGGGCAGCACTCGCCGTCGCCGCGCGCTCGGAACCCTTTGCGTTTCTGGGGGCCGCGAACGGGTCGATCAGCCGCCTTGTGATTCAAGGCGACCGAATGACCATTCGCGGGTTCAACGATATTTCGCATCTCGACGGCCTCTGACCCCAGAGGTCACTCGACCTTCAGCACGACCTTGCCCTGCACCTTGCGGTCCTGAATGTACTCCAGCGCCTTACCGGCCTCTTGCAGCGGGAAAACGGTGTCGATGCGCGGCTTGATCTTGCCCTCGGCATAGAGCTTGAACAGATCCTGCATGTTTTCCTGATGCCCTTTGGGATCGACACGGGTAGACGCGCCCCAGAACACGCCGACGATCTGGCAGGATTTCAGCAGCGTCAGGTTCAGCGGGATCTTGGGAATGCCAGCGGGAAAGCCCACAACAAGAAACCGACCGGCCCAGGCCATCGAGCGCACGACAGGTTCGGCATAATTGCCACCCACGGCGTCATAGGCGACATTCACACCGCCCGGACCAACCAGATCCTTGATCTGCTTCGAAAAGGCACGCTGCGCGTCCTTGTCCATCTCGCGCGGGTAGACCAGCGTATCGTCGGCACCTACCTCGCAGCAGAATTGCGCCTTTTCCTCGGAGGACACAGCAGCGATGACACGCGCACCAGCAGCCTTGCCCAGTTCGATCGCGGCGACACCGACACCGCCCGCAGCGCCCAGGATCAACAGGGTTTCGCCGGGTTGGATATTCGCGCGGTCCTTCAGCGCGTGATGCGAGGTGCCGTAGGTCAGCACCAGACAGGCCGCATCCTCGAACGGCATATCGTCGGGCATCTTCAGGCAGGACGCTGCGGGCGCGCAAAGTTGCGTGGCAAAGCCGCCAAAGCCCGTCATCGCGATGACCTTGTCGCCCACGGCAAAGTCTGTCACGCCGTCACCCAGCTCCTCGATCACGCCCGACACTTCACCACCGGGGGCAAAGGGGCGTTCCGGCTTCATCTGGTACAAATCACGAATGATCAGCGTATCGGGAAAATTCACGCCTGCCGCCTTGACGGCGATCCGAACCTCGCCCTTTGCGGGCTTGGGATCGGCAATCTCTGTCCATTCCAAGGTCTCTGGTCCGCCCACGGCGGTGCTCAACATTGCTTTCATAACGGGTTCCCCTCCATAATCTGTGACGCAACGGCACGACTGGCCACAGCGTCTTGTCATGGGCGATCCTGCCTGCGACACCTTGCCAGCGCAATTGCGAAATGCAATTTTGCATTGCGGAACGTAACGGCACTGCTGCATCGGGGAGGATGAGCATGAGCGAGGACGCATCAGAGACATTCCGGACGGAAGTCAGAACATGGCTTGAGGAAAACTGCCCCCATGAAATGCGCGACGGCGCATCTGGCGAGGATGCAATCGTCTGGGGCGGACGCAACTGGAAATTCACCAGCGATGCACAAAAGCTGTGGCTTGACCGGATGGCCGACAAAGGCTGGACCGTGCCCAATTGGCCCGTGGAATATGGCGGCGCAGGGCTGGACCGTGCCCATCATAAAATCCTGATCGAAGAAATGCGCGAGATCGGCGCGCGCGTTCCGCTGCAAAGTTTCGGCATCTGGATGTTGGGGCCCGCGCTGCTGGCCTTTGGCTCACATGAACAAAAACTGCAATATCTGCCGCCCATCGCACGCGGCGAAGTGCGCTGGTGCCAGGGCTATTCCGAGCCGGGCGCAGGCTCTGATCTGGCATCGGTCCAGACCAAGGCCGACAGCGACGGCGACCACTATATCGTCAATGGCCAGAAGATCTGGACGTCCTACGCGGACAAGGCCGACTGCATCTTTGCGCTCGTGCGCACCGACCGCGATGCGCCGAAACACTTAGGCATCACGTTCCTTCTGATCGACATGGAAACGCCCGGCGTGACCACCAAACCGATCCGCCTGATCTCGGGCAAGTCACCGTTTTGCGAGACCTTCTTTGACGACGTGCGTGTGCCGAAGGCCAATGTGGTCGGCACCGAAAATCGCGGCTGGGACGTGGCCAAACACCTGCTTACCCACGAACGCGAGATGATCTCGGGTGGCGGGCAGGGCCTGCTGGGCGGCCGCGCCTTGGGCGCAATTCTCAGCGCGCAGGAAAATGGGCTGAGCGATCCCGTCCTGCGCACTGAAGCGATGGCCTGCGAGATCGACGCGCTGGCAGTCGCCCTGACATTGGAACGCTACAAGGACCAGGCCGAAAGCGGCGGTGGCGTCGGCGATGCCTCGGCCATGCTGAAATATGCAGGCACCGAGCTGAACAAACGCCGACACGAACTGATGATGTCCGCAGGCGGCGCCGACGCGCTGACATGGGACGGCAAACATGACGGGCTGGCCTCGGATTGGTTGCGCACCAAGGCCAACTCGATCGAAGGCGGCACATCCGAGGTGATGCTCTCGATCATTTCACGCCGCGTATTGGGATTGCCCGCATGAGTACCCTGTTGTTGACCGAAGACGAAACAATGCTGCAAGACGCCGCGCGCGGTTTTCTGGACGGCGCGGCCCCAGTGTCGCATCTGCGCAAGCTGCGCGATACGGGACAGACGCATGACGCAAAGCTCTGGGCCGAGATGGCGCAGATGGGTTGGACCGGCGTGCTGGTGCCAGAAGCGGCGGGCGGCTCGGACATGGGCCACGCTGCCGCCTGCGTGCTGGCCGGAGAACTGGGCAAGACGCTGGTGACCTCGCCGTTCATCTCGACCGCCGTGATCGCCGCAACTGCGCTGCGGCAGGTTGCGACCGACCGCGCGCGGGACGCGCTGGCGTCGATTGCTGCGGGTGATGTGATCTATGGGCTTGCGGTGGACGAAGGCCACAAGCACGACCCCGAAGGCGCGCAGCTTGCGGCGCGCGCCGAGGGCAACGGCTTTCGTCTTAGCGGTACCAAAGGGTTCGTGGTCGATGGCGGCAATGCCGACCGTCTTCTGGTGCTGGCCAAGACAGACGCCGGGCTGACCCTGTTCGATTTGCCCGCGGACCGCGAGGGTATCACCCGCACGGGGCAAAACATGGTCGATGCCCGCGACGCCGCCACCGTGCAATTCGACAATGTGCAGGCCACAGGCGACGACGTGCTGGGGGCGGTCGATGACGCGATGACCGTGCTGCGACCGGCGTTGGAGGCGGGACAAGCGGCCCTGTCAGCAGAAATGCTCGGCCTCAGCGCCGGTGCTTTTGCCATGACCGTGGGGTATCTGAAGGAACGCAAACAGTTCGGCGTTGAAATCGGCCGCTTTCAGGCACTTCAACATCGCGCCGCACACCTCTGGTCTGAAACGGAAATCACGCTTTCAGCTGTGCGTCATGCAGGCCGCAAACTCGACGAAGACCCTGCCAATGCCACGCTGGCCGTGTCGCTGGCCAAGGCACGCGCGACCCAGACCGCCAAGCTTGCGGTGATCGAAGGCGTGCAGATGCACGGCGGCATCGGCATGACCGACGATTTCGACATGGGCTTTTTCATGAAACGTGCCCGCGTTGCCACCGAATGGCTGGGCGACTATGGCTATCACGCCGCAAAGGTCGCCGCCGCGCGTGGCTTTTGAAGTAAAGGATGAACTATGACACCGAATGAACTGTTTTCATTAAAGGGTAAGGTTGCACTCGTCACCGGCGGCGCCACCGGGATTGGCCGTATGGCAACCACGGGCCTGATGCAGGCGGGCGCGCATGTGCTGATCGCCTCGCGCAAGGCCGACGCCTGTCTGGCCGTCGCCGAAGAGCTGAACCAGATGGATACGCCGGGCAGCGTCGAGGGGTTCGCAGGCGATGTCGGCACCGCCGAGGGCGTCGAGGCGCTGGCCAAGACCGTGCAGGAACGCACTGACAAGCTGCACATCCTGATGAACAACGCAGGCATCACCTGGGGCGCGAAGATGGGCGCGTTCCCCTTCGATGCCTGGGCCAAGGTGATGAACGTCAACAATGCCGGCATGTTCACCCTGACGCAATCGCTGCTGCCGCTGCTGATCGCCTCGTCCACCGCCGACGATCCCGCGCGCGTGGTCAACGTAGGTTCGGTGATGGGCGACGCGCCCCTGGGCGACGGGGCCTACAGCTATGCCGCGTCCAAGGCTGCCGTGCACCAGATCACCCGCATCATGGCCAAGGAATTGGCCGCGCATCACGTGACGGTTAACGCTCTGGCACCAGGGCCCTTCGTCAGCCGCATGACCGCCTTCGCCACCGCCGACGAAGACACACGCAGCAAGGTCGGCCAGGACGTGCCTCTGGGCCGCGTGGGGCGCGACGAAGACATCGCAGGCTGCGTGCAGTTCCTGTGCGGACGCGGCGGCAGCTACATCACCGGAGCCATCCTGCCGGTTTCGGGCGGCATTCAGGTGATGTCCGGCCCCAATCTTTTCCGCGCCGCACTGGAGGGTTGAGCCCATGATCCGTTTTGATGATCGTGTTGCAATCGTGACAGGCGCAGGCGTCGGCCTTGGCCGCTGTCATGCTTTGGGGTTGGCCGAGCGCGGCGCCAGGGTCGTTGTCAACGATCTGGGCGCCAGCGCCGATGGTGCCAGCACCGGATCGGACGCCGCACAAAAGGTCGTGGCGGAAATCGAAGCCATGGGTGGCGAAGCCATCGCCCACGGCGCCGACGTCTCGAACGAGGAACAGGTCGAGGACATGGTCGCCAAGACCATGGATAAATGGGGCCGCATCGACATCCTGATCAACAACGCGGGCATCCTGCGCGACAAGACCTTTGGCAAGATGTCGATGGAGGATTTTCGCAAGGTCGTCGATGTGCACCTGATCGGTACCGCCAACTGTTGCCACGCGGTTTGGCCGCACATGCGCGCCGCGCAATACGGGCGCATCGTGGTCACCACCTCGGCTTCGGGTCTCTACGGCAACTTTGGCCAGTCGAACTATGGCGCGGCCAAGGCCGGTGTGATGGGGCTGATGAACGTGCTGCACCTTGAGGGCGCGCGCGACAACATCCGCGTCAACACTCTGGCGCCTACGGCCGCCACCCGCATGACCGAAAACCTGATGCCGCCCGAGGCGCTGGACTTGCTCAAGCCCGAAACCATCACGCCCGGCGTGCTCTACCTCGTCTCGGAAGACGGTCCCAGCCGCAAGATCCTCGGCGCCGGGGCAGGGCACTTTGCCCTCACCCGCGTCTACGAGACCCCCGGCGCGCTGATCGACGGCGACATCACGCCCGAAGCGATCGCCGCCCAATGGGAGCAGATCTCGGCCCCCGACGGTCAGGAAGAACTGGCCGACGCCTTCGGTCAAACCCGCAAATTCGCGCTCTCCGCCGCCAAGGCAAAGGGCATCAAACTCGACTGGTAGCTTTCTTTTGGCCCCAAGTATCCCGGGGTCCGGGGCAGAGCCCCGAAAATTCCCGTCCAACCTACGAAGGAACCCAACCCATGCGTGACGCAGTAATCGTATCCACCGCCCGCACCCCGATCGGCAAGGCCTATCGCGGCGCATTCAACGCCACCACACCGCAGGCCCTTGCCGCCCATGCCATCGAAAACGCGGTGAAACGCGCAGGCCTCGATGGGTCGGAAATCTCCGACTGCGTCTTTGGCTCGGCACTGCAACAGGGCCATCAGGCCGGCAACATCGCCCGTCAGGCCGCCTTGCGCGCTGGTCTGCCCGTGACAGTGGCCGGCATGTCGCTGGACCGTCAGTGTGCCTCGGGCATGATGGCGATTGCCACGGCGGCCAAGCAGGTGATCACCGATGGCATGGATATCGTCATCGGCGGCGGTGTCGACAGCATCTCGATGGTGCAGACGCCCGAAATGCGCGTCAACGCCGATCCGTGGCTGAAAGAGCACAAGCCCGAGATCTACATGACCATGCTGGAAACAGCCGAGAATGTCGCCGAGCGTTACAATATCAGCCGCGAAGCGCAGGACGAATATGCAGCGCGCAGTCAGGAACTGACCCACCTCGCGCAGCAGGCTGGCCGTTTCGACGACGAAATCGTTGCGATGGCCACCACGATGATGGTTCAGGACAAAGAGACCAAGGAGATTTCCAAGCACGAAGTCACCTTGGAAAAGGACGAAGGCAACCGCCCCGGCACCAGTGCAGAAAGCCTTGCTGGGCTGAAGCCGGTCTTCAAGGACGGCATCCATCTGGCCGAGGGCAAGTTCATCACCGCGGGCAACGCATCGCAGCTCTCCGATGGTGCCTCCGCCGCCGTGGTGATGGAAGCTCGCGAGGCCGAGCGCCGCGGCCTGCAGCCGCTGGGCCGCTACGTAGGTGTCATGGCCGCAGGCTGCGAGCCCGACGAGATGGGCATCGGTCCGATCTACGCTGTACCAAAGCTGCTGGAAGCACACGGGCTCAAGATAGAAGACATCGGCCTGTGGGAACTGAACGAAGCCTTCGCCTGCCAGGTCATCGCTTCGCGCGACAAACTCGGCATCCCGGACGAGCTGCTGAACGTCGACGGCGGTGCGATCTCCATCGGTCACCCCTACGGCATGTCCGGCGCGCGTATGGTCGGCCACGCGCTGATCGAAGGCAAACGTCGCGGCGCGAAATACGTGGTCTGCACCATGTGTGTCGGCGGTGGCATGGGTGCGGCGGGCCTGTTTGAGGTTCTCTAACAAACGCGGCGGCAGTTCCGCCCGGTACACCATCACGACTGACGGGTGGGCGCACAGCCCACCCCATTCTCCAACCGAAAGACATAGCCCGATGCCCCGTGACGACAGCCATCTTCCAAAGGCCCTGCAAGGGCTGCGCGTGCCCATGGTGGCATCGCCTTTGTTCATCATCTCGGTTCCCGAACTGGTCATCGCCCAGTGCAAGGCCGGTGTTATCGGCAGCTTTCCGGCGCTGAACGCCCGCGAGGCCGAGGGCGAACATCCGTTGCTGGACACCTGGCTGACGCAGATCAGCGAAGAGCTGGACCGCCACAATCAAGCCAATCCCGACACGCCCGCAGCGCCTTTCGCGGTCAACCAGATCGTGCATCGCTCGAACGCGCGGCTGGAGCGCGATCTGGAGATTTGCGCCCGTCACAAGGTTCCGATCTGGATCACCTCGCTGGGTGCACGCGAAGAGGTCAACGAGGCCGCGCATTCGTGTGGCGGCATCGTGCTGCATGACGTGATCAACAACACGTTCGCCAAAAAGGCGATCAGCAAGGGCGCCGATGGTCTGGTCGCTGTCGCTGCCGGTGCGGGCGGCCATGCGGGCATGCAATCGCCCATGGCGCTGATCGGCGAAATCCGCAGCTGGTTCGATGGCCCGCTGCTGCTGTCGGGCGCGATTGCTTCGGGCGAGGCCTTGCTGGCGGCGCGCGCGATGGGGGCCGATCTTGGCTATGTCGGCTCAGCCTTCATCGCCACCGACGAGGCCAACGCACAGGCCGAGTACAAACAGATGATCGCCGACAGCGGTGCCGAAGATATCGTTTATTCCTCGCTGTTTACCGGCGTGTCGGGCAACTATCTGCGCGGCTCGATCGAGGCTGCGGGCATGGACCCGAACAATCTGCCCTCTGCCGATGCCTCTTCGATGAACTTTGGCGACGGGTCGTCCAAACCCAAGGCGTGGAAATCCATATGGGGCGCGGGGCAGGGCATTGGTGCTGTCACATCCGTGGGCCCTGCGGCCTCGATCGTCGACCGCATCGCGCGCGAATACGCCGCCGCAGGCAAACGACTGGCCGCCGAGTTCACCGAATGAGGTACTAAACGATGGCCGAGTTGTACATGATCCGCCACGGGCAGGCGTCGTTCGGGGCCGACAACTATGATTGCCTGAGCGAGACGGGCCACGCCCAGTCGGCAGCGGTGGGCGACTGGCTGCGCAGCACTGGCTGGGAGCCTGACCGTTTGATGACGGGCACTCTGGAACGGCAGCGGGATACGCTGACCGCCATGGGCTTTGACGCAGGCCCCGAGGAACACGCAGGGTTCAACGAATACGATTTTCACAACCTGCTGCTGGCCCGCTATCAGGGCAATATACCAGACGTGGTGCGCGGTGATCGCAAGACCCATTTTCGCACCCTGCGCGACACGGTGCTTGAGTGGCAGGCGGGCGGGTTGCCGGATGCCTCGGAAAGCTACCGCGATTTTTGCGACCGCACGGCAGCCGCGATGGCACACGCCACCCGTGACGGTGCGCGGCGGGTGCTGGTCGTGTCCTCTGGCGGGGTCATCGGGCAACTGGTATCGCAAACACTCGAAGCGCCCGCGCGGATGATGATGGAGCTGAACCTTCAGATCAAAAACACCGGCGTCACGAAATTTGTCTTTTCCGGATCGCGCCATTTCGTGCATCAATTCAACGCCACACCGCATTTCGACACAGTGCACGATTTGCTGACATATAGCTGAGGGGTCAAACCAATGAGCAAAGACACACAAACGCTGGACCTCGATGCGGTCGAAACCTATCTGCGGGCGCACCTGCCGGGGTTCGAAGGCCCGATCGAGGCCGACAAATTCCAACGTGGCCAGTCCAATCCGACCTTTCTGCTAAAGACACCTACGCGCAACTATGTGCTGCGTCGCAAGCCGCCCGGTCAGCTGCTGAAATCGGCCCATGCAGTCGACCGCGAGTTTCGGGTGCAATCGGCGCTGGAACATACCGACGTGCCCGTGGCCAAGATGCATCTGCTGTGCGAAGACCCCGCGATCATCGGGTCGGATTTTTATATCATGGACCATATCGACGGGCGCAACTTTAACCAGCCGACGCTGGACGAGCTGGTCAAGGACGACCGCAGCGCCGTTCTGGACGACATGAACCGCGTTCTGGCAGCGCTGCACGATGTGGATATCGACGCCGTGGGCCTTTCGGATTTCGGTCCTCCGGGCAACTATTACGAACGACAGATCGGACGCTGGTCTAAACAGTACCGCGCGTCGGAAACCGAAACCGTGCCCGCGATGGACCAACTGATCGAGGCATTGTCAAAACAGATCCCCGAAGAGGACGGCCAGCGCACGCTGGTGCACGGCGACTACCGCATCGACAACATGATGTTTGAAAAGGACGGCACCAAATGTCTGGCCATTCTGGACTGGGAGCTGAGCACCATCGGGCACCCCTATGCGGATCTGGCCGCGGTGATCATGCAATGGCAAATGCCCGCAACGCCCGAAGGTCGCGGCATGGCGGGGATAGATCGCGCGGCGCTGGGTTTGCCCTCGGATGACGAATTCGTCGCCAGATATTGCGAACGGCGCGGCATCGGCCCCATCGACAACTTCGGCTTTTACGTGGGCTTTTGTTTCTTTCGCATGACCGCGATCATTCAGGGCGTGCTGAAACGCGCGCTTGACGGCAACGCGTCCAACCCCGAAAGGGCGATGCAGATGGGACAGTACGTGCCGCTGTTCGCCCAACACGGGTTGCAGGCGCTGGAGGCACAGGGATGAACGATCCCGGTCTGATCGGTGATGTTGCAGAGGAAAAAGACCGCAATTTCATCACGGCACTGGCGCGGGGCCTGGATCTTTTGCGGTGCTTCAAGCAGGGCGAAACGGCGCTGACCAATCAGGATTTTGCCGCGCGCACCGGTCTGCCGAAACCAACCGTTTCGCGGCTGACGCATACGCTGTGCGTGTTGGAATATCTTGTCGCGGACCCGCGCACCGGAACCTACCAACTGGGGGCAGGGGTCCTGCAACTGGGGTTCTCGGTGCTGGCGTCGATGGGCATCGTCGAGCGTGCGCGCGACACCATGCGCGCACTGTCGAACGGGCCCAACAGCTATATCACCGTGGCGCTGGCCGAGGCCTATAATACCGATGCGGTCTATGTCGCGGTCGAAAAGTCGATGGAGAACGTGTCGCTGACCATGCAGGTGGGCGCGCGGCTGCCGATTTTTCATTCGGCGATCGGGCGGGCCATGCTGGTGGGTATGGACGACGACAACCGCGCCCTGATGTTCGAGCGCGCCAATGCCAAGGACCCGGACGGGCACGCCACCCGCAAGGCCGTTTTCGATCAGGCGTTGGCCGAGTACGAAAACCTTGGATATTGCCGCAGCTACGGCGATTGGCGCCCCGATGTGAATGGCATCGCAGCACCCGTTTTTGCGCTGAGCGGGCGGGGTGTTTACGGGCTGAACGTCGGCGGTCCGTCGTTCCATGTGAAGAAAAAACACCTTGAGCGGGCCTACGGCACTCTACTTGTGGATGCAGCCACACGGCTCAGCACAGGTCGCTGAAGCGACCGTTGGTCGATGGGTCAAAGAATCATCTTTTTTGTGGAATTGAATTTTGCAGGGCGGAAGAAATGCCCGTATTCGGACGCAGCGTCAGTTTGGCCACGTCGGCACACAAGGGTGCGCTTTTTCGTGAAAACCGGGTGTGGTGACGCTGGAAATATCCGCTGAGCCGCTGCTGAATTTCAAGCAATTTCAAGTTGAATTCGGGACATTATCAGACATCTGAAGTGATTATTATATAATATAATCAATGACTTGATACATATTTCTAAACCACCTCATCAACCTTTTTCAATTTCCGCTCCCCATGAGGCATCACAGCCCAGAAATCGCCCCCTCAAACCCCGTTCAAACTTGCGCCGACGCAGGTGGCGAACGCTTGACTTATCCCACCGGTGTGCGAGGCTTTTGCCATACCGACGCATAGCAAATACATCCAACTGTATGTCGGGATATGTTCTAGGGAGGAACCTCATGCGTAAATCTATCAAGCTCGGCCTCGGCGCTGCGCTGGCGCTGTCCGTCAGCACGGCCGCTGTCATGGCTGAAAATGTTAAAATTGCCTTCATTGATCCGCTCAGCGGCGGGTTCGCTGCCACCGGCATCAACGGTCTGCACCAGTTCGAATTCGCAGCTGAAACGCTGGTCAACGCCAAAGGCGGCGTTCTGGAAGGCGACATGTTCGAAATTCTGCCTTTCGACAACAAGGTAAGCCCAAAGGAATCTCTGATTCAGTTGCAGGTCGCGATTGACCAGGGCGCACGCTACATCGTTCAGGGCAACAGCTCGGGCGTTGCGAACGCTCTGACCGAGGCCATCGACAAGCACAACCGCCGCAACCCCGACAGCCGGGTCCTGTTCCTGAACTATTCGGCCGTGGACCCCGCCCTGACCAACGAGAAATGCAACTTCTGGCACTTCCGTTTCGACCCGCACGCAGACATGAAAATGGCCGCGCTGACTGACATGATGGCCGAAAATCAGGACATCAAAAAGGTCTACGTCATCGGTCAGGACTATTCGTTCGGTAAAGCCGTGGCAGATGCTGCCGTGTCGATGCTGGCTGAAAAACGCCCCGACGTCGAAGTCGTCGGCAATGAACTGCACCCGATCGGCAAGGTGAAGGACTTCACGCCCTATGCACGCAAGATCGTGTCCTCGGGCGCCGATGCGGTCATCACCGGTAACTGGGGTGCGGACATGCTGGGTCTGGGCAAGTCGATCCTGGAAAACGGCTTTGAAGGTCCGATCTACACCTACTACGCAGCCGCTGACGGTATCACTGCTGCCTTTGGCGAAAGCGGCGTGGACTCGCTGTATCTGATTGCGGAAGGCGACGACAACCCGGCGCCCAAGCCTGAAACCCAAGAGTACATCAAGGCGTTCAAAGCCAAGTACCCTGATGGCAACATGTCCCAGACGCGGATCACCAACGTGATCCAGATGCTGGCACAGGCCATCGAAGAAGCAGGCACAGCGACAGACGTCGTTCAGGTGGCCAACGCGCTGGAAGGTATGACCTTTACCGACAGCCTGTGGAGCACCGAAGAGATGGTTATGCGTGAGCAAGATCACCAGCTGATTCAGGACATCCACGTCTACGGTCACCAGCCGATGGAAGCGCCCTATGACATGGACAATTCGGGTTATGGCCTGAAAGTTCAGTTTACTGTCGAAAACGCATCCGCGGACATCGAAACCACATGTGACATGCAGCGCCCATAAGGCTGTTTTACCGGCCCGCCCCGCTGATCTCGCGGGGCGGGCCTTTTCACAAACATCTCCACATCCTACTTCGGAGGGACCCCGGATGGACCTCGTACTCGTCAATCTGATCGACGGGCTGGTGACCGGACTGCTGTTGTTCATGCTGTCTGCCGGTCTGACACTGATTTTTTCGATGATGGGCGTTTTGAACTTCGCTCATGCCAGCTTTTATATGTTGGGTGCCTATTTCGCCTACCAGATCAGCCTTGCGCTGGGGTTCTGGATGGGTTTGATCTTTGCACCCCTGATCGTCGGTGTCATTGGCGCCGGAGTAGAACGATATGGCCTGCGCCGCGTTCACCAATACGGCCACGTGCCGGAACTGATCTTTACCT
Source organism: Sulfitobacter sp. (assembly GCA_024636445.1). GTDB lineage: Bacteria > Pseudomonadota > Alphaproteobacteria > Rhodobacterales > Rhodobacteraceae > Pseudosulfitobacter. The sequence continues at coordinate 22,257 of JAGXHE010000094.1, forward strand.
TCGGGCTTGCGCTGCTGATCGAAGAGCTTGTGCAGTTCATCTGGGGCAGAAACCAGATGCCCTACCAGATCCCCGACATTCTGAACTTTACCGCCTTCGCCATCTCGGGCAATTCGATCCCCGCCTACAAGGTCTTCATGATCTTCATCTCGATCGCCATCTTCATCGGCCTGCTTTACGTGCTGACCAAGACGCGCGTCGGCATGATCATTCAGGCAGCGCTGAGCTATCCGCGCACCGTCGAGGCATTGGGCCACAACGTGCCGTTGATCTTCATGGGCGTCTTTGGGGTCGGCACCGCATTGGCAGGTGTCGCGGGCGTGATCGCAGGCCCGGTACTGGGGACGTTCCCCGGCATGGCCTTTGTCCTTGGGTCGATCGTGTTCGTGACCATCGTCATCGGCGGGCTTGGCTCGCTTTGGGGGGCGCTGGTGGCGTCCTTGCTGATCGGCTGGATCACCACATTCGCCAAATCCTACAACATCCGAATGGAAAACATCCTGAACAGCGTCGGTATCTCAACCCCCGAAAACCTGAGCGACAGCGCGTTCCGGGACATCTGGGCGATGACCAGCCCGCAGATCGCCGACATCCTTCCGTATATCCTGATGGTGCTGATCCTTATCTTCCGCCCCTACGGCCTATTTGGGAACCGTGAAGCATGACCAATCCAATGAGAGACAACCAGATCACCACTGATCCCAGCAAACCCGCCCAGCGGATGCGCGCAGGATCTATGAGCACGAAGGTTTTGCCGTGGGTCATCGCGGGGGCTGCCTTGTTGGTCTTGCCCTTCGTGTTCACCAACAACTCGGCAATCACCATCATGAACCAGATGGCGATCACCATCATCTTTGCGCTGGCCTACAACATGCTGCTCGGGCAGGGCGGGATGCTGAGTTTCGGTCATGCGGTCTATGCAGGCGTCGGCGGCTTTGCCTGTATGCACGTGATGTCCAACACAGAGTTTTTCGCAATGCTGCCGCTGCCGGCTCTGCCGATCTTTGGCGGACTGTTCGGCATGGGGCTGGCGATGATCATCGGCAGCTTCTCGACGCGCAGTGCAGGCACCGTCTTTGCGATGATCTCGCTGGGCGTGGGCGAATTGATCGCAGCGTGTTCGGTCATCATCGTGGCATTCTTTGGCGGCGAAGAGGGCGTTTCGGGCAACCGGACCTATGCCATGCCGTTCTTTGGCAACGAGTTCCTGCAACAGATTGATGTCTACTACCTCATCGCCTTCTGGCTGATGGTGTCGGCGCTGTTGATGTACCTGTTTTCGCGCACGCCCATCGGGCGCATGGCGAATGCGGTGCGCGACAACCCCGAACGCGCTGAATTCCTGGGCTATTCGTCACGCTGGGTGCGCTACTACAGCTTCATCTTCTCGGGCTTTTTCGCAGGAATTGCCGGTGGCCTGTTCGCCATCAACTACGAAATCGTGACCGAAGAGAACCTGAACACGGCCTCATCCGGTGTGATCTTGCTTGTGACGTTCCTGGGCGGCGTCGGCTTCTTCTTCGGGCCGATCATCGGCGCGATTGCCTTTACCCTGCTGCAAACAGTGCTGTCGCTGCAAACCGAACTGTGGGCCTTTTACGCCGGTGCCTTGTTCCTTGCGACAGTCATGTTCTTTCCCGGAGGGCTTGCCGGATTGCTGATGATGCATGTCCCTGCAATCAAGCTGGGGAACGCATCAAAGCTGGTGGTGCCCTATATCACCACGCTGATACCTGCGTTTATCGGCATAATGGGGGTTTCGGCATTGGTCGAAATGACATTCCACGTTCGCCATTCTTCGGTGGGAGACGAGGAAATGACTGTGTTCTGGACCACCTTCAACAGCCATGACCTGCTGCCTTGGGCCGTTGCCATCGGGGTGACCGTGGTGGCCTTTGGGATCATGCGCAAGATGCTTCCTTCGCTGCGTGCCGCATGGGCAGATGCCAATACATCCAAGGGAGGTGCCGCATGACCACCGCTGCACTTGAACTCATCGACCTGCGCAAGAGTTTCGGCAAGACCGAGATCATCCGCGGCGTTAATCTGGCCGTGGGCGAAAGCGAACGCCACGCGATCATCGGGCCGAACGGGGCGGGTAAGTCCACCCTTTTCAACCTGATCACCGGACGGTTTCCACAGACGTCGGGCGAGGTCCGCCTGCATGGCAACAATCTGGCGGGCAAGGCCCCGTTCGAGATCAACCGCATGGGGCTGAGCCGCAGTTTCCAGATCACCAACATCTTTCCAAAGATGACGGTGTTTGAAAACGTCCGCTGCTCGCTGCTGTGGTCGCTGGGCTACAAGTACAACTTCTGGTCTATGGTCGGGCGCAGCCGCGATCTGACCGAAGGGGCAGAGCAGATACTGGACCAGATCAACCTGCTGAACCGGCGCGATCTGCCTGCGGGGACGCTGTCTTATGCCGAGCAACGCGCGCTTGAGATCGGTATCACCATCGCGGGTGGTGCCGACGTGATCATGCTGGATGAGCCCACCGCAGGCATGAGCCATTCCGAAACCGACTATATCGTCGAGCTGATCCGCACCGTGACCGTTGGCAAGACGCTGATCATGGTCGAACACGACATGGGCGTGGTCTTTGGACTGGCCGACCGGATTTCGGTGTTGGTCTACGGCGAACTTATCGCCACAGGGCGCCCCGAAGACGTGCGCGCCGATCCCAAGGTTCAAGAAGCCTATCTTGGCGCTGCACTGGAGGCAGAACACTGATGCTCGAAGTCACCGATCTGCACGCCTATTACGGCAAGTCACACATCCTGCAAGGGGTGAACCTGAACATTCAGGAGGGCGAGATCGTTGCCCTTCTGGGACGCAACGGGGTGGGGCGATCCACCACCTGCAAGGCGATCATGGGCGAGGTCGTCCCGCACGGGTCGGTCAAGTTCCGGGGTCAGGAAATTGCGGGCAAGAAGGCGTTCGAAGTTGCCAACCTCGGCATCGGCTATGTGCCCGAAAACCGCGATATCTTTCCGGGGCTTACCACACGGCAAAACCTGACCCTTGGCCTGAAACCGGGCCAGAAAGACGGCGCTGGCCGCTGGGCGATGGAAGACATGTTCGAGATGTTCTCGAACCTGCGCGAACGCGCGGACGTCGAGGCGTCGGTGATGTCGGGCGGCGAGCAGCAGATGCTGACCATGTGCCGCACACTGATGGGTGACCCCGATCTGGTGATGATCGACGAGCCGACCGAGGGCCTGAGCCCGCAAATGGTGCAAAAAGTCGCCACGGTTCTGCAAGAGATCGCCAAGCGTGGCGTGTCGACATTGCTGGTCGAGCAAAAGCTGTCGATTGCGCTGGACATCGCGCACCGGGTCTATGTGATGGGCCACGGACAGGTGGTTTTCGAGGGCACGCCGCTGGAGCTGAAAGCGCGCGAAGATGTGCGCAAGGAATGGCTGGAGGTCTGACCCTCTGGCGGTGTCGGGGGGCCAGCCCCCCCCGGCGCTGACGCGCCCCCCCGGAGTTTATCCGGCAAGATGAAGACACGCCTGTATTCCCCAACGCAACGTCATACTCCGATTTTGGCCTTTGACAGCAACGCTTAAGCCGTCACATTGGTGTCAAAGCGAAGGGGACATGTGATGGCTGATCAATCCTGGATCACGCAAAAAGACCACGGCGACGGCGTTGTCGAAGTGGTTCTGGAATACGCACCGGTCAATGCACTGGAACCTGCCAGATTGATGGGGTTTCGAAACGTCATGAACGACTTGTCAGCCGATGATGATGTGCGCGCAATCGTACTGTCGTCTGCGCTCAAGGTGTTCTCGGCGGGGCTGAACCTGAAACAGGCACAGCACTTTGATCTGGCTGATCAGCGCGCCATCGTGGATGGTTTGAATCAGGGGTTCATGGCACTGTTTGCCAGCTCAAAGCCGGTGATCTGCGCTATCAATGGGCACGCGATTGCAGGCGGATTGTTCTTTGTGCTGTCCTCGGATCACCGGATTGCAGTGCCGCGCGCCCAGTTTGGACTGGCCGAGGTGCGCGTGGGCGTCGGATTTCCCGCAGGACCACTTGGTATCGCGCGCGCAATGCTTGACGCGAACATGACACGGCGCATGATGATGCGTGGCCAACCCATTGATGCAAATGCAGCTTTATCTGCCGGTCTGGTGGACGAAATCGTCGAACCCGAGGCACTGACACAGGCGGCTCTGGATGCGGCACGCGAATTTGCGCAAATCCCGCCGGCGGCCTACGCGGCGGTCAAGTCGCAGTTGCGGGCAGATATCATTGCACGCATCACCGCAGCCATCGACGCGGAACGCACCGCAGACCTGCCATGGTACACAGATGAAACCGCCGCCGCCATGGCGCGTATGATAGGATAATTCGATGCCGTCACTTGATAAAACCCGTCTGGACCGCATTAAACCCTGGATGCAAGCCTATGTGGAGCATAGGAAATTTGCAGGGAGCAGCGTGTTGGTGAACCAAGCCGGCAATGAGGTTTTCTATCACGACACAGGCTTTCGCGATGTGGCAAGCAAGGCGCCCTTTGCCCGTGATACGGTTGCGCGCATCTATTCGATGACCAAGCCTGTCACCTCGCTGGCACTGATGATGCTGGTTGAGGAAGGGCGCATTCATCTCGATGCGCCGCTGTCTGCCTTGCTGCCGGAATTCAACGACATGCATGCGCTGATCTCTGGGGCCACGTCGATTGATCAGGTCGAGCGCGCGCCCGTGCCGACGCTGCACCAGACCGTGACGCACACCGGCGGCTTCAGCTATCCTTTCAACCTTGGCGTGCTGCCCAAAGCGATGGAGGAGGCCAAGCTGCTGTTCGGTCCATCCGAAGGGTCGCTGACCGAGGTCACGCAGCGTCTGGCGCAGATGCCGCTGGCCTTTCAACCCGGCACGCGGTGGGAATACTCCGTCGGTATCGATGTGATCGGGCGCGTGGTTGAGGCACTGTCCGGGCTGTCGCTGGATGCGTTTTTCCAGACACGGATTTTCGAGCCGCTCGGCATGACCGAAACCGGGTTTGCGGTGCCCAAGGACGCACTGGACCGATTTGCTTCGCTGTATACACCGCTGGCCAGCGGTGCGATGGCGCTGAACAATGCCGAAAACAAAAGCACAGACACCCTGCGCTGTGTTGATGTCGCTGCCAAATCACCTTTCCGCGCGCCGCGCACCCTGTCGGGTGGCGGTGGTCTGGTGGGCACCATCGACGACTATATGCGCTTTTGCGAGGCGCTACGCACCGGCGGGCAGGGCCTTGTTTCACCCGCGACGTTGCGGTTCATGATGTCGAACCATCTGCCCGGAGAGATTGCCGACATGGGCCCGTCCAGCTTTGCCGAACAACCGATGACCGGCATGGGCTTTGGCATCGGCGGCGCAACCGTCTTGAACCCCGCGCGCACCCGCACGCCGTCTTCTGTAGGCGACTTCAGCTGGGGCGGCATGGCGTCGACGTTTTTCTGGATCGATCCGGTGCATGACCTCTCTGTCGTCTTTTTCACCCAGCTCAGCCCATCAAGCAGCTATCCCGCACGCCCCGAGCTGAAGGCGTTGATCCACGGAGCCTTGTCATGACCGACGTCATAACCGACCGCCGCATTCTCTGGACGCCCAGCCCCGAGAGGATCGCGGATTCGTCGATGGCGCGGTTCGAGCGGTGGTTGGAAACCGAGCGCGGGCTGACGTTCAGCGAGTATGGCGCGATGTGGGACTGGTCGGTGACCGATCTGGAAGGGTTCTGGTCGGCGATCTGGCGGTTCTTTGATCTGCCCGCTTCGGTGCCGCCGACGACCTTCCTTGCCAGGAACCAGATGCCGGGGGCCGAGTGGGGTCCGGGCGCCGAGATGAACTATGTCGACCATTTGCTTCGACATGCCGATGCGCGGCCCGATGAAGTGGCCGTGGTCGTGCAATCGGAAACCTTTGATCGGGTCAGCCTGACGTGGTCCGAATTGCGGGCACAGGTGGCTTCGGTGGCGGCGCATCTGTCGGATATGGGCGTGGGGCAGGGTGACCGCGTGGTCGCGATCCTGCCCAACACGCAGACGGCTGTGATCGCGTTTCTGGCAACCGCGTCGCTGGGCGCTGTCTGGTCTCTGTGTGCACCCGATATGGGGCATGTGGCGATCCTGGATCGGTTTATCCAGATCGAACCCAAGGTGCTGATCGCGCAAGACGGCTATACCCACGCGGGCAAGCCGGTGGACCGCAGTGCCGTGATCGCACAGATCAGTGCGGGCCTGCCCAGCGTCACCAACCGCATCATGGTGCCTGTGGCCCATCCGCTGCCTGAGGGTTGGACCGATTGGGCGACGCTGACCGACCGCGACGCCACGCTGCATAGCAAACAGGTGCCTTTCGAGCATCCGCTTTGGATTGTCTATTCGTCCGGCACCACCGGCAATCCCAAGCCTATCGTGCATGGACATGGCGGCATCGTTCTGGAATCGGCCAAACAGTCGCTGCATCAGGATCTGGGGCCGAAAGACCGATATGCATGGCTGACCTCGTCTGGCTGGATCATGTGGAATTCGCAATTCTCGGCGCTGGGGCAGGGCGCCACGCTGGCGATGTATGACGGCGCGCCGCATTACCCCGATATGGGTGTGGTCTGGCGCTTTGTCGCGGACGAGGGGTTAACCTATTTCGGCGCGGGGGCCGCGTTTTTCGCAGGCTGTCTGAAGGCCGGCATTTCGCCGCGCACCCAAGTCGATCTGTCGGCGTTGCGTTCGCTGGGATCGACCGGATCGCCGCTGTCAGAAGACGCCTACAACTGGATTTACGGCGAGGTAAAGGAAGACGTCTGGCTGGCACCCATCTCTGGCGGCACCGATCTGGCGGGTGCCTTTGTGCTGGGCCATCCTGCCATGCCGGTGCGTGCGGGCGAAATGCAGTGCCGCGCATTGGGCAATGCGGTGCGCGCCTACGACGAAGAAGGCACCGAGTTGATCAGTTCGGTGGGCGAGTTGGTCTGCACCCAGCCGTTGCCGTCGATGCCGCTGTATTTCTGGGGCGACTATGATGGCAGCCGTCTGCACGATGCCTATTTCGACACCTATCCCGGCATCTGGCGGCATGGCGACTGGATCGAGATCAATGCGCGCGGCGGGTCGGTGATTTTTGGACGCTCCGATGCCACGATCAACCGCAAGGGGCTGCGCCTGGGCTCGGCCGAGATCTATCAGGCGGTCGAGGGACTGCCCGAAGTAATGGACAGTCTTGTCGTCGATCTGGAGTTTCTGGGCCGCGAAAGTTTCATGCCGCTGTTCGTGGTTCCCGCCAAGGGCCAGCCGCTGGACGATGCGCTGAAAAACAAGATCAACGATGCCATCCGCACCGGTGTGTCCGCGCGGTTCGTGCCCAATGAGATCATCGAAGTGGCCGAGATTCCGCGCACGCTTTCGGGGAAAAAACTTGAAGTTCCGGTGAAAAAGCTGCTCTTGGGCGGTGATCCGGCCCGTGTGGTCAACCGCGACTCCATGGCCAACCCCGCCAGCTTTGACTTTTTCATCGACTACGCAAAGGCCCGTGCCACATGACCGACGCCCACGAGACCCTGCTGAAACTGCTTGAGATCGAACAGCTTGAAGTCGATCTGTTCCGTGGCACCGGGCAGGGCGGCGAGACCTCGACACGTATTTTCGGCGGGCAGGTGATCGGTCAGGCGCTGGCAGCGGCCTATGGCACCGTGCCCGACCGGCTTTGCCATTCGCTGCATGCCTATTTCATCCGTCCAGGTGATCCGGAAATCCCGGTGATCTACCAGGTGGACCGCGCCCGTGACGGTGGCAGTTTCACCACGCGGCGCGTGGTGGCGATCCAGCATGGCAAACAGATATTGAACATGTCCGCCAGCTTTCACGTCGAGGAAGAGGGCCGCCATCACCAGCATCCGATGCCGCAGGTGTCGGGGCCGGAAAACTGGCCCGACCGCAACAAGCTGCGCGCCGACGAGCTGGACCGCGTTCCCGAAAGCCGACGCGCGGATTTCATGCGCCCGCGTCCTATCGAGTTGCACGATGTCGCGCCGCGCGACCTGTTCGAGCCCGAAATCGTGTCGGACGAAAACCAGTCGTGGTTCCGCATGGCTGCGGCCAAGGGATCAAGCCCGCAGATGCAG
>JAGXHE010000095.1 GCA_024636445.1 Sulfitobacter sp.
CCAACACTCGGGTTCCTTCTTGCTTGCCAGTTGATCGGAGAAATTGCGGTGCGTGGCTTGGGCTTGCCTGTGCCGGGTCCGGTTCTGGGTCTCGCGTTGCTTTTGCTTGCATTGCGCGTCCGGCCCTCCCTTGCCGATACGCTACGGCCGACCATAGGCGTCATTCTTGCCAACCTGTCGCTGATGTTCGTTCCGGCGGGGGTTGGCGTCATCGGTAATCTGGACGTTCTGTCAAAGGACTGGTTTGCCCTTCTGGTGATCTTGGTATTGTCCACGCTTCTGGCCATGCTGGCCACTGTCGGCACCTTTCTCGGCGTGCGGCACCTGACCGAAAAACGTCCCACATGACCGATGTTGCAAACCTCTGGAGCTATCTGTCCGCCTCACCGCTTTTGTGGCTGACCGCGACGGTATTGGCATATCTGGCGGCGGATGCGGGGGCGCGGCGGCTGGGCAATCCGCCCTGGGCCAATCCGGTGCTGATGTCCGTTCTTCTGATTGCGCCGGTTCTGTGGATCACGCAGACCGATTATGCCAGCTACTTTGAAGGGGCGCAGTTCATCCATTTCCTGCTGGGCCCCGCAACTGTGGCCTTGGCGATGCCGCTTTGGGACAACCGCGACACGATCCGCAAATCGGTCTTGCCGATCGTCGTGGCATTGCTGGCAGGCTCGATCGTGGCGTCGGGCTCGGCCATCGTGCTCGCACAGGCGTTTGGCCTGCCGATCGAGGTTATACTCTCGCTCGCTCCGAAATCGACGACAGCGCCTGTAGCGCTCGGGATATCCGAAGCGGTGGGTGGTCTGCCCGCCCTCACGGCGGTGCTGGTGATCCTGACCGGCATCATCGGGGCGATGATCGTCACGCCGCTGATGACCTTTCTGAAGATCACCGACTGGCGCGCACGCGGGTTTGCTGTCGGCGTGGCCGCACACGGGATCGGAACGGCACGCGCATTTCAGGTGAACCCGGTCGCAGGCGCTTATGCCGGGATCGCGATGGCGCTGAACGCGCTGCTTACCAGCCTGATCGTGCCAGTGCTGGTACGATGGCTCGTCTAGCCATCTGGTTCACTGGTTTGCGGAAAGGGCAATCGCTCTCGTTGAGTGGTGCCAGCCTTGCGAGGCGCCCTGCTGATTCGGAAATAAAATCTGATCATTTTGACCGCAGGCCTTGGGTTGTACCAACTTGCACCGACCTGAACTCATACGACCATTGCTGCAGGAGGCTTCGGGCCCAGAGCGATCGAGCAACTTGGCCATGTCAGCCTTCAGTGCGCAGCCACCTCAAAATTCCGCTGGAACAAGTAATCCACTTTTTATATCCTTAACGTCTGTAATTCGCCGAGGTTATACCAGTGTCCAATCCAGCAGAACCCAAACGCCGCATTGTCTCTTCGCGTCACCTTGCCGAAGGGGAAATTTGGGAGGCGTCCGAAGTCGAGTATGGGATGATCATCGCGTACAACGCATTTTCTCGCTGGATGACGCGATGCATGTCGGCGGCGGGCAACACCGATCTGACGCCGCTGGAAATTCTGGTGCTGCACAATACGAACCATCGTGGGCGGGACAAAAGACTGACGGACATTTGTTTTCTGCTCAATATCGAAGACACGCACACGGTGAACTACGCGCTTCGAAAGCTGATGAAGATGGAACTTCTGGCTTCGGAGAAGCGCGGCAAAGAAGTGTTTTACCGCACGTCCGAGACGGGTCAGTCGCTCTGTGACGAGTACCGCAAAGTCCGTGAGCGGTGCCTTCTGGACGGGCTTTCGCACATGGATATGACCGGCGAGCAGATGCGCGAAATCGCGGCAAGCCTGCGTGCCTTGTCTGGCCAGTATGATCAGGCAAGCCGCGCGGCAGCATCGCTTTAGCCGGTCATCAGTTCGGGCAGAAAGGTCACGATTTGCGGAAATACGCTGATCAGGAGCACCCCGAGCAAGAGCAACAGGAAGAACGGGAAAGCGGCTTTTGCGATGCGGAAGATGTCGATGCCGGTAAGCCCCTGGATGACGAACAGGTTGAACCCGACGGGTGGTGTGATCTGGCTCATCTCGACCACGATGACCAGATAAATCCCGAACCAGATCGGATCGATCCCCACGGCAGTCACCATCGGCATGATGATCGAAGTGGTCAGCACGATTACCGAGATACCGTCTAGAAAACATCCCAGAATGATGAAGAAAATGGTCAGGGCCACCAAAAGCGCCGTCACGGACAGGTTCATGTCCGAAATCCACGCCGCCAGATTGCGCGGCAATCCGGTAAAGCCCATCGACACGGACAAAAACGCAGCGCCCAGCAGGATCAGCGCGATCATGCAAGACGTACGCGTGGCCGACATCACGGCCTGTCCAAAGAGTGCCCACGTGAACGACCCCGACAGCCACGCCAGCAAAGTCGCGAGTACGACGCCCAAAGCCGCTGCATCTGTAGGCGAGGCGAGCCCGCCATAGATCGATCCGATGACGCCGCCGATCAGCAAGGCAACCGGGATCAGACGGCGCGAGGCCATGATCTTTTCGCGAAACGAATAGCTTTCGTTCATGGCGGGGATCAGGCCGGGATTGGTCCACGCCCGGAATGCCACGTAGCCCGCAAAAAGTGACATCAGCATGATGCCGGGCAGGATGGCCGCGATGAAAAGGCGTGCGATGGATTGTTCGGTGGCGACCCCGTAGACGATCAGGATGATTGAGGGGGGGATCAGCAGGCCCAGTGTCGCCGATCCCGCAAGGGTGCCGATGATCAGGCTTTCGGGGTATCCGCGTTTGGTCAGTTCCGGCACGGACATCCGTCCGATTGTTGCGGCCGTCGCTGCGGAAGAACCCGATACCGCTGCGAAGATTGCGCAGCCAAATACGTTGACGTGCAACAATCGTCCGGGCGCACGGGCAAGCCAGGGGGCAAGGCCGTTGAACATGTCATCGCTCAGCCGGGATCTCAGCAGGATCTCTCCCATCAGGATAAAGAGCGGCAGCGCGGTCAGTGCCCAGCTGTGCGAATGTCCCCAGAAGGTCGAGGCGATGATCAGACCCGATGGTGCGTTGGAGAAAAATACGAGACCCGCGAGGCCCACAATTGACAGAGAGACGGCGACCCATATGCCGCAGGCAAGAAGTGCGATCAGCAGGGTCAGCAGGCTGAGGGCGATAACAGGGTCAGACATGATCATACCTCGCCCGGTGTAGACAGAATTGGTTTGCCAGCCCTCAGCAGCTCGACAAATGTGTGCAGGATCGCGACCAGCAAAAGGCCCACACCAAAGGCCGCAACGCTTTGCGGTATCCAGAGGGCGACGGGGATGATGCCGTTGGAGACGTCGTTGTAATGAACGCTTTCAGCGACAAGCGCGCCCATGAACCAGGCTGCATAGCCGGCAAGACAAGTGGCGACGCACAGCACGAAACACTCTGCAAAGAACTGCGCACGCTCGGGCAAGCGCGCCACGACCAGATTGACCCGGATATGTCCACCAGCCCGCAGCGTATGCGCCAGGGCAAGGAACGTGGCACCTGCCAGCATGAAGCCGGAAAAATCGGCGTAGGACGGGATGGTGGAGGGCAACAGGCCGGGTGCAAACCGGCCAAAGGCGTTCAGCCCGATCTGCGCGGAAATGAGCAGGCAGATGCACAGGATCAGCGCCCCCGCTATCGCACCGCACACATCGTAGAGTTTTTGAAGAATATGGCCCATGAAACCGCACACCCCTTCGGACTGGAAAAAGGCCGACACCCTTGGAAGGTGTCGGCCAGTTGAGAAGAAACGCTTAGTTGTTGTACGCCTCGAGGATGGCCTTGGCGCTGTCGGACGCGGTGGCGTTCCACTCTTCCAGCATAGTTGCGCCGATGGCTTGCAGCCCGCTTACCAGTTCGGCGCTGGGTTCATAAACGGTGATGCCGTTATTTGCCAAGGCAGCGGTCATGGTTTCGGCTTCTGTCGCGGACATCTCCCAGCCGCGGGTTTCGGCAGCGGCTGCAGCTTCGAGAACGGCGGTCCGGGTGGCTTCGTCCAACCCGTCGAACATGCGCTGGTTCACGACCACGATGTTTTTAGGCACCCATGCGTTGATCGGCGCGTAGTGGGTGACGAAATCCCACGCTGTCGAGTTTACGCCGGTGGAAGGTGACGTGATCATCGCGGCGACCTGACCGGTGGAAAACGCCTGCGGGATGTCCGACGCTTCGATCTGCACCGGGGCAGCGCCCGCCAGTGCGGCAAACTGTTCCAAAGCCGCATTATAGGCGCGGAAGCGCAGTCCGTTCAGGTCTTCGACGGTCGCGATTTCGCCATTGGTATAGAGACCCTGCGCGGGCCACGGCACGGAAAACAGCGGCATCAGGCCCTGTTCGGCCAGCAATTCGCTGATGACCGGCTTTTGTGCCTCCCACAGTTTCGCGGCATCGTCATAGCTGGTTGCTACGAACGGCTGGCTGTCGATGCCAAAGGCGAGGTCTTCGTTGGACAGTTGCGACAGGAGAAACTCACCGATCGGGACCGAGCGGTTGCGCACGGCGCTTTTGATTTCGGGGTGTGGGAACAACGATCCGGCAGAATGGATGGTGATATCCAGGCTGCCATCCGTGGCGGCCCGCACGTCGTCTGCAAACTGGCTGATGTTTTGGGTGTGGAAAGTGGAGTCGCCATAAGGCGTCGGCATGTCCCAATTCTGCGCACTGGCGGAAGTCGCAAGCGCCATCGAGGCAGCGGCGATAAGCATATGTTTCATATTTCTCTCCAGGTTGGTTGGTTATTCGAATCCATCACGTTGACAATTTGTCAGTGTTATATTCATAAAGCAACATAATTTGCTTTTGGGGTGTTCCGCAGGGATCGGTCTGCCCAAGCCAACGGCAAGCATGCTGACGCCACCTAGGGTTTCCAGGTGCGCTCCAGCAGGTTGAACCAGTTTTCGTGGCAGAGTTTTGCCAACAGGGCGTCGTCATACCCGTGGCTGGTCAGGGCGGCGCGCATTGCACCAAGACCCGCGGCATCTTTGAGCGCGGCGGGCACCTCTGCCCCATCGAAATCCGAGCCAAAGCCGACGCGGTCCTCGCCCAGATGCGCGATCAGGTGATCGAGATGGCGCAGCATCGGCTCGAAGCCCCGGTCGCCGACTTTACGCCCGTCAGAATTCAGGAATCCCACGGCAAAGTTCAGCCCGACCATGCCGTCGCTGTCGCGGATCATTGCCAGCTGTCGGTCGGTCAGGTTGCGCGATGACGGGGCGATGGCATGCGCGTTGGAATGGGTCGCGACCAGCGGCGCGTCAGAGAGCGCAGCGACATCGTTGAAGCCGGCTTCGTTCAGGTGGGACAGATCCAGCATGATGCCCATGCGGTTGCACAGGCGCACAAGGTCCTTGCCCGCCTCGGTCAGGCCGGGCCCGGTATCGGGCGAGGAGGGAAAGGCGAAGGGCACGCCATGGCCAAAGACGGTCGGGCGGCTCCAGACCGGACCGATGGACCGCAGCCCCATGTCGTGAAACAGGTAGAGCGCATCAAGATCGGGACCGATCGCCTCGGCCCCTTCGATGTGCATGATGGCGGCGATGATGTCGTTGGCCATGCAATGCCGCAGTTCGGCCACGGTGCGGCAGATTTTGAAACGCCCGTCAGAGTTGCGCTCCATCCATTTGAGATGTCCGGCCATCGCCAGCGCCACGGGTTGCGCGCCTGCCGCGTCAATCAGAGCGGGCAACGGCAGGTTGTAGGGCGGCATATCCATCTGCGAGTCGAGATCATGTGGCAGATCGGGCGACGATATGTAGATGGCGAAAAACCC
>JAGXHE010000096.1 GCA_024636445.1 Sulfitobacter sp.
AGTCACGCGGCCTGCATCCCGGTCGCTGTGAACCAGTTTGTGAACCACCGCGATGTGGAGACGGGAGGATGGCCGCTTGATCAACGGCTATCCCATTGGAAGGTATGGGTTTTTTTGAGGTCATTGGCTGGGATGGTAGGATTCGAACCTACGGTACACTGTACCAAAAACAGTTGCCTTACCACTTGGCTACATCCCAACGTGTCGCGCTAATTAATGCTCACTTGGCGCAGGTGCAAGCCCAAAAACCGGCAAATCGTCTGTGATGTGCTCATTCTTCTTTGGCCTCTCGGGTCAGAAGGTCCTTGTCCGCGCGCTCGACGCGTTCCTGGTCCACGATCTTTTCCAGTTCCGCGTTCTGAGTCGACGTTACATCTGCGGTTTCGACCTCCCTGACGGCGGCCGAAACCTTGGGTGCGGCAGCGGGTCTGTCAGCGGGAGACACCACGCGGAAGGTCGGTTCGGGCATCTGGATACCAGCCGAGTCGAAGGCGATCAGAACGTGGCGGATCGCTTCGCCACGCGCCAGTGCAAACCCGGTTTCGTGCTGGTCGATCCAGCCGGTGACACGGATGCTGATCGTACTGTCGCCGATGGTCTCAATCCAGACCGCAGCCGCGGGGCTGGTCAGAACGAAGGGCAGCGCCGTCACCGTTTCCAGGGCCAGCGCCTTGGCGGCGGCCAGATCGGTGGCGGTGGCCACTCCCACGTCGAACTCGAACCGGCGTTCGGTGTTGCGCGTGTAATTGATGATACGGCTCTTGAACACGGTCGCGTTGGGAATTCGGATGTGGTTGCCGTCAAAGCTCAGCAAGATGGTGGCGCGGCTGGTCAGGCTGATGACCTTGCCCACGTCACCTTCGATCTCGACTGTGTCATTGGGGCGAAACGGCTGGCGGAACGACAGCATGATCGAGGCGATGAAATTCTCGACCGTGTCGCGGACGGCAAAGCCGATAGCCAGACCAACAAGCCCTGCAGCGCCCAGAACCGTGCCCAGCAGTGCGGTGGCGTTCAGGATATCAAGCGCGATCACGATGCCCGCTATGACAAAGAACAATCGTACAAGCTGGCGATAGATATCGGCGATGAAAGCGTTGGGCGCGATCCGGTCCCAAGGGTACCTCGAACGGGCGAGCACGACACCCGCCAGCACCACGATGACAAATGCAGACAGCGCCACACCCAGCAGAGGTACCAGCGCAAAGGCTTGGAATACCCGCCCCTTGAACCGCTCGTACGCGGGGTTCAGGCGTTCGGCCACATCGGTGGTTTCCAGCACTTCGTTCTCGATCGCCACCACCCCCTGCACCCGGCCCACCAGATCGTTCAGCCGGGTGGATGCGGCGGCGTCCAATGTGGTGCCACGCAGCGTCACGATGCCCGAAGACACGGTGACCGTGACATTGGAATAGCCTTGCAGCTCGGACAGGATATCGCGGATGCGCACCGCGATGGCCGCGTCCTGCTGGGCGTTGTCTTCGACGGTGATCTCGCCTTGGGGCTGGGTTTGGGCCTGGGCCACCGGGGTCCACAGCACCACGGCCAGCGCCAGTGCGGTCAGCACATGGCGCAACGCGTTCATTTGCCGACCTCGACCAGTATCGCACCATGACGCGCTCCGGCCTCGACAGCCTGATGGGCGCGTGCGGTGTCGGACAGCGTGTAGACTGCCTCGACCGGAATGGTCAGCGCGCCATCCTTCAGCGCGTCATGCAGGCGTGTGACGATCTGAAGACGCTGCTCCAGAGGCAACAGATAGATCAGGATCGCATCGACGGTCGCCGCCTTGAACATCAGTTCGAGAAAGTTGAAATCAGCCTTGGGCCGCGCGGCCGAGCCATAGGCTGCAATGGTGCCGTTCTGTGCCACCAGCGCGATGTCGGTGGCGATGTTGACGCCGAATTCGGGCTCGATGATGCGGTCCACCAGCTTGCCATCGTTGGCGGCCAACACCTTGGCTGCAAGGTCGGCTTCGGTAAAATCCACAACCGCGCTGGCCCCTGCGGCGCGGGCGTGCTCCGCCCCGGCGCCGCGTGCCGTGGCGATCACATGCGCGCCGCACCAGCGGGCCAGCTGCACCGCCAACAGGCCCACGGTGCCTGCACCGCCTTGCACCAGCACGGTCTTGCCACGCACGCAGCCTCCGCCGAACACCGCATGGCAGGCCGTCAGCCCCGGAATGCCAAGACTGGCTCCGGTTTGCATATCGACCCCCTCAGGCAAGACCACCGCCTGATCCGAGGGTACGGCGATCTGTTCCGCACAGGTGCCGAAGGCGCGCTGCCATTGCCCGTTCCAGATCCAAACGCGCTGGCCGATGCGCGCCGGATCGACGCCCTCCCCCACGGCAGAGATCGTACCTGCGCCGTCGCTGTGCGGGACAATCTGATCAAACGCCGGTTTGGTCACGCCCGGACGGGTGCCGCCCCGCGCCTTGACGTCCGAAGGGTTCACACCGGAGAATTCCAGATCGACGAGCACCTCGCCCGCCGCAGGTTCGGGGCTGGGCAGGTCTGCCAGGCTCAGGGCTTCGGCTGCCGGGCCAAAGCGGTCATAAACGATTGCACGCATCAGATTGATTCCCTTCAATGTCTTGCGAACAGAGTACCCACACGGCCACGAATTGCCAGCGCTGCGCAGGCGGTTCGTGCCAGATCAAAGATCGGTTGCGCAGACAGGCTATTCCTTGGATTCAGACACTGCCAGATCACCCAGAAGGTCCAACAACGCCTCGTAACGCTCGGCCCCCAGATGCACGCGCCAGCTTTCGGCAATCTCTGCCGCACGGTTGGCGTTGTCGGAAATCAGCGTGGACCCGGCAGCAGCAATCGCCACCTCTTGCCGCCGACGATCCTGCGCGCCCTGAACCTGTGTGACCAGCCCCTTGGCGACCATGCTCTTGACGATGCGCGTCAGCGAAGGCTGCAACAATGCTGCACGACGCGCCAGCGTGCTGGCATCCAACGGTCCGGCTTCCTCCAGAACCCGCAGGACACGCCACTGCTGTTCTGTCACGTCGGATGCGCTCAGCATATCGCGGATCGGCCCCATCACGGCCTCGCGGGCGTGCATCAACGCAATCGGCAGGGAGCGGCCTATGCTTGGGAGTTTCCGGGTCATGAGAATCCTTGAGGCGTATTTTGACAATTATTTTAACAGAAGAATAATTTCGATATTAGGCTAAAACAGAGCCAGATGCAGCGCCGGATCGCTTTGCAGGTCCAGCGCAATTTCGATTATGCCCTTGACCCCGACAGCCACCGGATCGAAATCTAGCGCTTGAACATGGCAAAATCGACACCGCCTAAAAGGCAGACAGGACGCTTGAACATGAACTGGGATGACTTCGCCACCCACGCCAAGGACGTTGCCGATTGGGGCGCTGACTACCACAAAAACATACGCGACCGTCCGGTTCGCGCGCAGACTGCCCCCGGTGAAATATCGGCGCAATTGCCCGACAGCCCGCCAGAAGATGGCACCGACATGACAAACATCATGGCCGACTTTGAAAAGGTCGTGATGCCGGGGATCACCCATTGGCAGCATCCACGCTTCTTTGCCTACTTCAACTCGAACGCCGCCCCGGCCTCGGTGCTGGCAGAATTCGTGGCCTCGATCATCGCCCCACAGTGCATGTTGTGGCAGACCTCGCCTGCTGCGACCGAGATGGAAACCAAGATGCTGGACTGGCTGCGTCAGGGTCTGGGCCTGCCCGAGGGCTATCAGGGCGTGATTCAGGACAGCGCCAGCAGCGCCACGCTGGCCGCTGTGCTTACGATGCGCGAACGCGCGTTGAACTGGCAGGGCAATGTGCAGGGCCTTTCGGGTCAGCCGGTGCTGCGCATCTATTGTTCGGATCAGGTCCACACCTCGATCGACCGCGCCATCTGGGTTGCGGGCATAGGGCAGGACAATCTGGTGAAAATCCGCAGCACCGGCGACCTGCGCGGGCTGGACCCTATCGCGCTTCAGGATGCAATCACCCGTGACCGCGCGGCAGGTTTCGTGCCCGCGGGTATCATCGCCGCCACCGGGGCCACCGGCATGGGTGCCTGTGATGATCTGGAGGCCGTGGCCAACATCGCCAAGGCCGAAGACCTCTTTACTCACCTCGACGCGGCATGGGCGGGCACCGCAATGATCTGCCCCGAGTTCCGCCCCCTTTGGACGGGGGCCGAGCGTTTCGACAGCATTGTGTTCAACCCGCACAAATGGCTGGGGGCACAGTTCGATTGCGCCGCACACTTCCTGCGCAATCCCGATGTGCTGCGCCAGACGCTGGCGATCCAGCCGGAATACCTCAAGACTCACGCGCAGGGCGACATCATCGACTATTCGGAATGGTCGATCCCGCTGGGCCGCCGGTTCCGCGCGCTCAAACTGTGGTTCCTGATGCGCAGCTACGGCATGGAAGGTCTGCGCACCCGCATCCGCAACCATGTGAAATGGTCACAGGCGCTGTGCGAACGCCTGCGCGCCCTGCCCGAATTCGAGATCGTCACCGAACCGATCCTGTCGCTCTGGACATTCAAAGTGGCCGGAGCCAGCAACGACGACACTCAAGCGCTGGTCGAGGCGATCAACTCGGACGGGCGCATCTACCTGACCCAGACCGTCGTCGACGGGGTCAAGGTGATCCGCTTTACCGCAGGGCAGTTCGACTGCGAAGAACGCGACTTCGACACGGCCTATGACGCGATAACCGACATCGCAACGCGCTGATCGTGCCCGCGCTAGACCTGTTCCAGGCAGGCCACGCAGCCTGCAAGCGCTGCGGCGTCATCTGTCACCACGCACATGGGTATCTGCGATAACGTGCCCTCGAACATGTCCTGCTCGCGCGCGGCAGCCAGTACACGGGCGGTATCGGGCAAGCCTACGACAGCCCGCGCCAAACCACCGTTAAAGTAGATCCCCCCCAGCGGCATGAACTGAAACGTCATATCGCGCACCAGCGCGGCGAGGGCTGCAACGAACACTTCCATTGTCACACCCGCATCCGTCACGATCTGCTGGCTGGGCATCTCGGCCCCGCCCAAGGCAAGATGCAGCGACCGCAAGCCTGCGCCGGAAAAGACCTGCTCGACGGTTTCAAATGCTGTCGCCTTGTCGCCCAGATGCGCCTGCAACACGCGCCAGACAGCGATGGGCAATCCGGTGTGCCCTTCCTCGGCCAGCATCACGCCGTTGCCATGTGCAAGGCTGACGTTGAACCCGGTGCCGATCCCGACCACCAGCGACTGCCCGCCGGGGGCCGCGCGTCCGGGCACCACGGACATCACCGCATCGGCGGCCAGATAGGGCAGTGCATGACCCACCGCCGCAAGATCGTTGATGATCCGCACCTTGGCACCGCCCAGAACAACGCTGAGCTGGTCAGCATCGAAGGACCAGTCGCGATTGGTCAGCCGCACGTGACCCGGCATCACCGGCCCCGCGATGGCCACGCACAGCCCATCAACCGGTGACCCTTGGACAAAGTCGGCGAGAACATCGGCAAACGTGGGGTAGTCATCATTGAGAAACCACTGCACCGATCCCGCGACCAGCACGCCGCCCTGCGCATAAGCCATGCGCGTGTTGGTGCCGCCCACATCTGCCACCACCGATTGCATCGCTACACCGCCTTTCCGGGTTGCTTGCCAAGGATGATCATGCTGAGCAGATCGTCGTCGGTCACATCCGCCACATCGACGGTGCCAACCAGCTTGCCGTTCTTCATCACCGACGCGCGGTCGCACAGCTGCATCACGTCGTGGATGTCGTGACTGATCAGGAAAATCCCGATGCCTTCGGCCTTGAGCTGGGTGATCAACTCGCTGACCATCTGCGTCTCGTGGGGGCCAAGTGCGGCGGTGGGTTCGTCCATGATCAGGATCTGCGCGTTGAAATAGACGGCACGCGCAATGGCGACCGACTGGCGTTGGCCGCCTGACAGCGCACTGACCGGGTCCTTGAACTTTTGAAAGTTCGGGTTCAGCCGCGACATGATCTTGCGCGCCTCGCTTTCCATCGCGTCGTCATCCACCAAACCGAAGGCCGACGTCAGCTCACGCCCCAGAAACAGGTTGCTCGCGGCGTCCAGATTGTCGGCAAGCGCCAGCGTCTGATAGATCGTCTCGATATTGAAGCGCCGCGCGTCGCGGGGGCTGCGAATGTCGGCCAGTTCGCCGTTCACGTAAATCTCGCCGCTGTCCATCTTGTAGGCACCGGACAGCACCTTGATCAGGGTCGACTTGCCCGCACCATTATGGCCCAGCAGGCCGACGACTTCGCCAGGGTACAGATCGACCGAGACATGATCGACCGCGTGCACGCCGCCAAAGCTGATGCAGATGTCGCGCATCTCGACCAGAGGCGTGCCAAGATTGGTTTTATCGCTCATTTCGAAGACCTCCGGTAGAGATTGTCCAGATAGACTGCAAACACCAGCACGCCACCCACGACGACCTGCTGTACTGCCGCGTCAAAGCCGATCAGCACCATGCCGGTCTGCAATGACTGCATCACGAATGCCCCCAGAACTGCGCCGTAGATGGTGCCGACACCACCGCCGAGCGAGGTGCCCCCGATCACCGCGGCGGCGATCACGTAAAGTTCGTCCAAGGTGCCCAGCGCGTTGGTGGCAGAGCCAAGACGCGCCGAGGCAACAACCGCTGACAGACCGGCGAGAAAGCCCATGAGGGCAAAAATCTTGACCGTCATCCAGCGCGTATTGATGCCCGCCAGTGCCGCCGCTTCGGGATTTCCGCCGATGGCATAGACATAGCGGCCAAAGCGTGTGCGGTTCATCACCACGGTCATCACCACCACCACGACCAGCAGGATCAACACCGGAATGGCAAAGCCGTGGCTGATGAACAGCCCGCCTTCGGGGACTTCAATGTTGTTGGCGTCCGCATAACGACGCACGATACCGCGCGGCCAGGGGTAGGAGTTGACCAGCAGCACGGCCCCGATGACGGCTCCGACGCTGATGATGCCGATGAACCATTCCGCCCAGATCGGTCGCAGCCGAAAGTCAAAGCGTTTGCGCTTTGCGCGGCCCATGATGATCAGCGCGATCACGGCAACGACCGCGATGATGCCCACGATCCAGCTGCCCGTTGACCCAACGGCGCCCGTCGGGCCACCGCCCAGTAGTTTGAACGTGCTGTCGAGCGGTGAAATCGTCTCGCCGCGCGTGATCAGAAACGCAACACCGCGCCAGACCAGCAAACCGCCGAGCGTCACGATAAAGGCCGGGATAGACAGATATGCGATCAACCAGCCGTGGATGGCGCCCACAAGCGTGCCCGCGATCATGCCCGCGATGCAGGCGATGATCCAGATGCTCCAATGCTCCAGCCCGACCAGTTGCGGCAGGAACCACACTTGGGTGATGCCCATGATAACGGCGCAGAACCCCAGAACTGACCCGACGCTCAGGTCGATGTGGCGGGTGATGATGACCAGAACCATGCCGCAGGCCATGATCCCGATTGACGATGTCTGCACGCTCAGGTTCCACAGATTGCGCGGCGTCAGAAACGCACCAAAGCCGTTGTTGACCGCCCCGTAGACGTGAAAGCCGACCCAGATCAGCGCCAGCGCGCCCAGCATGCCCAGCAGCCGCGTGTCCAGTTCAGTATCGCGCATGAACCGCTGGATCAGTCCCGGCCGCGTGCGTGTCGCACCTGTTTTAGCGCTGTGTTCGTTCGTGTCGGTCATTGTCCGCACCCGTCAGATAAGCCGATCCTGTTTGCGCAATACGCGCAGTCGATCAGGCTGAAGTGATATGAAAATTTGCAAAGGTGGCACTGGCGAACCGCATCCGCCAGTGCCGGAAGGCCTTAGTTACAACCGTCGACGCCGTCCATGGCACCGGCGCAAACCTTGTCCTTTTCGATATGACCTGCGTCGATCACAGCGGAAATGTTACCTTTGGTGACAGGTGTGGGCTCAAGAAAGATTGCGCTCATCTCCAGACCTTTTTCACCACCGGACCAGTTTTCGGCACCGTCGATGTCTGTCATTGCGGCACCATCGGCCAGCGACAGCGCGATCTCGGCGGCTTTCTTGCCCAGTTGACGCGAGTCCTTCCAGACCGAAACGGTCTGCGTGCCACGTGCCACACGGTTCAGCGCTGCATGATCGCCGTCCTGACCGCCCACCGGAACGTTCAGACCCTGCGCCTGCAAGGCTGCAATCGCACCACCGGCGATGCCGTCGTTCTGCGCCAGAACCGCATCGACGTTGTTGTTGTTGGCGGTCAGGATCTGCTCCATGTTGCGCTGCGCGTTGTCAGGCTTCCAACCATCGGTAAAGGCTTCACCTACGATGGTGATCTTGCCCGCTTCCACGTCTGCACTGATGACCTCCATCATCCCTTCGAGCAGGAACAGCGCGTTGGGGTCGCCCTTGTCGCCCTTGATGATCGCAAAGTTGCCCTCGGGCTGCGCTTCCACGACGGTTTGCGCGATGATCCGGCCCACGCCCTTGTTGTCAAAGGTCAGATAAAAGGCGCGCGGGTCTTCGATCAGACGGTCATAGCCCACGACCGGAATACCTTCGTTCTCGGCCTGGTTGATGGCGGGCCCGATCGCGTCCTTGTCAACGGACAGGATGATCAGCGCATCTGCACCTTGTGCGATCAGCGCCTCGATATCGGTCAACTGTTTCGCTGCCGATGCCTGAGCATCTGCGGAAATATACCGGGCGCCAGCGGCTTCGATGGCTTCTTTCATCGCGGCTTCGTCAGTCTTCCAGCGCTCTTCCTGGAAATTCGACCAGCTGACACCAACGGTGACATCCTGCGCCCATGCGGCCACGGCCGTCACGGTGATCGTCGCCGCCAAGGCGACCGTTTTCAGAAAATTCATTGTGTCCTCCCAAGACTTTTGCCCAACTGCCGCACCAGAGGCGCAGTTTGGGTTCCCTCATCATTAGGCATTTAAATTCGGAAAGCAAATTAAATTGGACATGCGTTGAAAATACCGTCATTCTACAGGTCATACCGGGGTGGGCATCAGGCTCTAACCCACTGGGAAAGCGATAAATAAAGTGGCATTCGGACACCAACGCGAAGACAGTCGGCTGATCTTGCTGCGCGAGATTTCCCAAGGTGGACGCATCCCGCGCATCGACCTGGCAGAGCGCACGGGAATCAGCCGCGCCACGGTGACAACCATCACCGCCGACCTGTTGCGCGATGGTCTGATCGAGGAAATCCCCCGCGAGGATGGCGCTGCCACCACCCGTGGCCGCCCCCGCGTGGACCTGAAAATTGCAGGCGCTGCGCATCTGGTCGTGGGCGTCAAAATCTCGGGCACACGGATATCACTGGTGCTGATGGATTTTGAAGGCACGCAGCTGGCAGACCACGAAGTACCGCTTGCGGCAGGACGGCACAGCCCTGCGGCATTGGCCGGATACATCGCAGATGCGGTCGCGGCACTTGCTGCAAAGGTCGGGCACAAAACGGCCGATCTGTCCGGTGTCGGCGTCGGCCTTGCCGGTACCGTGGATGTGGGCGCGGGCAGGGTGCACTGGTCGCCCTCTCTGAACGTACGCAACGTCGGCTTTGCCGCCGTCCTGACCGAACGCATGGGCGTGCCCACCTATCTGGACAACGACGCAAACCTGGTTGCGATGGCGGAAAAGGCATTCGGCCTTGGACGCGGGCGGTCCGATTTCATCGTCGTCACGCTAGAGGCCGGCGTCGGCATGGGCATCATCCTTGGCGGAGAGATCTACCGCGGCACGCGCGGTTGCGGCGCGGAATTCGGCCACACCAAGGTCCAGCTCGAAGGCGCATTGTGCCGTTGCGGCCAACGCGGGTGTCTCGAGGCTTATGTCGCCGAATACGCCCTGCTGCGCGAGGCGGACACGGCGTTGGGGCCGGACACTTCCGTCGCAAACCAGATCACGCGCCTGCTGGAGGCGGCAGAGGGCGGCGACACCGCAGCAGCGTCAATCGTGGCGCGTGCGGGGCGGATGTTTGCGATGGGGCTGGCCAATATCGTCAACATCTTCGACCCCGAGTTGATCATTCTGGCGGGCGAGCAGATGCAGTTCGACTACCTCTATTCCGATGCCGTGATGGCCGAGATGCGCAAATCCATCGTGCAGGTCGACGCCGCCCCGCCCGAGGTTGTCATCCACAAATGGGGCAACCTGATGTGGGCGCGCGGCGCTGCCGCCTATGCGCTTGAATTCGTGCAGGACCGTGCCGCGCGCGAAGGGCGTGTCGATGCGGGTTAGTTTGGCCATGATCCTGTGCGCGGGCGCGGTACAGGCCGAGCCGATGTTCGCTCCCGTAACGGTGCCGCATCACCAATATGACGGCGGCTGGGAGCATTTCGTGGGCGGCGGTCTGGCCGCGCTGGATTGCAATGCTGACGGGCGCACCGATCTGGTCGCAGCAGGCGGCAGCAATCCGGCGGCTTTGTTCGTCAACGAAAGTGATGGCGACATACGCCTACGTATGGAAACCCTGCCCGTCAGCGATACCACCGGCATCTATGCGCTGGACATCAACAACGACACGCACCTCGATCTGGTGATGCTGCGCGTCGGGCCGGATCAGATTTGGCTGGGCGATGGTACCTGCGGCTTTTCCCCGGCTCAGATGATCGACTTTCCCGACAAATGGACCACAGCGTTTTCCGCCACATGGGAGCAGGGTCAGACCCGCCCCACACTGGCGATGGGCCACTACGTCGACCGAACCAACCCTGACGGCCCGTTTCAGGCCTGCGACACCAACAGCCTGTGGCGGCCCGATGGCGACGGCTGGTCGCAGACAATATTAGCGCCGGGGTTCTGCCCCCTTTCGGCCCTGTTCACCGACTGGTCGCGCAGTGGTCAGGCCGATCTGCGGCTGTCGAACGACCGGCACTACTATGTCACCGGTGGCTCTGAACAACTGTGGCAGATGGCACCCGATCCGCGCCTTTATACCGAAGCCGATGGCTGGGCCACGCACCATTTATGGGGCATGGGCATCGCCACCCGCGATCTGGACCGTGACGGCCGCGACGAAGTGTTCCTCAGCTCGATGGGCGACCAGCGCCTGCAACGGCCCACAGGCGACGGGCCGGGATATGCAGACGTGCCGTTCGATGTCGGATCGACCGCGCACAGGCCCTATACGGGGGGCGACGGGCGGCCATCGACCGGCTGGCACATCTCGTTCGGTGACGTGCAAAACGACGGTCTGGACGATGCATTCATCGCCAAGGGCAACGTGCAGCAGATGCCCGGCCTGGCGATGGACGACCCCAACAACCTGCTGATCGCACAGCCCGACGGCACATTCGTCGAAGCGGGCGGCACCGCTGGCATCGCGTCGCTGCATCGCGGGCGCGGGGCAGCGCTTGTCGATCTCAACAACGACGGCCTGCTGGACCTGGCCGTGGTCAACCGGCGCGCCGCGATGGAGGTCTGGCAGAACACCAGTTCCGACACCGGCAATTGGCTGGCGCTGGACCTGACCCAACCCGATGCCAACACCCGCGCCATCGGAGCGTGGATCGAAGTGGACGACGGCACATCGGTGCAATCGCGCGAACTGCAGGTGGGCGGCGGCCATGCGGGCGGATCGGATGCACCTCAGCACTTCGGTCTGGGTGCCGCGACTTCGGTGCAGGTGCGTGTGCGCTGGCCGGATGCTCCCGCCTCGGACTGGATCACCCTGCAGACAAATGCGCGCTATCTTTTGCGCCCCGGCGCCGCGCCCCAAGCCTATTGATCGACAGGCAATCCGCTTGGCACGGTTGCGGGCACCCCCAGCCGTCCGTCCAGGCTGTCTTCGTCCGTCAATGCCCCCAGAAATGCAATGATGGCATTCACCTCCGCTTGGCTCAGCACACGCGGAGCCAGCTCGTTCGCCGCAGAAATCCGCGCCATCTCGGTCGGATCAACCATCACAATGGTGTCCTCCGCCCCCGCAAGGGCAGGCAAAACCGCCTGTGCCGGATCGTAGTCGGCCAGATATTTTTCGGGGTTCAAATGATGGCGGACCGCATCTTCCAGCCGGGCATAGGCCCCCGCATGTCCATACGGCGACGTATGTATAACATTGCGCAACGACGGCGTGCGGAATTTGAACGCATCCGCCGGATCGCCCGTGACCAGCATCCGCCCCTCGTCTGCGGCACCACGCTCGAACGAGGCCCGCTTGCCCGGACCGATCTGCGGCATGGCGATGGCGTGAAAATCATGGTCGGTCTGAAACAGACCCGCGTGACAGCTGGCACAGCCCGCCTTGCCATAAAACAGGTCCAGCCCCATGGCTTCATCGCGCGCAAGCTCGATTTCTCCGCGCAGGAACCTGTCAAAATCGCTTTCCGTCGCGCGCCATTCAAAGGCAACAAAGGCGGCAATCGCATCTGAAATATCAGTAAAATGCACAGGCTTCGCGCCGATGACACCATCGAACATGGCACGGTACTCCGGGAGGCCCGCCACCCGCTGCGCCAGAATATCCCACGCGCCGCCCGGTCCGGTCAGCACACCCTGACGCACCGCCTTTGACACATCGCTTTCGCCCAGATGCCCGGCCATTTCATCGCCAGACAACACCGGAAACATGGTTTGCGCGCTCAGCAGGCTGGCAAACCCCTGCTCCATCTCGGCCCCCAGAGGCGTGCGAATTCCCCCCTTGCGGTTCTCGTCCACCTCAAGCCGTCCATCGTGAAAGAACGTCCGGTATTCCAGCGCACCGACGTTGAACAAGGCAGGCGCGTTTCGCGGAATACGCTGCTCGGGCATGTTGGCGGGATCAACCTTGCGGTCGGGCCCCAGCCCGTTGGCCCCGTCGCCCAAACCCAGCGAGACCGCGTCGCCGGTGGCATGTTCGGGATGGTGGCAACTGGCACAGCTGACCGTCTTTCCCCCTGAAAGGATGGGATCGTAAAACAGCAACCGCCCCAATTCGATCTGCGGCATCCCGGCCTTTGGGAATTCGGCGTCGGGCGAGGGCAGGGTTTCGGCCGTGGCGACGCTGCTCAACAAAACAAGGGCTGCAAAGCCCCGTATCAAATCAAACAAACCGATTGCCATGACGTCCCCCTTACCTGCGGCCAATGCACGCCAAAGATCGCATCATTGCAACGCTTTCAGGTTCGAAAACGCGGCGCGATAGGCCTGGTGTGCCTCAGCAAACCCGCCAACCCGCGACGCATCGGGTATAACCGTCCGCGCAATCTCTGGCTTGGTCATCACCTGCACAGGATCGGCGCCCGTCACACCACAAATGGCCAGACGTGCAGCACCCAGGGCCGCACCAAACTCGCCCCGCGCGGGGATTTCCAGCGGCAGGTTCAGCGTGTCGGCCAGCATCTGCACCCAATGCGACGACGCCGCCCCGCCCCCGATGGCCAGCAACCTCTGCGGATCGGCGCCTGTGGCCCGCAGCGCAAGCAGGCTGTCGGCCTGCGCAAAACTGACCCCTTCGAGCACCGCGCGGGTCATGTCCCGCACATCATGGGCAATATCCAGACCGCTGAATCCACCGCGCACCTGCGCATCATTGTGCGGCGTCCGCTCGCCCGACAGATAGGGATAGAACCGCAGGCTGCCCGGCGCACGCACATCATCGCCCAAGGCCGACGTCAGCGCAGCAGGCCCCTGCCCCGTGATCCGCGCCAGCCAGTTCAGACTGTCGGTACAGGCCAGCGTCACGCCCATCTGGTACCACCGCCCCGGCACTGCGTGGCAAAATGTGTGCACCGCACTGGCCGCATCGGGCGCAAATCCGTCACGCGCCGCCAACACCACGCCAGAAGTGCCAAGCGAGACAAAACCGTCGCCCTCTTTCAGCGCGCCGACACCACAGGCCGCCGCCGCATTGTCGGCAGCCCCCGCGATCACCTGAACACCGCGCGGCAGGCCCAACTCATCCGCCAAAGCGTCGCGCAGCGGGCCGATCACGCCGGTCCCCTCGTACAAGGCAGGCATCTGGTCGCGCCGCATCCCGCCTGCATCCAGCAATGCGTCAGACCAGTCACGCCCGCCCACGTCCAGCCAGGCGGTGCCCGCCGCATCCGACATCTCAGTGGCGCAAAGACCGGTCATCCACAGGCTCACGTAATCCTTGGGCAATACCACCTTTGCCACGCGGGCGAAAATCTCCGGCTCGTGTGCGGCAACCCAGGCCAGCTTGGGCGCGGTAAATCCCGGAAAGACGATATTGCCGCTGATCTCGCGCACGCGTGCCGCCGCATCCAGCTTCGCGGCCTCGGCATGGCTGCGCGTGTCATTCCACAAGATGCAGGGGCGCAGCACTTCGCCGCCTTCGTCCAGCAACACCGCTCCGTGCATGTGCCCCGCCACCGCGACACCAAGCACCGCCTGATAGGCCTGCGGATGTGCCGCCTTCAACCCAGCCAGCGCGGTTCGACATCCAGCAACCCAGGTATCCGGGTCCTGCTCGCTCCAGCCCGGTGCCGGATGTGCCGCGTGATAATGCGCCTCTTGCGCGCCGACTGGCACGCCGTCTTCAGCCACCAACAGCGCACGCACGCCGGACGTGCCCAGATCAAAACCGATGTACATCGTCACATCCCCCTTGGCGCATCCTGAACCCGAATAAATTTTATTGTCAAACTAATACCTATCGCTGGCAATCCTCGCTGCAGCGCGGCAAAGTCCCGCCATGACACGCACAGCACTCGTTACCGGCTCGGCCGGCTTCATCGGATATTTCACAACCCGCCGCCTTCTGGATGAAGGCTGGAGGGTCATCGGTCTGGATGCGATGTCCGATTACTACGACGTCACGTTGAAAGAGCGTCGCCACGCCATGTTGAACCAAAGCGCAGGCTTTACGGCCGTGACCGACCGGCTGGAAACACCCGGCACGCTTTGCAATCTGTTCGACACACACCGCCCCGACGCGGTCATTCACCTCGCGGCACAGGCAGGCGTGCGCTATTCCATCGACAACCCGCGCTCCTACGTCGAGGCAAACCTGATCGGCACCTTCGAACTCCTCGAAGCCGCCCGCGCGTTTCCGCCCGCCCATATGCTGCTGGCCTCGACCTCGTCGGTCTACGGCGCCAACACGCAGATGCCCTACACCGAGGCCGACAAGGTCGACAGCCAGATGTCATTCTACGCCGCCACCAAAAAGGCGACCGAGAACATGGCCCACAGCTATGCACATCTCTATGACCTGCCAATCACCATGTTCCGGTTCTTTACCGTCTACGGACCGTGGGGCCGCCCTGACATGGCCCACTTCAAATTCACCCGCGCCATCCTGAATGACGAACCCATCGACGTGTACAACCACGGCGACATGATGCGCGACTTTACCTATATCGACGATCTGACTGCCGCGATCAGCGTCCTGATCGACGCAGTCCCTGAACGCGACAACCCGGTGGCGGGCGACAGCCTCAGCCCCGTGGCCCCGCACCGCATCGTCAACATCGGCAACGGCGCACCGGTCAAACTGATGGATTTCATCGCCGCGATCGAGGCCGCCTGCGGCACCCGCGCGCAGATCAACTTCAAGGACATGCAGCCCGGCGATGTCCCTGCCACATGGGCCGACGCGACCCTGCTGGAAACCCTGACAGGCAAACGTCCAGCCACCCCGATCCAGACCGGCATTGACGCCTTCGTTGCGTGGTATCGCGACTATTACCGGATCTGACGCTTCATCTTGCCAAATAAACTCCCCCCGGAGGGCCTCTTTCCACACGCTTCCCGGCCCGCTATAGACAGCCCAACCCCAAAACCCAAAGGCTGCCCCATGACCTTCGACCGCGCGATCAAAATTGCCCCCTCTATACTTGCCGCCGATTTCGCCAACTTCGGTGCCGAATGCGCCGCCGCCGAGGCGCAGGGCGCGGACTGGATTCATGTCGACGTGATGGATGGGCATTTCGTGCCCAACATCACCTTCGGCCCCGCCACCTGTGCGGCCATCCGGCCCCACATCAAGGGCGTGATGGACGTGCATCTGATGATCTCGCCGGTCGACGCCTATATCGACGCGTTCGCACAGGCCGGTGCCGACATTCTGACCGCCCACATCGAGGCTGGCCCCCACATCCACCGAACCTTGCAAGCAATCCGCGCGGCGGGCTGCAACGCCGGTGTCGCGCTGAACCCTGGAACTCCCGCCTCAGCAGTCGCAGACCTGATGGATATGGTCGATCTGGTCTGCGTGATGACGGTAAACCCCGGTTTCGGCGGGCAAAAGTTCATCGACATGACCACCAAGATCAAATCATTGCGCAGCATGATCGGTGACCGCCCCATCCACATCGAAATCGACGGCGGCGTCGATCCAAAAACCGCTCCGCTGGTTGTGCAGGCAGGTGCCGACGTGCTGGTGGCAGGCTCTGCCGTATTCAAAGGCGGATCGGTCCAGAACCCCGCGCCTTATGGCGAAAACATCCGCGCCATCCGCGCCGCTGCCGAGGGTGTCTGGGCCTGAGAGGCCAAAGTCTCAGCCGATCTGGTCGGCAAAGGCTTCCAGCAGCTTGTGTTTGAGTATCTTGCCCGTGGGTGCCGCGGGCAAGGACGACGCCAGAATGATCAGGCTGGGGCGTTTGTAGCCCGCCAGCCGTTCGGCAGCAAAGGCGCGCAACTCTTCGACGGTGACATCGCAGCCGTCGGCCACCTGACAGAACGCCAGCACCTTTTCGTCGGCACCGACCTTGTGACCGATCACCGCTGCCTGGACGACCTGCGGATGATCGTTCAGCGCCGCTTCGACCTCGGGCGGGTAGACGTTGAAACCGCCATGGATGATCAATTCCTTGGAACGACCCACGATGTGCAGGTGCCCCTTTTCGTCGATCCGCCCCAGATCGCCGGTGTGCAACCAGCCATCCGGTGACAGCACTTTGGCAGTTTCTTCGGGGTTCTTGTAATACCCTTTCATGATCTGCGGACCGCGCGTGATCACCTCGCCCACGCCATCGCCAGATCCGGGCGCGTCCATGTCCAGCGCAACCTCGACCCCCGGCAGGGCTGGCCCGACCGAGATGTCCGGATCGCCGATCAGGTTGCTGGTCGCGGCAGTGCCTGCGCTGGTTTCGGTCATGCCATAGCCGTTCTGCAAGGCCACGCCATAGAACGCTTCGGCCTGACGTTTCCACGCAGGGTCCAGTGGTGCTGCACCGGACGAGACATAGCGCAAGGTCGGGCTTTCCAGTCGCGCATAGCCCATCTTTTTGGTGTAGGCCATCAGCAGCGCGTGCATCTGCGGCACCGCCGAACATAACGTCACCCCGTCACGCAAGGCGTCATAGGTCGCGGCCACGTCAAAGCGCGACGCCAGCCGCACCGGTGCGCCGGTGTAAACCGCCGCCGCCATGACCGAGCACATGCCGAACACATGGGTCAGCGGCAGCACGCCATAGATCACGTCGTCGGACGTCATCTGCCGCAGATTGGCCGAGGTCAGCCCGCCAAAACGCACGTTCGCGTGCGTCAGCATCACCCCCTTGGGCGCGCCGGTGGTACCGGTGGTATACAGCAAAATCGCCACATCGGTGGCCTCGTCCGCTGTGCCACCTTCGAGGGCGGCAAAGGACAGCTTGCCATAGGCCCCTGTAGCCTCAACCGCGCCAAACCGCGCCCCGTGGCTGGCCGCATCGGGCGATGCCGCAGGCGTGCAGACCAGAGCACTGGGTTCGGCGTGGTCGATGATCTTTTGCACTTCGGCAATGGTCTGGCGCGCGTTGAACGGCACCACGGTCGCGCCGATCTTCCACGCCCCAAACAGCAGCGCCACCGCGGCCACGCAGTTTTCCGCCAGCATCAGGACACGGTCGCCCGCCCGCACGCCCAGACCGGTCAGCCGTGCACCGATGTCATCGGCACAGGCGTCCAGTTCAGCATAGCTGACGCGCACGCCGGTGTTGTCCTCGAACGCCAGCGCGCCGGGCCGTGTGGCCACCTGATGTGCCAGATAATCTTCGACGCGTCCCGTCATTTGCCAAACTCCGGCGCACGTTTTTCAAGAAATGCCGCGATGCCTTCGGCAGCTTCGCCCGCCCCTGCGGCCCACGCCATGCCATCACGTTCCATGTCCAGTTGTGCGGCCTCGTCCTGATCGTAGGCACACGAGACCATCGCTCGAATGCGCCCTTGGGCGACGCGTGGCCCCTTGGCAATGCGGTCTACAATTGCCAACGCCGCAGGCACCACGTCATCCGCGGCGCACAGCTGCGAGACCACGCCCAAGGCCTGCAACCGCTCGGCAGTCACAGGCTGCGCCAGCACGCACATCTCCATTGCCAACTGGCGCGGCACCATGCGGGCCAGATGCGCCGTCAGCCCGCCATCGGGCACCAGCCCCGCATTCACATAGGACGCCGTAAACTTCACACCCGTCTCAGCCACGATCATGTCACAGGCCAGCGCGATTGATGCGCCCGCGCCCGCGGCTCCGCCTTTGACAGCGGCGATCACCGGCACGGGGCTGTTGCGGATCAGGCGGATCAGATCGTGCAATTCGTCGATCTTGGCGCGGCGGTCGTCTTCGGCCATGTTGCGCCGCGCGATCAGCACATTCAGATTGCCACCGGCACAAAAGAAACCGCCGGTCGAAGTGAGCACGACGGCCCTGATGCGTGGATCTTGTGCCATGGCAAAGGCCTCTTCGATTACCGAATACAGCTCGGGTGACAGCGCCCCGCGCATGTCCTCATTGCCGTTCCACACGATCAGTCGGTCGCCTGCATCCTCAAGATATGGATCGCTCATCCCCGCCCCTCCGGTACTTTTTTATAGACGCCCGTGGATGTGGCCAGCAAACGCCCATCGTCGTCGTGCATCTCGCCCTCGACAAACATCAGGCTGCGCCCGCCCCCCGTCACTTTTCCGGTCGCCACAACGCGGCCCGTCAGAGCCGGAGCAATGAACTGTGTGTTCATCGAAATGGTAAGGAATTTGGCGCTGCCATCCGGTGACGTATGCACCGCCGCACCATAGCCCATCGCATTGTCCAGAAGGCAGGCAATGATGCCGCCATGCAAAGCGCCGTGGCGGTTGCCGTGCTGCGCGCCGATATCCAGCACGCAGCGTCCTTTTCCATCATCGGCCGAAATATCAACCACATAGCCCAAGAGCGTTTGCGCGCCCGTCTCATTGCGGATAATCCCCGGCCCGTCTGTCATATCAGGCTGCACTCAGCGCGATAAAGCGTTCCAGATGGTGATCGGTATCGCCAAAGCGGTGATCGGCCATGGTGATACGCTTGGCGATATGCGCCAGTTCGTATTCCTGCGTCATGGCGATCCCACCGTGCATCTGGATCGATTCCTCGGCGATCAGACGACCGGCGCGGCCCAACAGGTTTTTCGCAGCCGAAATGTTCATGTCGCGGATGCGGGTTTCCTCGCGCAGGTTGCCCGCCGCGTTGATGACGGCACTGCGTGCCTGTTCCATCTCGATCAGCATATCTGCCATCCGGTGCGCCAGCGCCTGGAATGTCCCGATGGGGCGGCCAAACTGTTTGCGGGTGCCCAGATAGTCGTTGGTCAGACGTGTCGCCGTATCCATCGCCCCCAGCGTTTCGGCGCATTGCGCCATCGTCGCCAGTGCCATCACATCGCTCAGCGCGGCAAAGCCGTCTTCGGTCAGCAATTCGCCTTCGACACCGTCCAGCGTGACTTCGCCGGCACGGCCGCCGGCCAACAGCGGATAGCCCTGAATGGTCAGACCCGCCGCATCCTTGGCCACCAGGTAAAGCGAGATGCCCGCCTCGTCCGCCACATCGCCCGAGGCACGGGCCGACACGATCAGATGATCGGCGTTCTCGGCGTTCATCACCACGGCCTTGCGGCCATTCAGCTTGCCACCGTCCACCGACGTGCGCACATGGTTCAGGTCATAGCGGCTGGTGGGTTCACCGTGCGCCACGGCCAGTTGCAGGCTGCCGCCGATCATTTCTTCGACCAGGTCGGTCTTGCCACAGGCGGCCAGCAAACGGCCCCCGATCAGCGCGCTGTCCATGAACGGCTCGACCACACCTGCGCGGCCCAACTCCTCGAACACCACCGAGATGTCGAAACCCGCGCCGCCAAAGCCGCCCTGCTCTTCAGTGAACATCGCACCGATGACGCCCAGTTCGGCCAGTTGCGTCCAGACTTCTTCCGACATGCCGTTGGGGCGTTCGAGGATCTCGTTGCGCGTGGCCGTCGAATATTTGTCCCGCAGGTAACGCCGCAGGCTGTCTTGCAGCATTTGCCGCTCTTCTGTCAGATCAAAGTTCATTGACCGCCTCCCATCATGACCTTCGCGATGATGCCGCGTTGGATTTCGTTGCTGCCGCCAAAGATCGACAGCTTGCGATTATTGAAATATTGCGCCGCGACAGGGCCTGCTTCGTGCGGATCGGGCAGGGCCTCGTTGCTGCCTTCTATGGCCTCGGATGCAAAGGGCATCGCGTAGGGGCCGACGGCCCGTCGTGCCAGATCGTTGATTTCCTGACGGATAATCGTGCCTTTAACCTTCAGCATCGACGCCTCGACACCCGGCGCACCACCGGCAGCAGCTGCCGAGATGATCCGCAGGTTGCTGGTCGACATTGCCCTCAGATCAATCTCGACCTGAGCGACACGGGCGGCAAAATGCGGGTTCGCCATCAGCGGCTTGCCCCCAGCCATTTCGGCGCGCGCAATGCGTTTGACGGTGTTCAGACCGGCCTGCGAGAAACCGACGCCCGCGATGTTGGTGCGCTCGTGGGTCAGCAGGTACTTGGCATAGGTCCAGCCCTTGTTCTCTTCGCCCACCAGGTTTTCGACCGGCACCTTGACGTCGTCAAAGAACACTTCGTTCACCTCATGCGTGCCGTCCAGCAGGATGATCGGGCGCACTTGGATGCCGGGGGTGTCCATGTCGATCAGCAGAAAGGAAATGCCCTCTTGCTGTTTGACGTCGGGGTCGGTGCGCACCAGACAGAAAATCATGTTGGCGTGCTGGCCCAGTGTCGTCCACGTCTTTTGACCGTTGACGATATAGTGGTCGCCATCGCGCACAGCGCGGGTTTTCAGCGACGCAAGGTCAGAGCCCGCACCCGGTTCGGAATAGCCCTGACACCACCAGTCGGACCCGTCAAGAAGGCGTGGCAGCCAGTAGTCCTGCTGCTCCTTCGAGCCGAATTTTTGCAGCACGGGCGCCAGCATCGACAGGCCAAACGGCACGATGCGCGGCGCGTGATGGGCGGCGGCCTCTTCCTCGAAGATGTGGCGCTGCACGGCATTCCACTCGGCACCGCCGAATTTCTTGGGCCAGTTCGGGGCCAGCCAGCCCTTGTTGTTCAGGATGGCGTGCCATTTCTCCTGACCTTCCTTGCCCAGCTCGTCGCCAAGGCGGATCTTGTCCGACATCTCCTTGGGAAGCTCGTCACGCATAAAGGCGCGCACTTCGTCACGGAATGCCAGTTCTTCGTCGGTATAGCTCAGGTCCATATCCGGTCTCCTTATCGGGATCAGGCCGCAGCGGCCTTGTTGAGGTCGTCGAAAGTCTTGCCTTCGGCCACCAGCTCTTCGAGCAGCGGCGCAATTTGCCAGAAATAGGGATCGTCCTTCTGGTATTCTTTCATGTCGGCCAACAGTCCGGGCAGGCCAACGATGTCTGCCCATTTCAGCGGACCACCGCGATAGCGCGGGAAACCGTAGCCGAACAGCAGCGTCATATCCACGTCCAGCGGACGGCGCGCGATGCCCTCGCCCACCACCTTGGCAGCCTCGTTTACCATCGCGGCCATGTAACGGCGCACGATCTCCTCCGAGGTGAACTCACGCGGGGTGATGTCCTGGGCGGCCCGTTCCGCCTCGATCAGAGGCATGACGTCGGGGTTCGGCACACGCGCCTTGGCCCCGGCGGAATAGTCGTAATAGCCCTTGCCGGTCTTCTGGCCAAAATGGCCGTCTTCACACAGCTTGTCGGCATAAGAGCTGTCGCGGGCGCGCGGATCAATGCCCTCGGCGCGTTTGCGTTTGCGCACGGCCCAGCCGATGTCGAGACCCGCAAGGTCGGCCACCGCGAAGGGGCCCATGGCAAACCCGAACTCTTCCAGCGCCTTGTCAATCGCGTAGGGCGACGCGCCGTCCAAGATCATGTGATCGGCAGCGGTGCGATAGGTCGACAGGATGCGGTTGCCGATGAAACCGTCGCAGACACCGGCGCGCACGCTGATCTTGCTCATGCGTTTGCCCAGCTCGAAGCCGGTGGCGACCACGTCCGGCGCTGTATTGTCGGCCACGACGATTTCCAGCAGTTTCATCACATGCGCAGGCGAGAAAAAGTGCAGCCCGATCACGTCCTCGGGGCGGCTGGTGCTGGCGGCAATCTCGTTCACATCCAGATAGGACGTGTTCGACGCAAGGATCGCTCCTTTTTTGCAGACGCGGTCCAGCTCGCCGAAGACGGTCTTCTTGACCGACATTTCCTCGAACACCGCCTCGATCACCAGATCGACGTCCGAAAGCGCGTCATAGTTGGTCACGACGCTCAGGATGTCGGTCAGGATCTTGTCATGCTGGTCCTGGCTGATTTTGCCGCGCTTCAATGCACCGCTCAGGTTGCCCGCGATCCGCTTGTGCGCCGCTTCGCCCGCATCGGCGGTCATTTCCAGCAAAGTGACCTGCAAGCCGGACAATAGCGCGGATGTGGCAATGCCCGCCCCCATCGTGCCGCCGCCGATCACACCGATATGCTGCAAGGCGCGGGGCTCGACGCCCTTGAGCTCGGGCAGGTTGCCCACGGCGCGTTCGCTGAAGAACGCGTGGATCATGCCTTCGCGCTGGTCGGTCTGCATCAGGTCCATGAAAATCTTGCGCTCGGCGGCCAGACCTTCGGCAAAGGGGTGCTCGACACCGGCCTGCACGGCGCGCACGCACTGGGCAGGCGAAATCTGGCCACGGCCACGCGCCAGAATGCTCTCGAATGCGCCGTCCCAGTCAATCGCGGCGGGTGTGTCCATTTCTGAAACCGGACGGCGCGGCGCGTCTGCATCCAGCAGCGACTGGGTGTAATCAATGCCGTTCTGTTTGGGGTCGCCGTCGCGGACTTCGTCGATCAGACCCAGCTTGGCGGCTTCGTCCGCCTTGACCTGACGGCCTGTGGTCATGACTTCCAGCGCGGCCTCGACACCTGTCAGACGGGGCATACGCTGTGTGCCGCCCGCACCGGGGATCAGACCCAGATGCACTTCGGGCAGACCGACGCGAGCAGAGGGCACGGCAATGCGGTAGTGACAGCCCAAAGCGACCTCAAGCCCGCCACCCAGGCTGACGCCGTGCATCGACGCGACCACCAGCAGAGGCGAGGCCTCGATGCGGTTGATCAGCACCGGCAGGTGCGGCTCTTTCGGGGTCTTGCCGAATTCCTTGATGTCCGCACCGGCGAAAAATGCACGGCCTTCGCCCACGATCAGCACAGCCTTGACGCCGTCGTCTGCCTCGGCGCGGTCCATGCCGTCCCAAAGGCCCTGGCGCACGGCATGGCTCAGCGCGTTGACGGGCGGGTTCTGTACCGTAAGCACGGCAATGTCACCGTGGCGTGAATATGCAATCTTGTCGCTCATGTGTGGGCTCTCCTCCGGTTCGACCAACGTGCTGGCTGGCCGCTGTTTCGGGATGCGAAACTGCATTCCGCTCCAGCGCGGCCAGATAGGCACATGGTACAATACCCTGCAAGGAGAACATAGGCGGGATGCAAAACGCCGCCACGTCACAACGGGCGTGCCACGGCGTCGCAGCCGCAGCCCGCCCAAACACGGCCTTAGCGCGGTGCGCGGTAGATGAAACAGCGCCCCGGAACCGCATGATCAGGCAAGGGCAATTCCTCGAAACCTTCGAAATACATCCGGTCGCTGGACACCATCAGACCACCCGGTGCCAGCAGGGGCTGCACGATGGGCGAGATGTTGCGCGCAAACACGTCGTTCTTGGCGCGGTTATGACCGCCCAGATCGGCGTGGATCAACGCCGCCGTCGGCCCGAACCGGTCCAGCGCCTCTGGCAGAGTTTCGAACACATCGCCCAGGATCAGCATATCGTCGGGCGGCGTACTGTCGGGATGCGAGGCAACGGCGCGCTCAAACACGTGGATGTCGCGCGGGTCCAGCACCTTGCGCATGTGGTGATAAGTGCGCCCGTTGCCCAGGCCCAACTCGAACGCTGGTCCCTCCATATCGGCCACAAGGGCAGCAGCGTGGTCAAGGCAAGCGCGTTGCGACACCATGCGGTCGATAAACATATCCAGTCGGCTCATGCGGGCAGTCTCCCTGTGCGGCGTCATTATGGTCTACATGGGACACATGGCGATGAATGTGTAGGGCAAGGCACGCACAATCGCGCCATCACTGGACCTGTGCCACGAAATCGGGTTTCACTGTAACCGACAGTGTGCCGCATTCGGCACAACAGGGGACAGCATGACACCACTACTGGAAGTGGCAGACCTCAGCATCGGGTTCGGCTCTGCGCCGCCCGTGGTGCAAGGCGTCAGCTTTTCCGTCATGCCGGGCGAAACGCTGGCTCTGGTCGGCGAAAGCGGCTCGGGCAAGACGCTGACTTGCCGGTCGGTGCTGCGCATTCTGCCGGGCTCTGCGCAATTGCGGTCGGGCAGCATCCGCTTTGGCCGCGAGAACAAAGTGCAAGACCTGCTGACCCTGCCCGAGCGTCAGATGCGCGCCATTCGTGGCAACCACATCTCGATGATCTTTCAGGAGCCGATGCGCTCGCTGTCGCCGCTGCACCGGATTGGCAATCAGGTGTCCGAGGTGCTGAAACTGCACCGCTCGAAATCAGGCCCGAAATCAAGCTCGGATGCACGCAAACAGGTGCTCGAGACCTTCGAGCAGGTGGGCTTTGCCGACCCCGAGCGTGTCTTTCGCGCCTATCCGTTCGAACTGTCGGGGGGCATGCGCCAGCGCGCGATGATTGCAATGGCGATGGTCGCCAAACCCGATCTTCTGATCGCGGACGAGCCGACAACGGCGCTGGATGTGACGACACAGGCGCAGGTACTGGGGCTGATCAAGGATCTGCAACGCGCCACAGGTATGGCGGTGATCCTTGTGACCCACGATCTGGGTGTGGTCGCCAACATGGCCGAAAAGGTCGTGGTGATGCACAAGGGCAGCGTGATGGAAAGCGGCCCGGCGGCTTCGGTCCTTGGTGCGCCCAAACATGGCTATACGCGCAAACTCTTTGCCGCCGCCCCGATGATCCCGACGGTCGCGGCCCCTGCGGCACCTGTACAACACGACGATCTGATCCTTGATATGCAGCACGTCAGCAAGACCTATCAGGTGCGCGCGGGCGGTTGGAAAGCCCCGATCAAAGTGCACGCCTGCGTTGATGTGAACTTGTCGCTGCCCCGTGGCCGCACGCTGGCTGTCGTCGGCGAAAGCGGCTCGGGCAAGACGACCTGCGCACGCATCGCACTGGGCGCAGAGCAACCCGACGCAGGCAGCCGCGTGTTGTTTCGCGGCAGGGGCACCGACGAAGCGTTGCCGGTTCACGCGATGGACCGCGCCCAGCGCACCAAATTCCAGCGGTCCGCGCAGATGGTGTTCCAGGACCCCTATTCGTCACTGTCCCCACGCATGCGCATCCAGGCGGCGTTGACCGAACCGATGGAAATTCACGGCCTTGGCACCCGCGCCGAGCGCCGCGAAAAAGCCGCCGAGATGTTGCGCTGGGTGGGTCTGTCCCCAGATATGCTGGGCCGCTTTCCCCATGCGTTTTCCGGTGGCCAGCGCCAGCGTCTGTCGATCGCCCGCGCCCTCACGCTTGATCCGCAACTGCTGGTCTGCGACGAGCCGACCTCGGCGCTGGATGTGTCGGTGCAAGACCAGATCCTGACCCTGCTCGAGGACCTCCAGCAGCGTACGGGGCTGAGTTATCTGTTCATCAGTCACGATCTGGCCGTGGTCTCGCGCATCGCGGACGAAGTTGCGGTCATGCGCCAAGGCGTCATCGTCGAACAGGCCCCGCCCGACACGCTGTTCTACAGCCCGCAGCATCCCTACACTCAGGCGTTGATCGCGGCGCAACCCGAACCCGACCTGTCGCGCCCTATTGATCTGGCGCTGGTCGCCAAAGGGGCAGGCGCGCCCGCGACATGGCCAGAGATGTTCCGCTTTGTGGGCACAGACGCACCCGCTCTGGTCGAAGTGAACCCCGGCCATCAGGTGCGCTGCCATGTTTAGCCGCCTGCGCACCCTTCTGCTGGCCTGCGCCATGGCATTTGCCAGCCCGCTTGCGGCCCAAGCGCCGCCGCCGGACGTAGAGGAAAGTACTTTCTGGGCAGATGAAGTCGCACGCGGCCTGATGCCCCCCGCCAGCCTGCGCATTCCGCAAGACCCGCTTGTGGTCGATCTGCAGTCCAAGGGCCGCAGTTTCGGCACCCAGGGCGGCACATTGCGCACCATGATCTCGCGGTCCAAGGACGTACGGCAGATGGTGGTCTACGGCTATGCGCGGCTGGTAGGCTACGACCCGGACTACAACCTGCAACCCGACATTTTGCGCGATGTGACCGTGGAAGAAGACCGCCGGTTTACCCTGCACCTGCGCGAAGGACACAAATGGTCGGACGGCTCGGATTTCACCTCGGCGGATTTCGCATACTGGTGGAACGACATCGCCAATCACCCCGAGCTTAGCCCGAATGGCCCGCCCGATGTGATGCGCGTCGGGCAACAACTGGCCACGATGCGCTTTCCCGATCCGTTGACCGTGGTGATCGAATGGCCGGTCTCAAACCCCGAGTTCCTGCAACACCTGGCGGCTGCACGTCCGCCTTTCATCTACCGGCCTTCGACGTTCCTCAAGCAGTTCCACATCGACTATGCCGACCCCGAAGCACTGAAGACACAGATCGACAAACGCCGCGTGCGCAGCTGGGCCGCTTTGCACAATCGCCTTGATGATATGTACAACTTCGACATCCCCGACCTTCCGACGCTGCAACCGTGGATGAGCGCGACGGCCACCAAATCGTCGCGCCAGCTTTTCGTGCGCAACCCCTATTTCCACCGGATCGACGCACGTGGGGTGCAACTGCCCTATATCGACGTGGTCGAGATGACTGTGGTGGGCGCCGGTCTGATCGCGGCAAAATCCAACGCGGGCGAGGCTGATCTGCAAGCGCGCGGAATTGATTTCAGGGACGTCTCGATCCTGAAAAAGGGCGAAAGTGACGGCGCGAATTACAACACGCTGCTCTGGGGAAACGGGGCCGCCAGCCAGATCGCGATCTATCCCAACCTGAACTTTGCCGATCCGATCTGGCGTGAGGTGATCCGCGATGTGCGCTTTCGCCGTGCGCTGTCGATGGGCATCGACCGGCACATGATCAACCGCGCGCTGTACTTCGGGCTGGGGCAGGAGGGCGGCATGACCGCCCTTGCCGGAAGCGCCTTCTTTGACGCGGCCAACCTGAACGCATGGGCAGACTACGACCCCGACGCCGCCAACGCGCTGCTGGACGAGATGGGCCTGACCGAGCGCACCGCCGCAGGCCTGCGCAAGCTGCCCGACGGGCGACCGATGGAGTTCGTGATCGAGACCGCAGGCGAACGCCAGGAGGTTGAAAACGCGCTGGCCATCATCACCGACACATGGCGCGAGATCGGGATCAAGCTGGTGATGCGTCCGCTGGACCGCGACATCCTGCGCAACCGTGTCTATGCCGGTGTCACGATGGCAGCGGTCTGGTTCGGCTGGGACAACGGGCTGCCGCAGCCCTATACGCCGCCGGGCTATCTGGCACCGACCCAGCAGGATTTCATGGCCTGGCCGATGTGGGGCCAATACTACCAGACGCGCGGTGCTGCCGGTGAAGCGGTGGACATGGCTCCGGCCAAACTTCTGCTGGACCTTTCGGCCCAATGGACCGCCGCCAGGGACGACGAGGCCCGCAGCGCGATCTGGCGCAAGATGCTGGAGATACACGCCAGCCAGCAATACGGCATCGGCATTCTGGCCGAAGCGCCGCAGCCCGTGGTCGTCAACAACGCCCTGCGCAATGTGCCCGAAGTGGCGATATGGTCGTGGGAGCCGGGGGCGCATTTCGGCGTGCACCGGATGGATGAATTCTGGTTCGATCTGCCCGCGCAGACAGCACAGGCAAGCGAATGATGTTTCTGAAATACGCAGGCTACCGTCTGCTGACCATGCTGCTGACGCTGTGGGTGGTGTCGATACTGGTCTTTGCGATCATCAATCTGCCCCCCGGCGACTTCCTGTCCAACCAGATCGCGGAACTGCGCGCCACCGGTCAGGCCGAAGGTGTCGCCAAGGCCGAATTCCTGCGCACCGAGTACGCGCTGGATCGCCCCTTGTGGATGCAATACCTGATCTGGATCGGCGCCGCCCCCGGCCCGCAGGGGTTCAGCGGCATGTTGCAAGGCGACTTTGGCTGGTCGTTCGAGTTTGACCAACCGGTGTCCGAAATCGTGGGTGATGCGCTGTGGCTGACGGTTCTGGTCAATCTGGCCGCGGTCTTGTTCGTCTATGTGGTTGCCCTGCCGCTGGGGGTGCTGGCGGCGGCGAAATCCGAAACCTGGGTGGATTACTCGGCGGCCTTTGTCGGCTATCTGGGACTTGCCACGCCGAACTTTCTGCTGGCGCTGATCCTGTTCTACTACGGCCAGAAATACCTGGGGCTGCC
Organism: Sulfitobacter sp.; assembly: GCA_024636445.1. Lineage (GTDB taxonomy): Bacteria > Pseudomonadota > Alphaproteobacteria > Rhodobacterales > Rhodobacteraceae > Pseudosulfitobacter. The sequence continues at coordinate 28,645 of JAGXHE010000096.1, forward strand.
CATCGGCGGGCTGATGGCCCCAGAGTTCGAAGGCGAACCCATGAGCCCCGCCAAGGTCCAGTCGATCCTGATCCACCTGATCGTGCCCACTTTCGTCATCGGCACCTCGGGGGCTGCGGCGATGATGCAGCGGCTGCGCGCAAATATGCTCGACGAGCTGAGCAAGCCATATGTCGAAACCGCCAAGGCCAAGGGCATGGCCCCTGCCCGTCTGCTGGCAAAATATCCGCTGCGCATGGCGTTCAATCCGTTCGTAGCCGACATCGGCAACCTGCTGCCCGCGATGGTCTCGGGGTCGGTTCTGGTGTCGGTGGTGCTGGGCCTGCAAACCATCGGCCCCGCACTGCTGACCGCGCTGAAATCCCAAGACCAGTTTCTGGCCGGTTTCGTGCTGATGTTCGTAGCACTTCTGACCTTGATCGGCACGATGATTTCCGACCTGCTTTTGGTGCTGCTTGACCCGCGCATCCGCTACGGAGCGCGCGAAGGATGACCACATATCCCGATGACCACTACGTCGACGACGCGCCCTATGATCCCGAAATCAACCTGAGCGAGCCTGACCGCAAGGACATGGACGCGCCCGCGTGGCTGCTGGTCTGGCGACGCTTCCGGCGGCACAGGCTGGGGCTGATCTCGGGGGTGTTCTTGCTGCTGAGCTATCTGATGCTGCCCTTTGCGGGGTTCCTGGCCCCCTACACACCGAATGAACGCAGCGCCGAAAACCTCTATCATCCGCCCCAAGGGGTCCACTGGTTTCACGATGGCGCGCTGATCGGCCCCTATGTTTATGCCACCAGCGGCGAGGCGGATCTGGTCAATTTCCGCTGGCAATACGAGGCCGACACGGATCGCCCGATGCGGTTGGAAATGTTCTGCGAAGCCGGAACCTATAACCTGCTGGGGTTCATCCCATCCGACACACACCTGTTCTGCGCGCCCGACGGGGCCACCGTGTTCCTGTTCGGATCGGACAGGCTGGGCCGCGACGTGTTCAGCCGTATCCTGTACGGCGCGCAACTGTCGCTGACGGTCGGCATCATCGGCATCACCGTTTCGTTCGCCCTCGGCATCTTCTTCGGCTCGATCGCGGGCTATTTCGGAGGCAAGACCGACTGGATCATCAACCGCGCAATCGAGATCCTGCGCAGCCTGCCCGAATTGCCGCTGTGGCTGGCGCTGTCGGCGGCAGTGCCGTCAAACTGGGGACCGGTGGCGGTGTTCTTCATCATCTCGATCATCCTTGGCATCCTCGACTGGCCGGGGCTGGCGCGGGCGGTGCGGTCAAAATTCCTGAGCCTGCGCGAGGAAGAATACGTGCGCGCCGCCGAGATGATGGGCGCAAGGCCGGGCCGCGTGATCCGCCGCCACCTGCTGCCGAACTTCATGTCACATCTGATCGCCAGTGCGACACTGTCGATCCCTGCGATGATCTTGGGCGAAACAGCCCTGTCATTTCTGGGGCTGGGGCTGCGTGCGCCTGCGGTCAGCTGGGGCGTGATGCTGAACGATGCGCAAAATCTGGCCAGCATCGAGATCTATCCGTGGACGGCGATCCCGATGCTGCCGATTATCATCGTGGTTCTGGCGTTCAACTTTCTGGGCGACGGGCTGCGCGACAGCCTGGACCCTTACAAGTCTTAACCCGAGTCAGAGCGCTTTAGTCGCGCGGTTTACGCGGTGACTGGCCGCCGCTCGAACCGGAAAAGCCGCGTTTGCCTGCCGGTTTCCCCGCAGGTTTGCCCTTGGACGGACCACCCGAAGGCGCGCCCTTGCCCTTATAGGCAGGCTTCGCGCCTGTGCCGCCTGCGTTGTCGCCAAAGCGCGGCTTGCCACGCGGGCTGGTCACGGCACCGTCTGCACGGGCATTGTCCATTGCGGAACGCGGCTTTTTCTTGTGCGCGCTGTGCGGGCCGGTGGGTTTCTCACCGGCTTTCGGCTTTTTGCGACGCGGGGTCGACGTGTCGTTCCAATCCACGGGGCCAGCAGACTTGGGCGGGCCCTTGCGCACGGGCTTGTCGTCGGGGTTGTAGTCGGATTTGGGTTTATACTCCGACTTTTCCGTGTAATCCGGCTTTGCTTTATAGTCCGACTTCTCTTTGTAGTCAGACTTGGGCTTGTCCGACTTCGGCGCAGCATATGTTTCGGGCGCACGGCTCAGGGCCGGCTCTGCCTTGGGCTGGTCATCCCACTGCTTCTTGGGTTTGTCGTCCCACTGTTTTTTCGGCTTGTCGTCGCGGGGCGGACGCGGCGCGCGTTCGCCACCTGCATCGCGGTCCTTGCTTTTGTAAGCGGGCTTGCCGCCCTTGGCAGGTCCACGGTCATCGCGCGGTTTATACGCAGGCTTCGGGCGGCTGGCTTCGGCGGGCGGTGTCGCCAGACGTTCCAGTTTCAGACCACCCTCGACCGTCATGTCGCTGCCCAGGGCCGCAGCAAAGCCATCGGCGCTGGATTGCAGAAGTTCGACATAGGACGCGTCATCCGAGATGCGGATCGCACCCAGATCGTCCTTGGACACGTCACCGGCCTTGCACAGGATCGGCAGCAGGCGGCGTACTTCGACGCCCTGATTGCGACCGCCGGAGACCGAGAACCACACACTCGGGCCAAAGGCTGCGCGGGGTTTCGGAGCCTCGTTGGTGGTCGCGGACAGATCTTCGGGCGCGGTATAGCGTTGGGCCAGCACGCGCACGGTGGCGGTGGCCAGTTGCTCGGGCGAATAGGTCTCGACCAGTTTGGCGACCAGATCGGTTTCGCTTTCGACAATGGGTTCGTACCACATCGGATCGGCCAGCAGACGGGCTTCGTCCTCGGCACGCACGGCGTCAGCACCGGGCGCTTCGCCCCAGGTCGCTTCCAGTTGGGCCATTTTCAGAATACGCGTCGCCTTGGCGCGCACCTTTGCGGTGACGATCAGCGCGCTGACGCCTTTGCGGCCCGCGCGGCCGGTCCGGCCAGAGCGGTGCAACAACGTCTCGTGGTTCGACGGGAGTTCGGCATGCACGACCAGATCAAGGTTCGGAAGGTCAATGCCCCGCGCGGCCACATCTGTCGCCACGCAGACACGGGCACGACCGTCACGCATCGCTTGCAGCGCGTGCGAGCGTTCGGCCTGCGTCAGCTCGCCCGACAGCGCCACGACCGAGAAACCCCGGTTCGACAGGCGCGTGGTGATCCGGTTGACCATCGCACGGGTATTGCAGAACACGATGGCGTTGGGCGCCTCGAAGAACCGCAGGGTGTTGATGATGGCACTTTCGCCGTCGTGGTTGGCCACGGACATGGCGCGGTATTCGATATCAGCGTGCTGCGAGGTGCCCGACAGTGTCGTGACCCGCTGCGCGTTGCGCTGGTATTTCTGCGCCAGACCGGCGATGGATTTCGGCACGGTGGCCGAGAACATCAGCGTGCGGCGGTCCTCGGGGCATTCGCCAAGGATGTATTCCAGATCGTCGCGGAACCCCAGATCCAGCATTTCATCGGCTTCGTCCAGAACCACGCCCCGGATCGAGCCGAGGTTGATCGAGCCGCGCATGATGTGGTCGCGCAGACGGCCCGGCGTGGCAACAACGATATGCGCCCCACGGTCCAGCGCGCGACGCTCGTCGCGCATGTCCATGCCACCGACGCAGGACGCCATCACGACGCCCGCCTTTTCATACAGCCACGCCAGTTCGCGTTTCACCTGCATCGCAAGCTCGCGGGTGGGTGCGATCACCAGTGCCAGCGGTGCGCTTGCGGGGTCAAAGCTTTCGCCCTCGCCCAGCAGGGTCTGACCCAGCGCCAGGCCAAAGCCCACGGTCTTGCCGGATCCGGTCTGGGCGGACACCAGCAAATCCTGCCCTTCGAGGGCCGGATCGGTCACGGCCTCCTGTACGGGCGTAAGGGTTTCGTATCCGCGCTGTGTCAGCGCATCGGCAAGGCTCTGTTTCAAAGGTTTTGGCTTTCGTTTGCGTAAGGCACGCGACCTATGCCTTTTGACAGGTGTTGTCGAGGGGATTTAATTGCGTCATTCCAGCGCTCGCAAGACCTGCGGCGCATCGAAGAACTTCAAATTTGTCGCAACTGAGTGCAATTCGGGTTGATCCATAGAACCAACGTGCTGGGATGCAAAGAGCTTTGTGTGTGCGGCATGTCGAAATCTGTCTCGCGGGTGCGCGCTCTTGATCGGTCTTCGCGCTGTAAATCAGCGCCCGGAAACCCTGCCGTATCTACGGATCGGGCTGAGTCGCCGAGCAATCAGTTGGTGGGGCTCATCTGTCGTCACCCGTCTGCTGTGCTGCGTCCACCATGTCTTCGTCGATCACGGCCTGTGCGGCGGCGGTCACCGCCTCGCGCTGGTCGTCGTCCAGATCGGCCGCCTTGCCGTCGGCCAGACGCACGGTCACCTCGCGGTGGGCAAAGCGGATGCCTTCGCGCTCGAACAATGCGCGGATCTCTTCGTAGACCTTCTTGCGCACCAGCCACTGATCGCCCGGCTTGGTCATGAACTTGACCCGGATAATCATGGCGCTGTCTTCCATGTGGATCACGCCCTGGGATTTCAGCGGCTGGATGAAGTTCTCTCCGATCACCGGATCGTCCAGCAGTGCGACGCCCAGCTTCTTGATCAGCTTGCGCACATGCTCCACGTCGGTGTCATAGGTGACACGCAACGGCAGCTTCATGATCACCCAATCGCGCGAATAGTTGGTGATCACCTGAATTTCGCCAAACGGCATGGTGTGCAGCGCGCCCAGATGGTGCCGCAGCTGGAATGAACGCACGCTGATCTTCTCGACCGTGCCCTTGACCCCGCCCACGTCGATATATTCGCCCTTGCGGAACGCATCGTCGAACAGAAAGAACGCGCCGGCGAACACGTCACGCACCAGCGACTGGCTGCCGAAACCGACGGCGACCCCGACAAAGCCCGCACCGGCGAACAGCGGGCCGACGTTCACCCCGACCTCGAGCAGGACGATCAGCACGATCGTGACCAGAACCACCACCAGCATCATGTTGCGAAACAGCGGCAACAGCGTGGCCAGACGGCTGGCACTGCTGGCGCCGCTGCCTTCGTCGCCCAGTTCGGCCTCGACCACGTCGCCCTGCTCGTCCGCGATCTTGCGGTCGATCCAGATGCGGAAGACGTGGTAGACGATATAGCCGATGAAGATGATGACCATGATGTCCAGCAGCGACTGGCCCAACGGGGTATCCTCGACCATGTCGTTGACGCTGCCCCAGATCAGCAGCAAAGCATAGGCGCCCGCGACGAAGGCCAGAATACCCGACACCCGCCGCGCCAGCTGCTCGTAGGTGTGCATTACATGGCGCGGTTGGTAGGCCGGTTCGTGATCCTCGTCCTCGACATGGCTGTCGGCATGCTCCGTGGCGTCGGGCGCGCTGTCGTCTTCATCATGAGCGTTCATCAACGCGATCTGGCGCGCGCGTTCGAAATAGGTCTCGATCAGGTAATTCGTGACCCCGTAGACCACCAAAATAGTCACCAGCACGCCATAGGCGCCCGCAATCAGCGGGATCGACGTGGGCGTTTCCAGCACCAGATCAAAGGCCAGTACAAACCAGCCGAAGATGACATAGACGATCGCCACCGGCAGCCACCCGACCGATACCGTGCGGATCAGCCAGGAGACCTCGGCCTTGGTGCGCCCGTTGCGGATGGCATCGGAAATGATGCGGCGATTGACCGTCAGGAACAGGATATTCACCAGCGCCATGATCAGGCTGAGAGCGCCGAAGACGATAGCGTAGACGTTGTAGTTCAGCCCGAAGTCTTCCAGCCAGGTGGCAAAGGTAACGACGCAGATGTCCAGCGATCCGACATAAAAGGCCCAGCGGTACAGGCGCTTGGCGTCGCGGTCGGACAGGCGGGGAATGCGGTATTGCGACAGGAACGGCGACAGCACCATGCGCCACACGTCCCCCACCGTCCGGCAGGCAAAGAACGCGGCGTTGATCGCCAGAATGGTCACCTGCACCGAGGTGTCGGTGACTGGCGGAAAGATCAACGCCCCCAAAACATAGGCAATCACCATCGCGATCAGCGTGCCGACGATGCCGATGAAGAACCGGAATACCAGAAACGGCATCTTCTCGCGGTAGCCTTGCGGATTTTCCCTGACCCGCGATGTGACCATGCTTTTGAACACATAGGGCCCCAGGATACGGCTCATGATCTGGCTGCCGATCAGGAACAGCAGGGCCCCAAAGAACAGCACCTCTACGTAGGTCATGATGCGGCCATCGGGACTGGTGGCGCGCAGGATATAGCGAACCTCGTTCAGCGAATCCGGCATCGCGTCCAGCCGCTCGCGCAGGGTGGCACGAAACTCGGCGCCGCGCTTTTGCGCCATCATCAAGGGCGACCCCTCGGGGCCAAGCGCAGGCACCTCTGCCGTGACACCGGTGCTGGGCGTCGTGATCAGGTTGCCCTGGGCATCAACCACGATCACGCTCAGCCCCGCCTCGCGCGCCTGGCGCAGGGTTTCGGCCAGCGGGTCAGTCTCGGCACTGGTGGCCGTTGAAAGCGGCGAAAACAGGCTTTGGGAGAGGGCGGATTGCGGGGCGATCCCGATGCACATCAGCGCTAAGAGCCACAAGCATAGGATCAGCCGCATCTTGTCGCCCTTGTCATAATATTGACGAAGGTGTTAGCGGATAACACCTTTCATTGCAATTCGCATGACAAGGCCCCACCTGTGGTTCCCGGTGACGTAAATTACCGCTGCCTGCTTTACGGGCGCTATTTCAAAACGGGCGGTATCGCCTGCGCACAACCAAGGACTACCCATGACAGACGTCCCGCACCCCGGCCCCGCAGCCGCCAACCTCGCCAAAACCGACCCAGCCAAAACCGGACCTATCGCGATCCTCGGTCTCGGCTACGTCGGCCTGCCGCTGGCACTCGCGCTGGCGCGTGCGGGCTTTGACGTTCTGGGGCTGGACACAGACGCAGGTATGGTCGCAGCCCTCAGCGCGGGCCACGATCCCAACGGCGAGGTCGCGGATGCGTCGCTCGCCGACACCACGGCGCGGTTCAGTGCCGATGCAGCCGACCTGAAAGGCGCGCGCAATTTCATCATCGCGGTGCCCACCCCGATCACCGACGCCAAGACGCCCGATCTGCGGCCCATTCTGGGCGCTTGCGCCACCATCGCGCCACACCTGACCGAAGGCGCGCTGGTCGTGCTGGAAAGCACCGTCTATCCGGGCGTCACCGAAGAGGTCTGCGGCCCTGCGCTTGAGGCGGGCAGCGGCCTGAGCGCAGGCACACAGATCAAGCTGGGCTACAGCCCCGAGCGGGTGAACCCCGGCGACGCCGAACATTCGATGGAAAACGTGGTCAAGATCATCGCGGCACAGGACGCCGAAACGCTTGACCGTCTGGACGCGATCTACAGCCCCGTGGTCAAGGCGGGCCTGCACCGCGCGTCGTCCATCGCCACGGCAGAGGCCGCCAAGGTGATCGAGAACACCCAGCGCGACCTGAACATCGCGCTGGTCAACGAATTCGCGCTGATCTTCAACCGGCTGGGTCTGGACACGCTGGAAGTGCTGGAGGCCGCTGGCACCAAGTGGAACTTTCTGCCCTTCCGTCCCGGACTGGTCGGCGGGCACTGTATCGGTGTCGATCCCTATTACCTGACCTACAAGGCGCAGCAGGTCGGCTATCACCCCGAAGTCATCCTGGCCGGTCGGCGCATCAACGACCACATGGGCGCGCATGTCGCCCAATCGCTGATCAAGGCGATGCTGGGTCGCGGTCACGTCGTTCAGGGCGCACGGGTGCTGATCATGGGCTATACGTTCAAGGAAAACTGCGCCGACACCCGCAACACCCGCGTGGCCGATATCCTGTCCGAATTGCAGGACTATTCGATACAGGTGGATGTGCACGAGCCTTGGGTCGATGCCGACGTGATGCGCGCCCGTCATGGCATCGACACCGTCGCAAACCCCGACCAAGGTGCCTATGATGCGATCATCGTGGCCGTTGGGCACCGCGAATTCATCGCTTTGGGGTCCGACGGCATCCGGGGCTTTGGCAAACCGGGAGCGTTGGTCTATGACATCAAGGGGGTGTTTGGCCGAACCGGAAGCGACTTGCGCCTGTAACCACGAAATATCAAAGGTGGCTCATCATGGCGCACGACACGACACTGCCTCCGGCACACAGCAGATCCCCCGATCGCCCGCGGCGTATCGTTCTTTACAGCCACGACACCTTTGGACTGGGCCACCTGCGCCGTTCGCGCACGCTGGCTGCAGCTTTGACTCAGGCCAACCCGGACGCCTCTGCGATCATTCTGACCGGGTCGCCTGTTGCGGGGCGTTTTACATTTCCCGAGCGGGTCGATCATATCCGCCTGCCCGGCGTGACCAAGCTGGTCGATGGATCATATGTCAGCCAGACGCTGGGTCTGGACATCGACGAGACGACGAACCTGCGCGCGGCACTGATCCGCTCGGCGGTCGAGCAATACGACCCCGACCTGCTGATCGTCGACAAAGAACCAACAGGCTTTCGCGGAGAACTGCTGCCGACGCTGGAGATGATCCGCGAAACCGGCCACACCCGCACCGTTCTGGGCCTGCGCGATGTGCTGGACGAACCCGAAGTGCTGGCCGCCGAATGGGACCGCAAGGGTGCCTTGACAGCCACCGAGCAATTCTACGACGAGGTTTGGGTTTACGGCGTGCGCTCGGTCTATGATCCGACCCAGGGGCTGGCGCTGACCGACGATCTGCGCGCGCGGATGTACTGGACAGGCTACCTGCGCCGCGAAGGCGTGGACTCTGACGAAGTGCCCGAAGACCCCTATGTGCTGATCACCCCCGGCGGCGGTGGCGACGGGGCGGCCATGGTAAACCTCGTGCTGGCCGCCTATGAACAGGACCCGACGCTGGAACCGCGCGCGATGCTGGTCTACGGCCCGTTCCTGTCCGGTGAAGTGCGCGAGGATTTCGAGGCGCGTGTGGACAAGCTGGACGGCCGGGTGACCGCATTGGGCTTTGACAGCCGGATCGAAGCGCTGTTCGCCAAGGCCGAAGGCGTGGTGTGCATGGGCGGCTACAACACCTTCTGCGAGGTGCTGTCCTTTGACAAACGCGCGGTGATCGTGCCGCGCACGGTGCCGCGGCTTGAGCAGTGGATACGCGCCAGCCGCGCCGAGGAACTGGGCCTTGTGCGGATGCTGGACGAAAACCGCGACGGCATGACCGCACAGTCGATGATCGCCGCCATTCGCGCGTTGCCATCCCAGGGCAAACCCTCGGAAGCAGGGGCGGACGGGCTGCTGGACGGGCTCGATTGCGTCAATAAACGCGCCGATCTTCTGATGTCGCGCAGCCACAGCCGATCTGCCGCAGAATGACCCAGACGCCTGCCCGCCTTGCGGTGGTGGTCAAGGGCTGGCCGCGCCTGTCCGAGACATTCATCGCACAAGAACTGGTGGCGCTTGAGGAGGCTGGCCTGCCCCTCGACATCTGGTCGCTGCGCCATCCGACCGACACCAAGACGCACAAGCTGCACGACCGGTTCAGCGGGCCGGTGCGCTATCTACCGGAGTACCTGCGTGATGAGCCTGCCCGCGTCGCCCGCGCCATGATGCACGCCCGCCGCCTGCCCGGATGGGCTGCGGCCTGGGCTGCCTTTCGCGCCGACTATAAACGCGACCGCACCCGCAACCGCATCCGCCGCTTTGGTCAGGCCTGTGTCATGGCGCGCGAACTGCCTGAAGACACCGGCGCGCTTTATGCGCATTTCCTGCACACGCCTGCCGCGGTGACCCGCTACGCCGCCATCCTGCGTGGCCTGCCGTGGAGCTTTTCGGCCCACGCCAAGGACATCTGGACCTCGCCCGAATGGGACCTGCGCGACAAGCTGTCGCCTGCCACCCATGGTGCTGCCTTTGGCGCGACCTGCACTGCCTTTGGCGCGGACCACCTGAACGGCCTGTCGGCGGGCACCCCTGTCGATCTGGTCTATCACGGGCTGGATCTGGATCGGTTCCCGCCTGCCCCCGACCGTGCTTTGCGCACCGCTGACGCGCCCCTGCGGATGATGAGCGTCGGGCGTCTGGTCGAGAAAAAGGGCTTTGACCGGCTGATCGCGGCACTGGCGCTGTTGCCTGACGGGATGGGCTGGCACTGGACCCACATCGGTGGCGGCGCGCTGAAAGATGCCATGCGCGCGCAGGCCGAAGAGGCTGGCGTGGCTGACCGGATCACATGGCGCGGTGCCTGCGACCAACCCGAAGTCATCGCCGCCATGCGCGATGCGGACCTGTTCGTGCTGCCCAGTCGTGTCGCGACTGATGGTGACCGCGACGGGCTGCCCAACGTGTTGATGGAGGCCGCCAGTCAAAAGCTGCCGATCCTCTCCACGCCCGTCTCTGCCATCCCCGAATTCATCACCGACGCCACCCACGGCATCCTGAGCGACGACGCCCCGCAAGCGCTGGCCGACGCGATGATCCGTGTGGCCCGCGACCCCGCCTTGGGGCCAAGGCTGGCCGAGGCGGCACATGCCCGGCTGCACGCTGACTTTACCATGCAACCCGGCATCGACCATCTGGCGAAACGCCTGACTGCGCTGCTGGCGGGGCCTGCGTGACCGTCGCGGTCTATGCGCCGCTCAAGGCGCCGGACCATCCGGTGCCCTCGGGCGACAGGGCGATGGCGCGGGCTTTGATCGCAGCACTTGAACTGGCGGGCTACACGCCGCAGGTGGTGTCGGGCCTGCGCATCTATGACGGGCGGGGTGACGCCGGTCTTCAGGCCGATCTGGTCGCCAAAGCGCAGATGGAAATCGACCGCCTGCTGGCCTCGGATCAGGCGGCGGGATGGACGCATTGGCTGACCTATCACAACTATTACAAGGCCCCAGATCTGATCGGCCCTGTGGTCTGCCGCGCGCTTGGCATCCCCTACCTACAGGTCGAATCTACCCGTGCAAGCAAGCGGTTGGAGGGTCCATGGGCCGCCTTCGCCACCGCGTCCGAGGCCGCCTGCAACGCCGCCGATGCCGTGCTGTATCTGACCGAGCGCGACAGTCAGGCCCTGCGCCGCGATGCGCCCGAAGGGCAGCGGCTGATCCACCTGCACCCGTTTCTGGCCCGCGCCGATCTGCCTGCGCAATCCGATCTGTCGGGCCCGATGCTGTCCGTGGGCATGATGCGCCACGGCGACAAGCTGGCCAGCTATGCTCTGATCGCGCAGACGCTTGCGCTGATCCGGCATCAGGACTGGCAGCTGGACATCGTGGGCGATGGCCCTGCACGCGATGAGGTGGCGGCGCTGATGGCCCCCTTTGGCGGGCGTGTGCAACTGCGTGGGATGCAGACGGGTCACGCCCTCGATGCGTACTACGCATATGCGTCGCTGCTGCTCTGGCCCGGTGTCAACGAAGCCTTTGGCCTGACCTATCTCGAAGCGCAGGCCGCTGGCATCCCCGTCGTCGCACAGGACCGCGACGGCGTGCGCGATGTGGTCGTGGGGATGCATCCCGCGCCGCAGGAAGGCCCCGCAGCACTGGCGCGTGACGTCACAGCCTTGCTGGCCGATCCCGTGGCCCGCAGCGCTGCAGGCACCACAGCCCGTGCCCAGGTCGCGGCGCACCACTTGCTGCCCGCAGCCGCCCGCACACTGGCCAAGGCATTGGAGGACTGCGCCCGATGATCCGCCTTGCCCTGCTGCGCCACGGCCATACCGCGTGGAACCGCGCCCACCGCATTCAGGGGCGCACCGATATTCCGCTGGACGGCGAAGCGATCGACGCCCTGCGTACCCTGCGCCTGCCTGCCCCCTGGGACGCCGCGCAGGTCTGGTCGAGCCCCTTGCGACGTGCCGTACAGACCGCCGAACTGGTTGCAGGCCGTGCGCCGATGACCGATCCGGCGCTGATGGAGATGGACTGGGGCGACTGGGAGGGCCAGCACGGAATCGCGTTGCGCGCTGATCCGGACAGCGGGTTTCGCGACATCGAAGACTGGGGCTGGACCTATGCGCCGCCCGGCGGTGAAAGCGCCGCTGACCTGCGCGCGCGGCTGATCCCGTGGGCCAGCGCACTGACGCGTGACAGTGTCGCGGTGTGCCATATCGGCGTGATGCGGGTGCTGTTGGCCCATGCAACGGGGTGGAATTTCGACGGGCCAGCGCCCTTTGCCATCAAACGCAACCGTTTGTTTATTATTGATATTTCCACAGGCGGCTGGCAATTCGACACCGCCCCCGTCCGGTTGGAGCCGCGACCATGAAGATTATGATCGTCGTCACGCACCTGCTGGGCACCGGCCATCTGACCCGTGCCCTGACGCTGGGCCGTGCCTTTGCCGCCGCTGGTGACGATGTGGTACTGGTCAGCGGTGGCGTGCCGGTGGCGCATCTGGATTTCGATGGCATTGATCTGGAGCAACTGCCGCCGCTAAAGTCCGACGGCGTCGACTTTGGCCGCGTGCTGGAGGCGGACGGGATCGTGGCGGGTGCACCCTATCTGGAGACACGTCAGCAGGCGCTGCTGGACAGTTTTGCAACAGCCCGCCCCGACCTGCTGATAACCGAGCTTTTCCCCTTTGGCCGCCGTATTCTGCGCACGGAATTCACAGCGCTTTTGCAGGCCGCGCAAACAGCTGGCGTGCCGGTGTTATCCTCGGTCCGTGATATTCTGGCCCCGCCGTCGAAACCCGCCAAAGCCGCATTGGCCGAAGAGCTGATCGCCACGTTTTACAGCGGTGTTCTGGTCCATTCGGTCGCGGATATTGCCGCGCTCGACCTCAGTTGGCCGGTGTCGGACAATCTGCGCAAACGCCTGTATTACACGGGGTTTGTGGCCCCTGCAGCGCCCACGCCACACCCTGACGGCACCGGCACACACGAAGTTCTGGTCAGCGCGGGAGGCGGCAGCGTCGGCGATGATCTGTTCGCCGCGGCACTGGGTGCGGCGGCTTTGAACAGGGGCCGCGCCTGGCGTATTCTGGTGGGCGGGACCCCTGCCCGCGTCGCCGATTTGCGTGCACAGGCATCTGCGAATTGCACCGTCGAAGCCGCCCGCCCGGACTTTCGCCAGATGCTGCGCGGGGCGGCTGTTTCGGTATCGATGTGCGGTTATAATACCGCGCTGGATGTGCTGCAAACCGGCGTTCGGGCGGTGTTTGTGCCCTTCGATGCAGGCGATGAGGTCGAGCAGGGATTGCGCGCCGATGCGCTGTCGGTTCAGTCGGGAATTGCGGTTTTGCGGGCGGCTGATCTGACGCCGCAGAGCTTGCTGGATGCGGTTGCTGAAACGCTGGCCGCAGCACCGCGCGCGCCGTTAACCCAAGGTGTAGACGGGGCGGCGCAGACTGTGCGGATTGTGCGACGGATTTTCGAGGATCGAAATGCAGGTTGATTGGACACCGCTGCGCAGTGCATTGCGCGATGCCGAGGCGCGAAATCGCGATGTGCGGTTCTGGTGGCGCGACGATGATGCGGTCGCTGCGACGCCTGCGCTGGAGCGGTTGGAGGCGATGGGTCGGGCGGCAAATGTGCCTGTGCATATTGCAGTTATACCGGCCGATGCGACAGCGGAATTGGCTGCGTTTACAAGTGCTTCTCCGTTTCTTGTGCCACTGGTGCATGGCTGGGCGCATGTCGCTAAATCCGCCCCTGGAGAGAAGAAATCCGAGTTCCAGCGGGAGCGTCCCGAGGCCGCTTCCGAGACCGCAAAAGGCCTTGCGCAGATGCGGGTGATGTTCGGGGATCAACTGGTGCCGATGTTCGTGCCGCCCTGGAACCGGATCGGGGAGAAGCTGACCGGGGAACTTGCCGCGCAGGGGTATCGGGGGCTGTCGACTTTTGGCACGCGGACGGTTGAAACCCTGCATGGGTTGAGCGTGTTCAACACCCATGTCGATCCGATATTCTGGAAGGGCGACAGGGGGTTGGCGGACCCTGTATGGATCATCCAAGCCGCTGTAAACCATATAGAATCCGGCAGCACAGAGCCGCTGGGACTGCTGACGCATCATCTGGTTCACACCCCCGAGGTGTGGACTTTTGCCGCCCGCTTCATTGCGGAAATGCACGATGGTGGCGGCACCTCTTTCGACATTGCAGGAGCATTGACATGAGCCGTCTCGAATCGTTTCGCCGCCGGTTGACCGCCCAGATCGACGGGCTGAACTGGGCCATCGCGCAAACCACTGATGTAAATGGGGATTTTCTCGAAATGGGGCTGGGAAACGGGCGCACCTATGACCATTTGCGCAGCTATTCCGACCGGCGCATCTGGGTGGTGGATCGGGTGCTGCAATGTCATCCCGATTGCGTGCCGCCAAGCGCCGATTTCTTGCAGGGCGAGGCCGATGCGATGCTGGAAAAGCTGGCGGATCAAGGAGGCCGGATCGCGCTGACGCATTACGATTTTGGTACTGGTAACAATGACTTGGACGCAGCCGAAGCGGTGCGGATGTCACCGTTGATCGCGCGTGTCATGGTGGCTGATGGGCTGGTTTTGTCATCGCAAAAGCTGGTCGGGTTCGAGCAGATTTCTGGACCCGATTCGATTTCGCCGGACAGGTATATGTTCTACCGGATGCCAGGCTGAAGAATTGATTTGCGCCGCCGTGCGATGCGCTTAGTCTGGGGTCAAACCGATCCGCCAAAGGGCATCACATGAACCTGATTTTTACTACAATTACAATGACTTGCTTTGCATCAACGCTGTGGGCCGCGCCGCTGGAATTGACGCCTGCGGAGCCGCAGCCGACTGATCTGAATGCGGGGCTGGCGGTGCGTTATGCCTATCCGCCGGATGTGAAATCCTTGGCGGATGCGGCGCGGCTGGTTGAGGATGCGCAACCCGGAACGCCGCTGAGCGGGCTGGATTATCGCGACACCGAAGACGGGGACATGACCCTGACATCGACCAGCGCGCACCACGTGGTTGCGGGGATTTCGGGCTATGTCAGGTTCGACGCGACCGGAACCTATGTGATTGATTTCCTTAGCAATGATGGGCTGCAAGCCAGCATCGGCGGGCAGGAAGTCGTGGTCTTTGACGGCCGCCATCCCTGCGAGGAATCCGAACCCGTCGAGGTGAACATACCGCAGGCCGGATGGTATGAAATCGAGGCGCTTTACTTCCAGCGGACCGGCTCTGCCTGCCTGCATATGCGCGCGGGACAGGACGAAATGGTCTGGATGGAAGACGCGGCCTTCGGACACTAACGGGGCGCACTGTGGGTTAACGGCGTGCTCGGCGCGGCACTGTAGGGTGGTTTGCGTACGTTTCGGACCGGAATAGGTACAACATCGACGGGGCCTGCGGGGGCGTTTTGGCCCGGTTTCGGCGGTGTTGTACATATTCGGGGGCCAATGCGTACGAAACGCAACAGACCCGCGAGGTGCGACGAAATGCTACCGGCAGTTCACAAAGTTTCTTTTTCCGATTTCCGTGCAAACAGCGGCCCGCTGCTGCGGTTCGTGACCCATGAGGGCGGCAACCTGTGGCTGACGCGCTACCGCCGTCCGATCTGTGCGGTGATCCCGATGCGCGACGCGCACGTGCTGGGAGAGGTGCAGGGGCGCGACGTCCGCGAGCTGCTCCACCGGCTGCAGGTGGACGCGACCCGCCACGTCGCGGCGGCCCGGCTGAACGAGACATTCGAGCGCCACGAGGTCGTGGGTCGGGAGTGGACCTATCCGATCATGGAGGCGGGGGGGAGTGGGTCGGCTCCGGTCCGCGTGCAGCGCGGCGATTGTGCTGTGGGATCAATTGAGGAAACGACGGGCGGAGCCCAGGGGGCGTTTGGTGCTGGGTGGAGGGTTATCAGGATTGCTGCGCGAGCCCCGTGGGGCGGGCGAGAAGCGCCCGCGTCACGCCGCAGGCGTGCATTCAGCACGACGGGGGCGGTTCGGGCGCGCCAAATCGAAGATTTGGCAGATAGCGACGGAAGCAGACGACTAAGAATGGCCCTAAATAATCAGTTTTCCGCGCTGTTTTGTCGAACAACCCAAACTTGACCGGACCTTAAGTTTGCTTATATGACGCCCTTCTTCATCACAATTCTTGAGCAAAATTCGCTTTCGACTTTCGAAAACACTGAACCGTGCTATCGTTACGAAAACAGGAGAGCAGCAATGACTGTAGAGCAACAAGACGAGTTGGAATATCTCATCAATGAGGCCCGCAAGGCCACTATGAGCGCTGCAGAAATGTCTGAGCAGCGCATGAGCTTTGCGTACGGCAACTCGGCGTTTGAGAACCCTCGTATAACAAAAGAAATGGTAGAAAATGAGGCACGAAAACTGGCTGCCAAATGAATGATGACCTGCGCATCCGACACAGCGAGGCCGAATCTGCTTCCCTAATTTCTGACCCGGTCGAAAAAGCTGAGAAAGAGGCAGCAAATGCACTTCTGCAAGCGGACCGGGTGCGGGACTACATAATGGCGAGCATCGATAGAGGCGGGAAATTCAAGCTGCGTCCATCCATGCTTTTAGACCTAAACAGGTGCGCCATACAGGGCTTGGATGCCTATGCTGGAAGTTGGCGCCCCGGTGGCGTCAAAATCAACAAGAGTAAGCACACGCCGCCTGAAGGTCATTTGGTGGCAGAACTTGTCGAAGACCTTTGTGACTACGTCAACGAAAATTGGGAAAGGTCGTCGGCGATACATCTCGCTTCGGTTCTCATGTGGAGACTAAACTGGATTCATCCGTTTACCGAAGGCAACGGGAGAACTTCTAGAGCGGCATCATATTTGGCATTGTGTGCTAAAGAGCAGATCCTGTTACCAGGAGGTTACTCCATCCCTGAGCAAATCGTCGAAAACCGAGCTCCCTATTATTCGGCATTGGAAGACGGTGACCATCGTTTTACCGAGAATGGTGGAAAACTAAACGAAAATGTTGTGCCGAAGATGGAAACATTGCTCGCGGGCATGCTGGCCAAACAGCTTACCGTCAGGCATCAGAACGCTACCTCGTAGAACCTGCAGCAACAACAGCGTTTGAAAACCACCGTGTGGGGCCGCGCCCCGCTGCGCGGGACTCTCACCCCACCGGCATTCTTCAGCGCCGAAAATGAACAGCTTTAGCTGTCCATTTTCAGTGCGCTGATGAATGCCTCCTGCGGTATCTCCACTTTACCGAACTGGCGCATCTTCTTCTTGCCCGCCTTCTGCTTGTCCAGCAGCTTGCGTTTGCGCGTGGCGTCACCGCCGTAGCATTTGGCCGTCACGTCCTTGCGCATGGCCGACAGGGTCTCGCGGGCGATGACCTTGCCGCCGATGGCCGCCTGGATCGGGATCTTGAACATATGCCGTGGAATCAAGTCCTTGAGCTTTTCGACCATGGCG
>JAGXHE010000097.1 GCA_024636445.1 Sulfitobacter sp.
AGGACGGCGAAGAAGGCAGCAAGCGAAAGGACGATGACGAGGAAGAGGACAATACCCTCTCGCTCGCCCAGATGGAAGCCGCGCTGAAGCCCGAGGCGCTCGAACGCTTCGGCCGGATCACCGATCTGTTCAAGAAGTTCGAGAAGATCCAGGCCGACCGGGTCGATATCCTCGGCCGCGGCGACGACTACCCCGCCGCCAAGGAAAAGAAGTACGAGGCGCTGCGCGAGGAGCTCACCGCCGAAGTCGAGAGCGTCCAGTTCCACGCGACCAAGATCGAATTCCTGGTCGACAACCTGTATGCCTTCAACCGCCGCCTGACCACGCTTGGCGGCCAGATGCTTCGCCTTGCCGAACGTCACAAGGTCAAGCGCGTCGACTTCCTCAACGCCTATATGGGCAACGAGATGGACGATGCCTGGATCAAGGATCGCGCCAAGAAGGACAAGAAGTGGGCCGCCTTCGCCGAGAAGGAAGCCGGCGCCGTCGAGCGCATCCGCGCCGAGATCGCGGACATCGCCGGAGCCACAGGTATGGCCCTGCCTGAGTTTCGCCGGATCGTGAACATGGTCCAGAAGGGCGAGCGCGAGGCGCGCATCGCCAAGAAGGAAATGGTCGAGGCGAACCTGCGCCTGGTCATCTCGATCGCCAAGAAATACACCAACCGCGGCCTGCAGTTCCTCGACCTGATCCAGGAGGGGAACATCGGGCTGATGAAGGCGGTCGACAAGTTCGAGTACCGCCGCGGCTACAAGTTCAGCACTTACGCGACGTGGTGGATCCGTCAGGCGATCACCCGCTCGATCGCCGATCAGGCGCGCACCATCCGTATTCCGGTGCATATGATCGAAACGATCAACAAGCTGGTCCGCACCGGTCGCCAGATGCTGCACGAAATCGGCCGCGAGCCGACGCCCGAGGAATTGGCAGAAAAACTGCAGATGCCTTTGGAAAAAGTCCGCAAGGTGATGAAGATCGCCAAGGAGCCGATCAGCCTCGAAACGCCCATCGGCGACGAGGAAGACAGCCAGCTGGGCGATTTCATCGAGGACAAGAATGCCGTGCTGCCTTTGGACAGCGCCATTCAGGAAAACCTCAAGGAAACCACCACACGGGTTCTGGCGTCCCTGACCCCGCGCGAGGAACGTGTTTTGCGGATGCGCTTTGGCATCGGCATGAACACCGACCACACGTTGGAAGAAGTCGGCCAGCAGTTCAGCGTGACCCGCGAACGTATCCGCCAGATCGAAGCCAAGGCGCTGCGCAAGCTCAAGCACCCCAGCCGGTCGCGCAAGTTGCGGTCGTTCCTGGATCAGTAAGCACGGCGAGGGGGCAAACGCATGTCCCGTCCTGTCGACGTTCTACCTCAAACACAGGTCGCGGTCCTTCGGGGTCGCGACCTGATCGTTTTTGATGGGGAATGTGTGCTTTGTTCGGGGTTTTTCCGCTTTGTACTGCGCCATGACCATGCCCAGCGGTTCTCGTTCGTCACCGCACAGTCGCCCTTGGGGCAGGCGCTTTATACCGCGCTCGATCTGAACACCCACGACTTCGAGACCAATCTGGTGATCGTGAACGGGCGCATCTACGAAAAGCTGGACGCCTTCGCCGCCGCCATGTCGGCGCTGGGCTGGCCGTGGCGGGCGCTGTCAATCGCACGCCTGATCCCGAACGTCATCAAGCGACCGCTCTACAACACCATCGCGCGCCATCGCTACAGCATATTCGGGCGCTACGACACATGCATGGTGCCTGACCCGGACGTGCGGGCGCGGTTCATCGACACCGCGCCCTAACCCACCTCAGTTCGTCGGCATCAGGAACACTTCGCGCACCGTGTTGCGCGGGTTGGCGTTCAGGGCGTGGACCACGGCGTCAGCCACATCTTCGGGTTGCAGCTTGTCGGGCTTGTCCTCGTCAAAAAACGCAGTGTTGACCATACCGGGAGCGATGACTGTACAGCGCCCGCCCCACTCCTTCATCTCGTCGGCCAGATTGCCGCCGTAGCCATGCACGAACCACTTCGATGCGCCATATATCGAGCCTTTGATATGGGCGCGACCAGCGGCTGATCCGGTCAGAACCATGTGGCCTTTGACTGGTTTCAGATGCGGCATCGCCACCTTGGCTGTGTAGAGCAGGGCCAGGATGTTCAGCTGGATCAGGTCGTGCCACTCCGACGGATCACCGTTCTCGGTGCCGGGCGTGTTCAGCCCCGTTCCCGCATTGGCATAGGCTGCGTGGACCCCGCCGAACTTTGCGGCCAACTTGTCGATCGCATCTTTTTGCTGATCCAGATCGGTGGCATCGCCGGGCAGCGCAATTGCCTGCTCGCCGATCTCGGACACCAGCGCGTCCAGCTTATCCTTGGAGCGTGCGAACAGTCCCACGTTCCAGCCATTGGCAGCAGCGGCGCGCGCAGTTGCGGCACCGATGCCCGAGGACGCGCCGGTGATGAAGAGTGTCTTGTTGCTCATGTCTGTCTCCTGAATTGGTTCATGTAACCAACGTGCCACAGCGCCAAATGTTCAGTGACGACCACGTGATTGGCGAGGCTTACCCTGCGCGCTATGTTTAGCATTACATATTGGAGAAACCCGATGTACCATTTGCCCATTGCCGCCAGTCTTGCACTTGCCCTGACCAGTCTGCCAGCAGCAGCGCAGTTTATTGATGTGTTCCCGCCACCAAGGCTGGAGGTGAACCCTCTGTCAAACACGACATTCGAAGTGATCGAAAAGGGCGGCGCCGGGCCGCGCGAAATCTGGTGCGCGGCAGCAGACTATGCCATTCGCAATCTGGGCAAGCAGCGCGGTCGCATCTACGTTGTTACGCCGCGTGGGCCTGCGCAGACCCGTGCCGGGGCCAAGGGCGTGGCATTCTCCACCCTTGATCCGGGTATCGTTGCGCGCACTGGCTATTCGGTTACCACTGATATAGCAGGCGCAAATCTGCTCGTCTTTCACGCCGAGCAGTTTTGCAGTGACCATATCATCGAGTTCAATGATATTCAGCCCTGACCCTGACGTTTGAGGATATGAAGATGCTTCGAACCCTGACCACGATCCTTGCCTTCGCCGGTGCCACGCCCGGCCTGGCGCAAGTGCTGTCCGACCCAAGTGATCTGACCGTGGCACCGCTTTCGGCTGATACCTTCGAGGTGATCGAGGGACAGGGCGCAGGCGCGCGTGGCCTGTGGTGCGCCGCCGCGGATTATGCCCGTGACCAGCTGAACCCGGCAAACACGGCGCGGCTTTATGTGGTTGAACCGCGCGGTGACAGCCAGACCGTGCAGGGGCGCAAGGCGGTCACGTTTTCCCTGACGCCCCAAGGCACTGTGCCACGCCAAACCTTTATCGTCGGGTTTTCCACTTATAACGCAGGGTCGAGCCTTTCGGTCTCCCATGCGCTGAGCTTTTGCGCGGGCGAGCGCCTTCCCGGCGGGCTGTAAAACGCAAAAGTAACCGCTTGCAGCGCCTCAGTCGCTGCGGCACGTTTGCCCCATGCAGACCCTGTTCCAGATCGACACCAATGGCCCCGGCCTGACCGAATTTACCACCACCGTAGCGGGGTGGCTCGGCGGGCAGGGCGACGGGTTGCTGACGCTGCTGGTCCAGCACACCTCGGCCTCGCTGCTGATCCAGGAAAACGCCGACCCTGAGGTGCAGACCGACCTGCACGCCTATTTCGCGCGGCTGGTGCCGCCAACCACTGATCCGTCGATGTCCTATCTGACCCACACCTACGAAGGCCCCGACGACATGCCTGCCCACATTAAGGCCGCGATGCTGCCGGTGTCATTGTCGATCCCGGTGACAGGGGGGCGCATGGTGCTGGGGACGTGGCAGGGCATCTATCTGTTCGAGCACCGAAATCGCCCTCACCAACGCAAGGTCGCCGCCCATTTCCGGCCCGATTGAACGCCGCTCAGGCGGTCTTTATGCGAATACAGGCGGCCTATGTTGCGGTCGCATTTCTACTCTACCCAAAACCTAGGGAACCCCCTATAACTGTGGATAAGTGCGGGGCAAACCCCACAAAACAGGCGGGACAAAAGAAGGGGACAGGCCAATGCGCTGCCCATTTTGCGGAAATATCGACACCCAGGTCAAAGACAGCCGACCGGCAGAGGATCACGTTTCGATCCGGCGTCGGCGCTTTTGTCCGGCCTGTGGTGGCAGATTTACCACCTACGAGCGAGTGCAGTTGCGCGATCTTGTGGTGATCAAATCCAGCGGCAAACGCGAGGATTTCGACCGGACAAAGCTCGAGCGGTCCATTCGCATCTCGATGCAGAAGCGCCCGATCGAGCCTGAACGCATCGACCAGATGATCTCGGGCATCGTGCGGCGGTTGGAATCATTGGGTGAAACCGACATTCCCTCGAAAGCCATCGGCGAAATCGTGATGGAGGCGCTGGCCCGCATCGACACCGTGGCCTACGTGCGTTTTGCCAGCGTTTACAAAAACTTCCAGGCGGCTGATGACTTTGACAAGTTCGTACAGGAACTGCGTCCAGACCAGCCCATGGATGAGTGAGCGTCGAATCTGACAGCCGGTACATGGCGCTGGCCCTGTCGCTTGGGCGGCGGGGACAGGGCAATACCGCGCCCAATCCGGCTGTGGGCTGCGTGATCGTCGCTGACGGTCGCATCGTCGGGCGCGGCTGGACACAACCGGGCGGGCGGCCCCATGCCGAAGTCATAGCCCTTGCGCAGGCCGGAGCGGCGGCAAGCGGTGCGACCGTTTACGTGACGTTGGAACCCTGCGCCCACCACGGCCAGACCCCGCCCTGCGCGCAGGCGTTGGTTGATGCGGGCGTAGGCCGCGTTGTGGTGGCTGTGGCCGATGTCGATGGTCGTGTCGATGGCCTTGGGCTGGCGATGCTGCGCGATGCCGGAATTGCTGTCGAAGAAGGCCTGATGGCCAACAAGGCCTTTGCCGACATGGCCGGATTTTTCCGCCGCGTGGTCATGGGCCGCCCCGAAGTCACGCTGAAACTGGCCAGCAGCTTTGATGGTCGCATTGCCACCGGCACCGGCGAAAGCCAGTGGATCACAGGGCCAGAGGCGCGTCGCGCGGGCCACGCCATGCGCCTGCGCCACGATGCGGTGATGGTCGGTGGCGGCACGGCACGGCACGACGACCCGTCGCTGACGGTGCGCGACATGGGGGCATCGCACCAGCCCGCACGCGTCGTGGTGTCGCGCCGGTTGGACCTGCCTTTGCTGGGCAATCTGGCGCGCACGGCGCAAGATATTCCGGTGATCCTGTGCTATGGCAAGGACGCGGACAAGGACCTTCAACGCACCTGGTCCGAGATGGGTGCCACGTTGCTGCCCTGCCAGATCAGCGGCAGCCAGCTTGATACCCACGACGTTCTGATGCAACTGGGTGCACACGGGCTTAACCGCGTCTATTGCGAAGGTGGCAGCGCGCTTGCCGCGTCGCTGTTGGCGAATGATCTGGTGGACCGGCTGGTGGGCTTTACCGCCGGTCTGACAATCGGTGCCGAAGGGCTGCCCAGCGTCGGCGCTCTGGGCCTTGGATCACTCTCCGAAGCGGCACGGTTCAAGCTGGTAGAGGCGCGCCCGATAGGGCCGGACGTGATGCACATCTGGGAACGTGCCGAAGGCTAACGCCACAAATGCGCGTATGAGGCAAAGACCCCCTGCAGTTTTGCCACCATCCGGTTCAGCGCGCCGGGGTGCGGTACGTCGCCTGTCGCCAGCCGTTCGGTGACCATTTCGACAGGGCAGGGCAGACCGGTTTTAGGGTCGAAATAGCGTGGATAATCAATGAGCGTGGCATGAACCAGTCCGGCAAGATCGGGCAAGGCGCGGCGGCGCGGCGGTACGTCTCCGCGATCATCGGTCAGCCCCCAGCCCGCATAGAACGGTGCGCCGGTGGTGGTGACGGGCACGCCACGGATCAGCGCCTCGAATCCGGTCAGCGACGTCATGGTCCACAGCCGATCAACCTGTCCCAACAAGGCAGCGATGTCGGTCTGCGTGGCGATCACGTCGGCTAGATCGCTGGCGTCGAAGGCACCGGCACGAAGGCCCGCCTCGACGTCGGGGTGCGGTTTGTAGATCAGCGTGACGTCGGGGTGCGCGGTCCGGGCGGCTTGCAGCAAGGCGAGATTTGTACATATTTCGCCCGCTCCTGTACGGATCGAAGCGTCGTCCTCGACTTGCCCTACGACCAGCACACGCGGACCCTCCGGCAGATCGGGCAGCGCGCCGCCGAGGTTGTATTTGCTCAGCGCCGCATCCTTCAGTTGGCGCATCAATGCTTCGGCACGGGCACGTTGATCGGGGCGCAGGCTGGCGCGCTTGGCGATCAACTGCTCCAGGCGGCTGGGCTGCGACGGGTCGTAGTAAATCCCCAGATCGTCCGTGACCAGCGACAGCGGCGGCACCAGTTCCGCGCCCAGCCCGCGCGAGCGCAGAAATCCGTCCTCGACCCGCACGGCATCCTCGTGGCCCACTTGGGCCTTGCCTGCCCAGACCATCCAGGGCCGACCGGTCGCGCGGGCGCGGGCGGGATCGTCCTGAAAGATCATCCGTCTGTGTTGGCCAAACACCTGCTGCAAGGGCTTGCGCTTCCACAGCCGCATACCGCTGGCGACCCAGCCCTGATGATCGGCCCGCCACGCGCGGGTCTGTGCGGCCAGCGTTTCAATCGCAGTCTCGGCGGTGCACAGGCAGTCGCGGTAGGAATCGTACCACGTGGGATAGAGTAGCATCGCGCCCGCAAACAGCTGGGCGCGGGTCAGGGTGCGCTGGCGGCGTTGAACGGGAAATTCATCCGTCGTCAGCCCCCAGCCCGCATAGAAGGGCTGCCCGAAAACGCGGGGTTTGTGGCCCGCGAATATCGCCTCGAAACCCAGTTGCGACGACACGGTGTAAACGCCGATTGCCCCTTCGAACAAGGTCCACGGACTGATGGCGTCGTCCAGCAGGGTGATGCGGTCGTTGCAATCGGCTTCGCTGAAATAGCCTTGACGAAAGCCCTGGGCGGTCTCCGGGTGCGTCTTGATCACGATCCGCGCGGCGGGGTGTTCCTCCTGCGCGACGAAGAGCATTTCCAGAAACCGGTTGCGGTCGGCACCGCTGGCGCGCACCGAGGCATCGCCGGATGTCTGGTCGATGACCACCACATAGCCCGGCGGAAGCGGCGGGCGCGTCGCGTCAAATGCGGTGTATTTGGTCAGATGCGCCTCTTGCATCCGCGCGATGCAGCCTCGGGCACGGTTCAGCAGGGCCGTGTCGTCCAGCGGGTCATCGCGCAGGATCTTCTCAAGGTCCGATGGCTGTGCGGGATCGAAATGTGCGCCCGAATGGTCGATCAGCAGGCCCAGCGGCGGATCATCTGACCGCCCCCTAGCAAGACCCGAAGCACGCCCCGGATACAGCGAGCGCAGCCAGGCATCCTCGATCCGAACGATGGGCACGCCATGTTTCGCGGCCATCCTCTCGCCACGATGGGCGGTGGGGCTGTTGCCCCAGACACCGACCAGATCGCCATCACGCGGCAGGCCCAGCGAAATCCGGTAGCCCGCCAGTTTCAGGATACGGCGCAGACGGCGCTGGGTCAGAAAACCACCGTTGTAAACGCAAAGCCGCCGGACCTTTGGGGGTCCGGCGACATGCATGACCTGCGGTGCAGGCGGCAAAGGTCAGTTCCCGGCGATGCTTGCCAGCGAGTTGACGGAACCCGCAGGCCCGGTCAGCGCCGAGAGGATCTTGGTGAACTGCGTATAGGGAGCTTCGGTGACGTAGAGCGTGTCGCCATCGCGGATCAGGAAATCGCGCGCTTCGAACATGCCGTTGGGCTGCGTCAGGTCCAGAACATAGACCATGCGCTGCGCCCCTTGCAGATCGTTGCGGCCCAGAACCGAATTGGCGATGACCGCGTCTTCGTTGCGCATCACGAAGATACCTGTGGGATCTGCCGTGATCGGGTTCAGCCCGCCGACCTGAGCGATGGCTTCCAGCGCGCTCATGTTCTGGCTTTTGAAGGGAACGCGGGCCTGACCGCCGGTTGCACCAAGTGCTGTAAAGGCGCGGGTGTCCTCCTCGACCAGAACGCGGTCGCCGCCGCGCAGGGCGATGTCCAGTTCGGGGTGGTCATACAGGTCTTGCAGCCAGATCTTGCCCCGTTGCGCGCCACGGATGACGGTGATCTGAGCGATTTCGGGCGGGATGGTCACACCACCGGCGCGGGCCAGCATGGCACCCAGCGTGCGTGTGGGCCGCTCGATGGCATAGACGCCCTGACCGCCGATTGCGCCGATCAGCGACACGGTCGAACCGTCACCGGCCAGACGGCGCACCTGAACTTGCGGGTCGGGCGTTTGTTCTTCGAGCTTGGTGGTGATGATGCGCCGAATGGCTTCGGGGCTGTTGCCCGCAGCGCGGATGCGGCCCGCATAGGGCACGAAGATAAATCCGGCACCGTCGACCTGCACTTCTTCAAGCGGGGTCGCATTCTGCATTTCGCCGGCCAGCAGGCCGTCATCGACGTTTTCCCAGATCGTCAGACCCAGCACATCGCCTGGCTGGATCGTATCCGACCCCAGAACGGCGGCGGACTTGAACCCTTCGGAAAAGCCCAGCGCGGGCACCACTGAGGTGGCACGGGTCACGCGATCATTGACCGAAATAATAAACGAATCACCTTCGCGTTGTACCGAACCTGCGTAAATTTGCCGTTTGTTAGGGCCGACTTGCGGCAAGCCACACGAGCTGAGAACAGCCAGCGCCGTCAGCAGCGCGACAGGGCGCGCCCACTTGAATCCATGGAAAATCACTGCGCGGTCTCCTCGACCTATTCTTGTTCTGCCTCGAAAAATCCCCGATTGTTTCGGGGTATTCCTGTCAAGCTACCGGAATCCGCAGAGAAAATCTACCGCTAGGGGTGGTGTTGATTAATTGACCAACCGCAACTGTTGCCTTGGAGCCGCGGTTCCGGATTCAAGTGCGTCGTAGGGATCTTCGGGTGAGAGCATCATATCGACCACATGGCGCAGCAATTGCCGCCGTCCGCGCGACGAATAGAACCCGCCGGGCAGTTGCGAGGTCTCCAGCAGGTAGCGCCGGTAATCCTTGTAGGCCTTGTTGTCAGGACGGGTGGCGCCCTTGAAGAATTCATGCAGCGGTTGGTCCGAGACGAACTCGGGCTGGTTGTAGACCGCGCGACCAAAGACCTTGAGCGGGATGCCCCGCCACAACACCTGCTGGCCGGCGGTCGAGTTCACGGTCACGGCACTGCGCGCCTCGTTCATCAGCCCGGCCAGCTTGCCGCCGCGCACGTAATGCACCCGGTCCATGACACCGTGTTCGCCCGCCAGTTTGCGCACGGCGCGGCGGATCGGCACGCGGCCGTCTTCCAGCGGATGGTCCTTGAACACAAGATGGTGGTGCGCTGGTGCGCCCTTGGCAAATCCTTCGATCACCACTTTGAGGAAGTCGGACATCGTGTCGAACGGCGAATGTTGCTGAAAACTGGAGTCGTGTTCCAACTGCAGCAGCGCCAGATGATAGGGAAAGCCGCCATGCCGGACCCGCAATGTGCTGATCCGCCGGTCGATGGCGTGCGCGGGCATCAACAGCAGGCGACGCACATAAAGCCGGAACTCCTTGGTCACGCCGATGCTGCGGTGCGGGCGGAAATTACGGTAATCACCGTTTCGGAACATCACGAACCAGTGGTAGAGCGCGCCGTAGAACACGTGCTGGCGCATATCGCCCCAATGCGCGGGGGGCAGCGGTGCCTCCATGTCGGACATGGCCAGCGCCTTTTGCATCTGCGCGATGCTCATGCCCATCAGTCGCGAGTTGCCATTGGTGCCGCCGCGCTCGTAGGTCACCCAATAGGGGCGCATGTAGCCTTCTTCAAAGACATGCACCGTAATGCCGCGCCGTTTGGCCTCGGCCACGGCGCTGGCGTGAATGGGGCGGGTATCGCCGTATAGCACGATGTCGGTGACATGGCGGGCCGTGCACAGATCGGCAAAGGTCTGTGGCCAATCCTCGGCGGTGCCGCGATAGGGGATGTAGCTGGACGAATGGAACCAGAATGCACGGTCGCCAGCGTTAAAGCCGACACGGCACACCGACGCCCCCGCGCGCCGCAGCATTTTTCCAAGACGGTTGAAAAATGGTCCATGCGGGCCCTGCAGGAACAGGAAAACACGTTGATCGGCGGTGGTGTGCGGCATCTGTCCTCTGAATAGATCGTAAGGGTTAGCGTCTAGTGACCACCCAAATCCGGCTGAAATATGACTGTGGTCGGGCATTTGCGCAATGGCTGCGGGTCTTGCACGCAGGGGCGGGCAGGTTTAGCTGAGATAGAACAGTTTCAGGGGGCACCGCCATGTTTACAGGGATCATCACCGATATCGGCAAAGTCGTCGCGTTGGAACATGCAGGCGATCTGCGCGCGCGGATCGAAACCGGCTATGACACGGACCGCATCGACATGGGCGCATCCATCGCGTCGGATGGCGTGTGCCTGACCGTCGTGGCGCTGGGCGACACCTGGTATGACGTGGATATCAGTGCTGAAACCCTGTCCAAGACCAACCTTGGCGCATGGACCGAAGGCAAGCGGGTCAATCTGGAGCGCGCGCTGAAGGTGGGCGACGAGCTGGGCGGGCATATCGTGTCGGGCCACATCGACGGCGTGGCCGAGGTAATCTCGGTCATCGACGAAGGCGACAGCACACGCGTGCAACTGCGTGCCCCTGCCGCTTTGTCGCGGTTCATTGCATCCAAGGGGTCGGTGGCGCTGAACGGCACCTCGCTGACGGTGAACGAGGTGCAGGGCGATGTCTTCGGCATCAACTTTATTCCGCACACCAAGGAGGTGACGACCTGGGGCGATGTGGCCGTTGGCGACGCGATCAATCTGGAGATCGACACGCTGGCCCGCTATGTCGCACGGCTGGCCGAGGCGGGCTGAGGTTTCAGGGCGCCAGACCCTGCCGCCACATCAGACTGTAGACGCGACAACGCCCCCGCACGCCAATGCGAGGGCGCTTTTGCATTCGGCCCTACGCGCGGCGCGACCGGAGTTTGCAAATCACCTTGCGGCGTTTTGGCCCCGTGCATCGGCGCACATTGCCATGACAGGCAGCCCGCACTGGCGTTTTGTCACCTTAGGGATTATCTGCCGGATAACACTTCAAACGGAGGCCCCCATGCCCGAGAGCAAGACATTTGAAACGCCAGGCCCCGTCGAGGGCGGCCTTGCGGACGCCATCAGCCCGATCGAAGAGATCATCGAGGAAGCGCGCGCGGGCAAGATGTTCATTCTTGTCGATCACGAAGACCGTGAGAACGAAGGCGATCTGGTGATCCCCGCAGGGTTTGCCGACGCCAAGGCGGTCAACTTCATGGCGACGCACGGGCGTGGGCTGATCTGTCTGACGCTGCCTGCGGACCGGATCGAGGAACTGGGCCTGCCGATGATGGCGATGCACAACTCGTCACGGCACGAAACCGCATTCACCGTCAGCATCGAGGCCCGCGAGGGCGTGAGCACCGGCATTTCCGCCGCTGACCGCGCGCTGACCGTGGCGACAGCGATCAACCCGCAGGCCGGTGCCGCCGATATCGCCACGCCGGGCCATGTGTTCCCGCTGCGCGCGCGCCCCGGTGGCGTGCTGGTGCGTGCCGGGCATACCGAGGCAGGCTGCGACGTGGCGCGGCTGGCGGGGCATTACCCCGCATCGGTGATCTGCGAGATCATGAAACCCGACGGCGAGATGGCGCGCCTGCCCGATCTGGTGGATTATGCGGCCGAGCACGGGCTGAAAATCGGCACGATCAGCGATCTGATCGCCTATCGCCGCCGTCACGACAATCTGGTGGACCAGACCGATGCGCGCATGGTGACGTCGGAATTCGGTGGTGAATGGGACATGCGGATATTCACCGACCAGACCTTTGGCATCGAACACGTGGCGCTGATCAAGGGCGACATCACCACGCCCGAGCCGGTGCTGGTGCGCACACATGCCTTGGATGTCTCGACCGATGTTCTGGGCCTTGGGCCTGCGCCCGCCGCCGAACTGCCGCGCGCGATGCAGATCATCGCCGACGAAGGGCGCGGCATCGTCTGTCTGTTCCGCCAGCCGCGCAAGACGCTCAGCGACAGTGGTGCCGACGACGACGGCCCGCGCACGGTCAAGAACACGGGCCTTGGGGCGCAGATCCTGTCCAATCTGGGTGTGCAGCAACTGGTCCTGCTGACGGACCACCCGCAAACGCGCTATGTCGGACTGGATTCGTACAATCTGGAAATCACGGGCACCCGCCCGATCATGGGAGACGCCTGATGGCCCAAGCCGAACAGCACTATATACTGGACCGCCCCAGCTTTGACCGCCCCGTGAAAATCCTGATCGTGGTCTCGCCCTATTACAAGGATATCGCCGACAATATGGTCGCCGGTGCCAAGGCCGAGATCGAGGCCGCAGGCGGCACCTGGGATCTGGTCGAGATGCCCGGCGCGCTGGAAATTCCCACCGCCATCGGCATCTCTGACCGGGCGTCGAACTTTGACGGCTACGTGGCATTGGGTTGTGTCATTCGCGGCGAGACGACCCACTATGAAACCGTGTGCAACGACAGCAGCCGCGCGCTGCAATTGCTGGGCTTGCAGGGGCTGTGCATCGGCAATGGCATCCTGACCGTCGAAAACCGCCAGCAAGCCGAAGTGCGCGCCGACGTGGACGGTCAGAACAAGGGTGGCGGGGCAGCCGCTGCGGCCTTGCATCTTGTAGCACTCGCCCGTAAATGGCGGGGCCAAAGCAAAGGCATCGGGTTCAAGCCGGCCTCTGAGAACATCCTGCTTGCAGGCGACAACGACGGAACCTCCACAGCATGACCCTTTCGGGCAATCAAAAACGCAAGATGCGCTCTGCTTCGCGGCTTTACGCAGTGCAGGCGCTGTTCCAGATGGAACATTCCAACATGACCGTCGAGACGGTGCAGCGCGAGTTTCTCGACCACCGTTTCGGTGCCATCTACGAAGGTGACGAAATGCAGGAGGGCGACCCCGACCATTTCGGGCGCGTGCTGGAAGATGCGGTGAACTATCAGGCGTCGATTGACCAGATGACCGACCGTGCGCTGGTGGCGAAATGGCCGATTGCGCGGATCGACCCGACCTTGCGGGCGCTGTTCCGCGCCGCGGGCGCCGAATTTCGCGACACGGGCACGCCACCCAAGGTGGTGATCGTCGAATATGTCGACGTGGCAAAGGCGTTCTTTCCCGACGGCAAGGAACCCAGTTTCGTGAACGCGGTTCTGGACCACATGGCGCGCGAGGCGCGGCCCGAGGCATTCTGATGCGTGCGATGCAGGTCCGCGACCTTGGTGCGCCGCTGGAACTGCACGATATCGCCATGCCGGACCCCGTTGCGGGCGAGGTGCGGGTGCGGGTGCGCGCCTGCGGTCTGAATTTTGCCGATACGCTGGTTCAGGTTGGCAAATATCAGGAGAAATTCGATCTGCCGGTGACACCGGGGATGGAACTGTGCGGCGTGATCGACGCGCTGGGTCACGGTGTCGAGGGCCTGCACGTCGGCCAGCGTATCGCGGCCAATCCCGGACATGGGGGGCTTGCCGACTATGCCGTTGTGCCCGCCAGCGCCTGCGTTCCTATCTCTGACGATATGCCCGACGCGGATGCGGCGGCGTTTCTGGTGGCCTATGCCAGCAGCCATATGGCGCTGGATCACCGCGCCCACCTGCAACCCGGCGAGCGGCTTTTGGTGCTGGGCGCATCGGGTGGTGTGGGTCTGACGGCGGTGGAGCTTGGCAAGCTGATGGGGGCCGAGGTCATCGCCTGTGCGCGTGGTGCCGACAAGCTTGAGATCGCGCGCAAGGCTGGCGCCGACCATCTGATCGACAGCGATACGGATGATCTGCGCGAGGCCGTGTTGGCGCTGGGCGGGGCGGATGTGGTCTATGACCCCATCGGCGGCGATCTGTTCACCGCCGCCATGCGCGCCTGCAACCCCGAGGCGCGTATCCTGCCCATCGGTTTTGCCAGCGGCACGGTGCCGCAAATTCCGGCCAACATCCTGCTGGTCAAGAACCTGACCGTGATCGGATTCTACGTCGGCGGATACAAGCGTTTCGCGCCCGAGGTTCTGACCCGCAGCTTTGCCCAGTTGATCGCGTGGTATGACGCAGGCCAGTTGCGCCCGCATGTCAGCAACGTGCTGCCGCTGGACCGGGCCAACGACGGGCTGGACCTGCTGCGCAGCCGTCAGGCCACGGGCAAGGTCGTGATCCGCATCAGCGCTGATTGATCTTGGCACTGGCGATCAGGCGCGCCTTTTTCTGTTCGCGCAGGAACACGAACAGCCCCGACGCGAGGATCAGCGCGATGCCGATCCATACCTCGAACACCGGGATTTCCGAAAAGATCAGCCAGCCCCACAGCACCGCCAGCGGCAGGCCGACGTATTCGAACGGGGCGACGGTGGCTGCATCCGTCATGCGGTAGGCCTGGCTGAGGCAATAGCCGACGATGGCCGAGTTCAGACCCAAGCCCAGCAGAACCCAAAAGTCAGACGCAGCGGGCCAGACCCAGGCGCGCAGCAGGAACAGCACCGACGGGCTGGTCGATCCTTCGGCGAAACGCCCGTCTCCGGCGACCACGAAAAAGCCCAGTGAGACCACGATGAACGTGCCCTGAATATAGACCGACAGCGCGCTGGCCTTGCTTTTGACGCCAAGCTTGCGGGTCATCAGCTGGTTCATCGCGTAGGTCAGCGCCGCCACCAGCGGCAACAACAACACCAGCCGCGAGGCCGCCAGATCACCGCTGTCGACCCACGGACGCTGCATGATGATGACGCCGACAAAACCCACGACAACAGCGCCCAGACGCAGGGGCCCGACCTTTTCGCCCAGCACCGGTATCGACAGCAGCGTGATGAACAGGGGTGCGGCAAAGAACAGGGCGGTGGCATCGGCGAGCGGCAGGGCCGCCAGCGCCAGAAAGAACGTCATGTTCGAGACCACGATCAACAGCCCGCGCAGAGCATGAAGGCCGGGTGTCGAGGTGCGCAGGATCGACCAGCCGCCCTCCATCTGCACGACGCACAGGGTGATCATGATGCCGATGGCCGAGCGCACAAAGACGATCTCGTGCAGCGGATAGCCACCTGACAGCTGCTTGATCAGCATGTCGTTGATCGAAATGCTGAAAACACCGATCAGGATAAAGAGAATGCCGATGTTGGCGCGATTGTGCAAAAGGCTTGTCATGGCTCCAGCCGTATCACGGTTGCAGGCCCTGTCACCCCCTCTTGGCGCATCAGGTGCATTAGGCTATGACCAAGGCACAGCCCAGAGGGAGGCCACCCAGATGAAAATGTCCGACACCCGCCAGATCGCGGCCCCGCCCGCAGATGTCTACGCCGCATTGCTGGACCCGAAGGTCTTGCAGGCCTGCGTGCCCGGTGCCCAAGACGTGACCGGATCGCCCGAAGAAGGTTTCGAGGCTGTGGTGGTGCAAAAGGTCGGCCCGGTGAAGGCCACGTTCAAGGGGCAGGTGACCCTGTCCGAGAGGGTCGAGAACCAGTCGCTGACCATCTCGGGCGAAGGCAAAGGCGGTGCCGCAGGCTTTGCCAAGGGGGCCGCAGATGTGCGTATGGTCGAAAAAGACGGCGGCACCGAGCTGAGCTATGACGTCGAGGCCAAGGTCGGCGGCAAGCTGGCGCAGCTGGGCAGCCGGATCATCGACGGGTTTGCCAAAAAGATGGCAGACCAGTTCTTTGACAACTTCAAAGCGGCGGTCGAAGGCCCTGCACCGGATGAGGTGCCCGAAAAGGTGGTGGCGGATGCCGAAGTGGCAGAAACAGACGCGCCCAAGAAAAGCTGGCTGGGTCGGCTGAGCGGCAAGAGCTGATTGCGCACAGGTGACTGTGCGATTCTCTGGGAGACCCTGGGCTGGTCATGTGCTCGCACAGGCATTAGGTACAGACTTCGAACCTGACGGAGCTGCCCCATGTCCACCATTCTGGAAATACGCGATCTCAAAAAATCCTATGACGGCGGGTTCGAAGCGCTCAAGGGCGTGAACCTGTCAATCGAGGAAGGCGAGATCATCGCGCTGCTGGGGCCGAACGGTGCCGGCAAGACCACGCTGATTTCGGCGATTTGCGGGATCATCACCCCGACGTCGGGCAGCGTCACTGTGGGCGGGCACGACATCCGTACCGATTTTCGGACCACACGCACAATGATCGGGCTGGTCCCGCAGGAGGTGTCGCTTGAACCCTTCGAGCGGGTCATCAGCACTGTGCGCTTTTCACGCGGCCTGTTCGGCAAGCGTGGCAACGACGCGCTGATCGAAAGCATCCTGAAACGTTTGTCCCTGTGGGACAAGCGTAACGCCCAGATCAAGGAACTGTCGGGCGGCATGAAGCGCCGCGTGCTGATCGCCAAGGCGCTGGCCCACGAGCCGCGCGTGCTGTTTCTGGACGAGCCCACCGCCGGCGTGGATGTAGAACTGCGCAAAGACATGTGGGACATCGTGGCCGATCTGAAGGCGGACGGCGTGACCATCATCCTGACGACGCATTACATCGAAGAGGCCGAAGCCATCGCCGACCGCATCGGGGTGATCGCCAAGGGCGAGATCCTGTTGGTCGAGGACAAGCACGCGCTGATGCAGCGCATGGGCAAGAAAGAGCTGGAGGTGCAGCTGAATGCGCCGCTGGATGCGCTGCCCGACAGTCTGAAATCGGATGCCGTGCGACTGGGGCCGGATGGCTCAAGCCTGATCTACACCTACGACACCCGTGCCGAGCGCACGGGCATCACCAAACTGCTGAGCGACGTGGCCGCAGAAGGGCTGGTGCTGCGCGATGTGGTCACGCGGCAATCCTCGCTAGAGGATATTTTCGTGACACTGGTCAAGGAGGACGCGGCATGAACTGGACGGCGATCAAATCCATCTATGTCTTCGAGATGACGCGGTTTTTCCGCACGTTCCTGCAATCTCTCATCTCGCCGGTGCTGTCGACATCGCTGTATTTCGTCGTATTTGGCGCGGCCATCGGCAGCCGTATCAACGAGGTCGAAGGTGTCAGCTATGCGGCCTTTATCGTGCCGGGGCTGATCATGCTGTCGGTGATGACCCAAGGCATCTCGAACGGCTCTTTCGGAATCTATTTCCCCAAATTCATCGGCACGATCTACGAATTGCTGTCGGCGCCGGTCAACTTTCTGGAAATCGTTCTGGGCTATGTGGGTGCCGCGGCGACCAAGGCGATGTTTATCGGTACCATCATCCTGATCACTGCGTTTTTCTTTGTCGACATCACCATCCTGCACCCCGCCGCGATGGTGTTGTTTCTGGTCCTGACCTGCGTCAGCTTTTCGCTGTTCGGCTTTATCATCGGGATCTGGGCGAAGAACTTTGAACAGTTGCAACTGGTGCCTTTGCTGATCGTCACGCCCTTGGTTTTCCTGGGCGGGTCGTTCTATTCGATCTCGATGTTGCCGCCCGTCTGGCAGGCGATTTCGATGTTCAACCCGGTGGTCTACCTGATCTCTGGTTTCCGCTGGGCTTTCTTTGGCATCGCGGATGTGCCGATCGGGGTCAGCCTGCTGGCTATTGCCGGATTTACCGGTCTTTGCCTGCTGGTGATCGGATGGATCTTCCGTACTGGCTGGCGCATTCGGGAATAAACCGCGCATGGCCTTGTTTGCCCCGCCTGTGCTGTCTACATCAACGGCATGAAACGATTTATCCCATTTATGAAATCCGATCCGTCGGTGGCAGTCGTGCGAATGCAGGGCGTGATCGCGGGGGGCACCCGTGGCACGCTGAACGATGCAAGCCTTGGACCAATCCTTGAAAAAGCCTTTTCGCGGGGCAAGCCCGTGGCGGTTGCGCTGGAAATCAGCTCGCCGGGGGGCAGCCCTGTGCAGTCCTCGCTGATCGGGGCGCGCATCCGGCGGCTGGCTGAGGAAAAGAATATTCCGGTCATCGCCTTCGTCGAGGATGTGGCCGCTTCCGGCGGCTATTGGCTGGCGGCATCGGCAGACGAGATCTACGCTGATCCCTCGTCGGTTCTGGGCTCTATCGGGGTGATTTCCGCAGGCTTTGGCCTGCAAGAGCTGATCGGTCGCTATGGCATCGAGCGGCGCGTACACACCGCCGGCAAATCCAAGTCGATGAACGACCCCTTTCGCCCCGAAACGGACGAAGACGTGGCCCGATTGGACAGGTTGCTGAACGACATTCACACCAATTTCATCGACCACGTCACGGCGCGGCGCGGTGGCAAGCTGGACAGCACCGAAGAGCTGTTCACCGGCGAGGTCTGGTTGGCCAAGCGGGCAACCGAGTTGGGGTTGATCGACGGGATCGGCCATCTGAAACCGATGCTGAAGGACCGCTTTGGCGACAAGGTCCGCCTGCGCCGCTACGGTGTGCGCCGCCCGTTCCTGTCGCGCTTTGGCGCTCAGGTGGTCGAAGACGCGGGCCAGATGATCGAAGAACGCGCCGCATATTCACGGTTCGGACTGTAAGTCATGCTGCTCAAGATCATCGTTCTGTTCTTTGTCTTTATCGCCGTCCTCGGCTTTTTCGGCAAGATGCACTGGCTGGGCGGCAAGCGCCTGACCCAGTCCAGATGCAAAAGCTGTGGCCGATACCGCATCGGCACCTCTCCTTGTCCCTGTAAAAAAGGTTAAAGATGCTGCTGCCGTGGATTCTGTCGGGCCTCGGGCTCGTGATTTTGCTGTTTGCCGGTGATGCGCTGGTCAAAGGTGCTGTGAACCTGAGCCTGCGTTTCGGCGTGCCTGCGCTGATCGTCAGCCTGACCATCGTGGCTTTTGGTACCTCTGCGCCCGAGCTGCTGATATCGGTTCAGGCGATCATCGACGGGGTGCCGGGGTTGGCCTTGGGCAACGTGGTCGGATCGAACACGGCGAACATCCTGCTGGTGCTGGGTCTGCCGGCGCTGCTGGCGACGATGCACACCTCGGAACACGACACACGCAAGACCTTCCGGTTCATGATCGTGGCGACGGTCGTGTTTATCGCGCTTGGCTTTCGCGGTGTGTTTGACTGGATTGCGGGGATTGTCCTGCTGACCTTGATGGCCGGCGTGCTCTACGACGCCTTCCGCCAGACCCGCAAACACCGCAGCGCAGGCAAGGCGGCACGCGCTGCTGCCAATGCCGGTCTGGACGATGATGAAGCCGAGGTCGAAGGCGCCGACCCTGATATGAAGATGTGGCGCATCCTTGCCTATCTGGCGGCGGGGCTGGTCGGTCTGCCGGTAGGGGCGCAATTGCTGGTGACAAATGCCACCATCATCGCCACGGCTTACGGCGTCAGCGACACGGTGATCGGCCTGACGCTGGTGGCTGTGGGCACATCATTGCCCGAGCTTGCCACCACGGTCATGGCAGCACTTCGCCGTCAGGCCGACGTGGCGCTGGGAAATGTCATCGGCTCCAATATGTTCAACCTGCTGGCGGTCATCGGTGTTGCAACGATGGTCGGCCCGATCCCGGTTGACCCGCAGTTCCTGACCTTTGACTTCTGGGTCATGCTTGCATCCGCGCTTTTGCTCCTGCCTTTCGTCTATTTCGGGCGTGACATCTCGCGGTTGTGGGGTGTGATCTTGACCGCGCTCTATGCGGCCTATCTGTTGGCGGTATTGTTCTACGTCTGAACCCCCGAAAGGATCGCCCATGACCCGCAGTCTTGTTACCGGTGCCGGCACCCGTCTTGGCCGCGCGATGGCGCTGTATCTGGCGCAGCGCGGGCATGATGTTGCGGTGCATTATTCCACGTCCTCGGACGGGGCCGATGCCGTGGTGGATGAGATAAAGGGCATGGGCCGAAATGCGGTGGCTATTCAGGCCGATCTGCTGGACGAGGACGCGACCCAGACGCTGTTCGGGCAGGCGGTCGAGGTATTGGGCGGGCCGGTCACCTGTCTGGTCAACAACGCTTCGATTTTCGAATATGACACCATACATTCGGCAACCCGCGACCATTGGGACAGGCATATGGGCAGCAACCTGCGTGCGCCGTTTCTGCTGACCCAGCGGATGGCGGCTCAGGGGGTGCAGGCCGACACCGACGCGCAAGGCGAGCCTGTTGCCACCGGGCTGATCGTCAACATGGTGGACCAGCGTGTGCGCAAGCTGACGCCTGAATTCATGACCTATACGCTGGCCAAGATGGGGCTCTGGGCGCTGACCCAGACCACGGCGCGCGCGCTGGCCCCTGCGATCCGGGTCAATGCCATCGGGCCGGGCCCGACCCTGCAGGGTGCGCGGCAAAGCGATGAACATTTCGCGGCACAACGGGCTTCGACGATCCTGGGGCGTGGTGCGAACACGGCTGACATCACGGCGGCGCTGGGCTATTTCCTCGATGCTCCTGCCATTACAGGGCAGTTGCTGTGCGTCGATGGTGGCCAGCATCTGGCGTGGCAGACACCGGACGTTCAAGGTGTGGAGTGACAAGAATCGCATGCGATTCTCGGTCGGTGCAGGCCCGTGACCCGAGCGACGCCGCAAAAGTTTTGCACTGCGTTAACTCAAGTTACAAAACTGTTACAAAAAGCTGCGTGTTTTCAGAGGTTTGCCAAGTGGAAAAGAATTTATCTTTTGAAAACAATGGCATCTGTAAGTGCTTAAAAATTAGGCATATCGGGGAAACCAGCCAAAACCAACGGAAATTTCCAGGTCAGGCAAAATTGTCCAAAGACTTATCCACAGGAACGGTGGACATCAAAGTGCTTGAAATGCTTGCCACTGTTGGTGCAGCCAAACCCGCAAGGGATTCGCTCTGACCATGGTGCAAGACAGCGGCGAACCCCTCCCCAAAGTTGAGCAAGGCCACAAAGTCATTCAGGCCTATCTGAAGACGATTGACGCCTCGCCCGGCGTTTACCGGATGCTCGATAGCGAAAGCCGCGTGCTCTATGTGGGCAAGGCGCGCAACCTGCGGGCACGGGTGTCCTCCTATGCGCGGCCCACCGGGCACAGCGCGCGGATCGCGCGGATGATCGACAATACCGCGTCGATGATGTTTCTGACGACACGTACCGAAACCGAAGCGCTGCTGCTGGAACAGAACCTGATCAAGCAGCTCAAGCCCAAGTTCAACGTGCTGCTGCGCGACGACAAGAGCTTTCCCAATATTCTGGTGACTGCCGACAGTGACTACCCCCAGATCAAGAAACATCGCGGCGCGAAAAAGGAGAAGGGCGCGTATTACGGCCCCTTTGCCAGTGCCGGTGCCGTGAACCGCACGCTGAACCAGTTGCAGCGGGTGTTCTTGCTGCGCGACTGCTCGAATTCCATGTTCGAAAGCCGTTCACGCCCCTGTCTGCAATATCAGATCAAACGCTGCAGCGCGCCCTGCGTGGGCAAGATCAGCCCTTCGGAGTATCAGCAGACCGTGCGGGACGCGCAAAAGTTCCTGTCCGGCAAATCCACCGATATTCAGGCCCGGCTGGGGCGCGATATGGCCGAGGCGTCCGAGAACATGGAGTTCGAGCGCGCCGCCGCCCTGCGCGACCGGATCAAGGCGCTGACGCAGGTGCAGACGGCCCAAGGCATCAACCCCAAGAACGTGGACGAGGCCGATATCATCGCGCTGCATCTGGAAAATGGGCAGGCCTGCGTTCAGGTGTTCTTTATCCGGG
Source organism: Sulfitobacter sp. (assembly GCA_024636445.1). Taxonomy (GTDB): domain Bacteria; phylum Pseudomonadota; class Alphaproteobacteria; order Rhodobacterales; family Rhodobacteraceae; genus Pseudosulfitobacter. Next base: position 21,713 of record JAGXHE010000097.1, read on the forward strand.
CGGGGCAGAACTGGGGCAACCACGATTATTACCCCCGTGTGGGGCCTGATGTGGACGCTGCCGAGGTGCTCGAAGCGTTCGTGGGGCAGTTCTATGACACCCGCGAGCCTCCGCCTCAGTTGATCCTGTCCAATCAGGTCGAAAACCCCGATCTGATGGCCGACGCCCTGACGCAGAAACTGGGCCGCAAGGTCGAGCTTCTGGTGCCCCAGCGCGGTGAAAAGGCGGAGCTTATCGACAGCGCATTGCGCAACGCACGCGAAAGTCTGGCGCGCAAGATGGCGGAAACCGCGACGCAGGCACGTCTGTTGCAGGGTGTGGCAGAGGCGTTCGAATTGCCCAAACCGCCCGCGCGGGTCGAGGTCTACGACAACAGCCACATTCAGGGCGCGCATGCGGTTGGCGCGATGATCGTCGCGGGCCCGGACGGGTTCATGAAAAACCAGTACCGCAAGTTCAACATTCGCGGCGAAGAGCTGACCCCCGGCGATGACTTCGGCATGATGAAAGAGGTGCTGAACCGCCGCTTTAAACGTCTGCTCAAGGAAGACCCGGACCGAACGCGCAGCATGTGGCCTGACCTGCTGCTGATTGATGGCGGTGCGGGGCAGGTCAGTGCGGTGCGCACGATCATGGAAGACCACGGCGTTGGCGACATTCCGATGGTCGGCGTCGCCAAGGGGCTGGACCGTGACGCGGGCAAGGAAGAATTTCACCGCACCGGCAAGACGATCAAGGCGTTGCGGCACAACGATCCGGTGCTTTATTTCATCCAGCGGATGCGCGACGAGGCGCACCGTTTTGCCATCGGCACCCACCGCGCGAAACGGTCCAAGGCCGTAGGGGCCACGCCGCTGGATGATGTGCCGGGCGTGGGTGCCGCGCGCAAACGCGCTCTGTTGGCGCATTTCGGCTCTGCCAAGGCGGTGGGGCGGGCCAATCTGGCCGATCTCAAGGCGGTTGATGGGGTGTCGGCGGCCTTGGCGCAGAAGATCTACGATTATTTTCAGGCGGGATAGGGGCCGGACCAGGGACGCAGGCGGGCGCAATTACCTTGCGACGGCCCGCAATTCCGCCTTGCCTCTGCCGCGTAATCCTCCGACCCTGCGACGGAACAACAAAAGGTCCAGACATGTCCCTGATGCAAGGCTTTCCGCCCGCCCCCGAAGACCGCGCCACGCTTGCCAACTGGCGCACCCAGCCGTTCAACGCATGGGCCTTTCACCATGTGCGCGAAGTGGTGCCCTCTGCCGAGATCCGCAACGATCCGTCCAATGTGCGGGTACTGCCGGATGGAGACACCGACCTTTCTACCGCCGATCTGGACCACGCTGTCAACGGTATGGCGAACGACGCGCTGGTGATCCTGCACAAGGGCCGCGTGGTGCACGAAAGCTATCGCAACGGCATGACGCGACATGACCCGCATATCCTGATGTCGGTGTCAAAATCGGTGCTGGGTCTGGTCATGGGCACGCTGGTCGAGCGGGGCGAGGTGGCGCTGGATGATCTGCTGACGCGCCATCTCCCCGAGCTTAAGGCCACCGCCTATGCCGGGGCCACCGTGCGCCACGCGCTGGATATGCAGGTGGGTCTGCTGTTCGAAGAGGATTATACCGCAACCGACGGCGTGATCGTCGACTACCGCAAGGCCGCCAACTGGAATCCGCTGGCCGCGGGCGACGTGGCGGGCGATCTGCGCAGCTTTCAGGAGCGTCTGACCGACAGTGCCGGCCCGCATGGCGAAACATTCTCCTACGCCTCGCCCGTGACCGACCTGCTGGCCTGGTTGATGGAGCGCGCCACGGGTATCCGCTTTGCCGATCTGGTGTCGCAGCGCCTGCTGGCACCGATGGGCGCCGAAACTTCGGGCTATATCACCGTCGACCGTTTGGGTGGGGCACGCGGGGCAGGGGGCATGTGCCTGACCGCCCGTGATCTGGCGCTGGTCGGGCAATTGATGATCGAAGGCGGCGCGCGGGACGGAGTGCAGATCATTCCCAAGGGCTGGCTCGACGATATCGTGACCAAGGGCGACAACGCCGCTTGGCTGCGCGGAGATTTCCACGACAAGTTCGAAAATCAGGCGATGCACTACCGTACAAAGTGGTATGTTCACCCCGGTGACACGCCGCTGATTCACGGGCTGGGTATTCATGGGCAGTTTCTGTTCGTCGATCCGGTGCGCGAACTGTCGATCGCGTGGTTTTCGTCCGAAGACACACCCACAGACGCGGTCTGGCTGGACCACGTGATGCACGCGGTCGCGCGCATCCGGGCGGCCGTCGCGATCTGACCCTTTTCCTGAGGACCACAACAGGATACCACATTGATATGATCTGGAACCTGCCCAATATCCTGACGACCCTGCGCCTGTTTGCAGCGCCTATGGTCGCGGTGATGTTTCTGTTTTTCCCGCGCTTTTATGCGGACTGGTTTGCCTTGGTCCTGTTTGTCGGGGCCGCGATCACCGACTGGTTTGACGGCTATCTGGCCCGCGCCTGGAAGCAACAGACCAAGCTCGGCGCGATGCTGGACCCGATCGCGGACAAGGCGATGGTGGTGATCGCCCTGATGGTCATCGTCGGGTTTTCCAGCTGGAAAGCCTCGCTGGTGCTGCCCGCCACGATGATTCTGTTTCGCGAAGTCTTTGTCAGCGGGTTGCGCGAATTTCTGGGCGACGTATCGGGTACACTTGCCGTGACCAAACTGGCCAAATGGAAGACGACCTTGCAGATGGTCGCCATCGCGGTGCTGTTCTCTCAGGGGATATTCGAGCATTACAGCGTCTCGGCGGGTGGTCTGGGCTGGAAGCTGATGGGCGCCGAATGGTCTGGCCGTGTCGGGCTGTGGCTGTTGTGGAT
>JAGXHE010000098.1 GCA_024636445.1 Sulfitobacter sp.
GAAAATGGTTCAGCAGCTGGTGGTGAACATCTCGACCCGCGCGCCATTGGTCGCATCGGTGCCGTTGTCGATGCAGCTGGTGGTGAACATCTCCACGCGGTCACCGGTTTGTGCGTCCGAACCTGCGGTGATGCAGCTTGTTGTGAACATCTCGACGCGGTCACCGGACTGCGCGTCGCGACCGGCGGTGATGCAGCTTGTCGTGAAAAGCCCCGTCATATCGCCGCAAAGCAGGTCGGTGCCTTCCCGGACTGATCCGGAACTGAACATCGAGACCTGCTCACCGCCGTGCAGATCATCGGCAGAAAAGGCATTCTCAAACATCTCAAGGGCAAGTGCATTCATCGTAAGGTCCTTCCAGGTATTCCATTTAAGGTTGCAGACTTTCAAACGATTGCCCGCATGGCGGTATCTGCCAAGAAGAATTTTACGCCTCCGATGGAGCCGCCAAATTATCCACATCAGGGTCGCAATCCAACCTTTCGCGAGCAAAATCATTTCCGCTTCCGCGCCCGCGGAATCTTTTTTTTATCCACAGGCGTGATTCCGGTATCCTCAGGATGATCTTGCGCAGAAATCCTACCAGAACGTGTGTCTGGTCAAATAGAATCACTATTGCATGTGCGCCTTCCGGCTTCCCGCTTGCCCCTCTCAAGGCGATGCGCGATAGCTTGGACCAGACAGGACGGAGCGCTGGCATGAAGATTGCAACATTCAACATCAACGGAATCAAGGCACGCATTGAGGCCCTTCCGCTGTGGCTCGACGAGGCGCAACCGGACGTGGTAATCTTGCAAGAGATCAAATCAGTGGACGAGGCTTTCCCGCGGGAAGTGTTCGAGGATCGTGGGTACAACGTCGAAACCCATGGTCAGAAATCCTTCAACGGTGTGGCGATCCTGTCCAAGCTGCCCCTCGAGGACGTCTCACGTGATCTGCCCGGCGACGAGACGGACGATCATGCCCGCTATATCGAAGCCACCGTCATGGGCAATAATGCCGCCATTCGGCTGTGCGGTCTCTACCTGCCAAACGGCAACCCCGCGCCGGGTCCCAAATTCGACTACAAGCTGGCATGGATGGAACGGTTGCGCCTGCGCGCGCAGAAGTTGCTGGCCGAGGAAACGCCGTTCCTCTTGACCGGCGACTTCAACATCATCCCGCAAGCCGAAGACGCCGCGCATCCCGAGAACTGGCGTGAAGACGCGCTGTTTCGGCCAGAGGCGCGCGAAGCATGGCGCAAAATGGTGAACCTTGGTCTGACCGATGCGTTCCGCGCCCGCGTTCAGGCCCCCGGCCATTACAGTTTCTGGGACTACCAGGCCGGTGCATGGAACCGCAACAACGGCATCAGGATCGATCATTTCCTGCTATGCCCCTATGTCGCGGACATGCTGCGCGATTGCCAGATCGATAAGGATGTGCGGGGGCGCGACAAGCCTTCGGATCATGTGCCAGTATGGGTGGAACTGGACGCTTGACCCCCTCTGCAGACTTCAGGCTTGCAGCTCCGCATCCCAGTACAGGAAGTCCATCCAGCTTTCATGCAGGTGCCCGGGTGGAAATTTGCGGCCCATGTTGCGCAATTCTTCTGTCCCGGGCTGGCGCGGTGGCTTGCGCAGGTTGAAGCCGGTTTGGTGCAGCGACTTGGACCCTTTGCGCAGATTGCACGGCGAACAGGCCGCCACCACGTTTTGCCAGCTGGTCACGCCGCCACTGGCACGCGGCACCACATGGTCGAACGTCAGATCACCGCGTGCCCCGCAATATTGACAGCGGAATTCGTCGCGCAGAAATAAATTAAAGCGCGTGAAGGCCACGCGCTTTTGAGGTTTCACATAGTCTTTGAGCACAACGACAGACGGTATCCTGAACACCGTACTTGGGCTTCGGACCACTTCGTCGTATTCGGCGACGATGTCCACCCGGTCCAGCCAGGCCGCCTTGACCGCTTCCTGCCAGGGCCACAGCGACAAGGGGTAGTAACTGAGAGGCCTGTAATCCGCATTCAGCACGAGTGCAGGATGCTGTTTCAACGCGCCCGGTGCGCGTGTGAATTCCGTTCTGAAATCGCCGTCCATTGGTGCAATCATCCTCACCCGATGTGGCACCCGAACCGCGTCTTGCAGTATCGGGTCAGAGCCTGTGCTCCCGCCTGCTGAGTTTGACTATATCTCGTGGCAAGCTTCTGACAAGTCCGGTTTTTGCCACTAGATGTTCCAAGCACATATGGGTGCGAAATTTCACGCTCCCGTTACAATATGGGGCACATCGACCGCATCTCGGGGTGCCACCTTTAACTTTGGTGTTTCGAATCACTCAAAGTTGCTGGCGACGGGCATGTCGCGCCAGCCCTCGCGGATGCAGTTGCGCGCGCGCGCGGACCGCGTGGCGCTGCCGTTCAGACGCAGTTGGGGCATCAATTCGCGGCTCAGATCATAGACCGCCAGCGCAAGGCACAGGCGCGGAACATCCTGCGCTTGCGACAGGTTCACGAAATGCACGTCAATATGCTGGCCGGTGCGCACACGCCACTGAAACGACCGGAACAGGGTCGTCTCGGCGCTTTCGCTCAGGCGCGCGGCAAAGAGCGCGTGCCAGGGGCTGTTCTTCAGCCAATCGGTCTGCTGCCAGTCCTGCAAACCCACCACCCAGACATCGGCCCCCGACAGGCCAGACACTTCCTGATGGCTGTTCATCGCCTGATCCGCAGCGTCGATCCGCAGCATCGCCTGACCGACCCCGTCGGGCAGTCCGGCCATGCGCAAGACGAATTTGCGCCCCAGCTCTTTTTCCAGCGTGATCGGCGGAACAAAATCCTCGGTGCTGCGTTTGGCTGAGGCTAGGGGTGCATAAAGCTGCGCCCCCAGCAAGACCGAAATTCCCATAACCGCCTGAGTTAAGGCGGACTTTACGCGTTTTTTCGACATTTTCTGCCCCTGCTGCCATTGCCCTTTTATGATTAAGGCTCAGTCAGGCACAAAATGTTGTATAAAAATAGTGTTAAGACACAACCCGATGCTAAAATCCCAGCTTGTCGCGCAAAAATGCCAGCGAAATACTCAGCCCATCCGGAGCGATGCCGTGGGCGGTCCCCTTCATCACATGGGCGAAAACGTCTTTCCAACCCGCTTCCTGCAAGGCTTCGGCGGCCTGCGGCAACGATTGCGGCGGCACCACATCGTCCTGGTCGCCGTGCACCAACAGGATCGGAGGGCGCGAAACGACTTCGTCCACCAGCGCCTCGGGGTTCAGCAACCGTCCCGAAAACGCCACCACACCGGCCAGCGCATCCTCGCGGCGCGGCGCCACGTGCAGCGCCATCATCGTGCCTTGGCTGAACCCGAACAGCGCAACCTGCTCGGGCATCAGATCCTCGTCGACCATCAGCGCATCAAGATAGGCGTTCAGATCCTCGACAGCGGAGATCATGCCGCGTTCGGCCTCTTCCTCGCTCGAATTGTCGATCCACGGAATCGGAAACCACTGGAACGCATTTGGCATACCGTCGATGCGCTCGGGTGCGTCGGGCGACACGAACAGCGTGTCGGGCAGATGTTCCGACAGCGGATCGGCCAGCCCCAAAAGATCAGCGCCGTTCGCGCCATAGCCGTGCAGAAACACCACAGCCGAGCGGACCTCGCCCGATGTCGGTTCGCGGCGTTGCGATTTCAATACGCGTGTCATGTGATCCCTTCCCTGCCTTTTGCAATTCGGTAGTACGCAAAGAGACAGCGCGCCGCAACCGACCGCCACGGGGTCCAGTCTTCGGCCATTGCGCGCAATGCCTGCGGCGTAGGACGCTGGTGCAGATCGTACAGCACCCTTGCGGCCTCTTGCAGGGCCAGATCTCCGGGGGCGAAGACATCCGCGCGGCCAAGACTGAACATGGCGTAGATCTCGGCGGTCCACACTCCGATGCCCTTGACCGCGATCAGCGTGGCGATGACCTGCGCATCGGAGGCATGGCGCAAGGCCGCATAGTCGATATCGGCGGCAGCAAGCGCTTGGGAATAGGCGATCTTCTGACGGCTGAGGCCCACCGCGCGCAGGCCCTCGTCGCCCGCTGACAGCACCTTTGCCTCGGTGATCAATCCCGCGTCCTGCATACGCGCCCAAATGGCGGCAGCAGAGGCGGTGCTGACCTGCTGGCTGATGATCGCCGATAAAAGCTGCGCAAACCCGTCGGCGCGCCTGCGCAAAGGCAGCGGGCCGGTCTGCGCCAAGGCGTGGGCCATGCGCGGATCATTTTCGGCCAGCCACGCGGCCCCCTCGGCCACATCCGCATCGGTTTCGATGATGCGCCCTATGCCCGCGCCTTTGCTCACAGCGTGTCGAGCCAACGAGAAACGGCCTGAACGTCAGGCAAATGCACGCCCTCAGGTGCTGCAGGCCGGGCCAGCATCACCATCTCCAGACCCAGAGCGCGCGCCGCCGTCACCTTGGTGTCGGATGCATCCCCGCCGGTGTTGCGAAACAAGACCGCCTCGACCGCCAGATCGCGCAGCAGTGCGACTTCGCTGTCGCGTGAAAACGGCGGGGTGCCGAAAACATAGCGCATGTTGCCGCGCGGCGCAGCGGCGTCGTGTTGCGAGGTCTGGCGTACGTATAGCTGCCCGTCAAAACCGATGAGCGCAGGCAACATCGCCCGTCCAACATTGGTAAAGACCCGCGCAAAAGGCGCAATCGCCTGCCCCGCGGCCTCGATATCACCGACATCCTGCCAACGGTCCCCCGCCTGCGCCGTCCACGCAGGTCGGCGCAGCACGGCATACCCAACGCCCGCATCGACACAGGCCGCGGCCGCATCGGTGCTGATCTCTCCGGCAAACCCGTGCGTGACATCCAGCAGATGGGTAAATCGCCCTGCCCGCAGCGTGCCCGCGATACCGGCAAGGTCCAATGTCACATCGGGCAGGTCCGACGCCAAGCCGTCCTGCGGCGCACCGTCCCAGATCAGACTCACCCCGATATCCGCACGCCCACGCAGCATCGACAGCACCGGCGCAGTTTCGCCCGCGCCGCCCAGCAGCAGAATGTTCACGTCTTGCGCCGGTCTGCCCATGCCGTGCCTCTTGCCTAAGCAGTCAGTTCAGCCTCGCGCGCCTCGATCATGTCCACGCGCGTGGCATGGCGTCCGCCTTCGAATTCGGCGGTCAGGAACGCATCGACGATGTCCAGCGCCAGACCTTCGCCCAGCACACGCACGCCCAGCGACAGCATGTTGGCGTCGTTGTGCTGGCGTATCATGCGGGCCGAAAACGTGTCGGAACACACGCCGCAGCGGATGCCCGCCACCTTGTTCGCGGCCATCATGATGCCCTGCCCGGTGCCGCACAGGATGATGCCAAAACGGCACTCGCCCGAAGCGACACGTTCGGCGGCAGCCTTGCCATGCAAGGGGTAATGCGTGCTTTCCGGCGTGGTCGGGCCGATATCGACCACCTCCCAGCCCAGATCGGCGATATGTGCGGCGATGGTCTGGCGCAGGTCGATGGCGGCATGGTCGCTGGAAAGAACGATGCGTTTGGTCTTTGTCATGGCTAGGGCGTTCCCGATGTTGCGGTGCAGTTTGGCGATGCTGCCAGATTGGCGCGGATGATGGTGGTTGGCTTGGGGTTTTGCGATGTGCAGATGATAGCACAGCCCTGAGTGCTGCGCAGCCGCAGAATTGCATCCAAGTGACGCTACGTCTTGAGGCAGCGGTATCGCGGAACAGATCACATTCGTATGTATACAAGCGCTTGCCGAGGTTCGCATACAGGTTTACGCATCTGAAAATGACAGATGCAAATGACAGCCGGGCCAAGCGTAATGTGGCCGTTCTGGTGTGTGCCCAGGCGTTCCTGGGCAGCCAGATGCCGATGATTTTCGTGGTGGCGGGGCTCGCGGGGCAGTCGCTTGCGTCCAATATCTGTTTCGCCACACTGCCGATTTCGCTGATCGTGCTGGGCTCGATGCTGTCGGCGACACCGGTTTCGGCCATCATGCAACGCTTTGGCCGGCGCACAGGGTTTTTCGTCGGTGCCGCAGGCGGGGCCGTGGGCGGCATCGTCGGGGCTTATGGTCTTTATCTGGGGTCGTTCCCGATCTTCCTTGCGGGCAGTTTCCTGACCGGTATCTACATGTCGGCACAGGGGTTCTACCGCTTTGCCGCTGCCGACACTGCATCAGATACCTACCGCCCCAAGGCGATCTCCTACGTGATGGCCGGTGGGCTGATCTCTGCCGTGATCGGCCCACAGGTGGTCAAGCTGACCGCCGACGCCTATGTGATCCCGTTCCTCGGCACCTATATGGCGGTGATCGCGGTCAATGTGATCGGCGCGCTGTTGTTTTTGTTCATCGATATCCCCAAGCCGCCGGTGCCCGAACTGGACGCGCCCAAGGGCCGCAGCCGGATGGAACTGCTGCGCACGCCGCGCATCGCCGTGGCGGTGATCTGTGCGACGGTGTCCTATGCGCTGATGAATCTGGTGATGACCTCGACGCCGCTGGCCGTGGTCGGATGTGGCCTGACGGGTGATCTTCTGCCCGGCACCGACATGAGCGGGCTGAGCTCTGCCGAGCAACGTTCGACATTCATCAATCTGGCATCGAACGTGGTCACAGCACACGTGCTGGCGATGTTTGCGCCCTCCTTCTTTACCGGCCATCTGATCAACCGCTTCGGCGTGGAAAAGATCGTGGGACTGGGCATTGCGATACTGGGTGCGGCGGGGATCGTGGCGCTGATGGGCGTCAGCCTGTCCAACTTCTTCATCGCGCTGGTGCTGCTGGGTCTGGGCTGGAACTTTGGCTTTATCGGTGCCACCACGATGCTGTCGGGCGCGCATCTGCCGCATGAACGTGGCCGGATGCAGGGCCTGAACGACCTGCTGGTCTTCGGCGGCGTGACGATGGCCTCGCTGGCCTCGGGCGGGCTGATGAACTGCTCGGGCGGCAGTCCGGTCGAAGGCTGGGCCGCAGTCAATATCGCAATGGTGCCGTTTCTGGTGCTGGCGGGCGGGTCGCTGATCTGGCTGATGCTGCGCCCGAAGGAAGCAACGGC
>JAGXHE010000099.1 GCA_024636445.1 Sulfitobacter sp.
AGCGGCCATGGCGTCACTGGCCAGGAAAAGATCGACAGCGGCCCCCGCCCCCTTGGCACGCAGCTTTGGCACCACGGAATTCAGACGATCCGCACGGCGGGTCAGGTCCGCGGCCATGCGAACCGTGTCCGCCGCCGACGCAATGACCGCACGGTGACAGGCGCGGCGCAGCTCTTCACCCGTCTGGCGCAGATCGCGCGCCGACAGATCGGTGGCCAGCACCGGCACCACCTTGCCCCAGCGCAAGGCCCGCGCCAACGCGGCATCCGCCAGGATCAGCGCCACCGCTTCGGCACGCGGGGCGTCGGCCAGAACCGTCTCTAACACGGACGCCGCCTGCCCTATGGCACTGCCCGTGGCGCCGTCCAGCCAGCCCGCAATCTCGGAGATGGCAAAGTCCGGCAGCGCCTTGTGTAGCCCCCGCCCCGAGATCAGCTGGGTCACCGCCCCGCGCCACATCTGGAAAATCGCACCCGCAGGCCCCGGATGATCGCCGGGCCGCAGCAAATGCACCGCATCCCGCAGATCCGCTGCGCGCTCGGGTCGCCCGGTGTGGACCACACAGGCCTCGGCAGCCCGCAACGCCAGACGCGCCCGGATCAGGGCATGCGGGACATCGTCGGACATCACCACAAGATGCAGCGTCGACAGCGCAGCACCGGACATGAACGCCAGTTCCTCGGTGGTTTCCGCGCGTGCAGAGGTCACCCAGGACGGCGTCCTTGGCAGTCTCTGTAAAAGGGGATCATGAACGGCAGGAACGGTTTTCATACGCCCGAAGCGTAGCCCAAGACGGCGGTTATTTCCAGAGAATTGCAGGCCAACCGCCGCTTTGTTTTGCGCCAAAAAGGGGGGCGATTGTCACGCCCTGCCCGACCTGATGACCGCTGACATGCCTGATGCAAACGTGCTAGGCCATTGGCACCACGCCGAACTGCTGCAACAGCCACGCGGCTCCGATCGGCGACACATCACATTGACCCAGAGGTCGCATGTTTATCAATCGTCTGCGAATGCGTCATATCCGCTGCTTTCTTGCCGTCGCCAAGGCCGGATCGGTGACCGACGCCGCGACCGCGATGAACTCTTCGCAGCCTGCCATCTCGCGTTCGCTTGCGGAAATCGAAGAGATCATCGGCCAGCCGCTGTTCACTCGCACGGGGCGCGGGCTGGTCCTGACCGATGCGGGGCAAAAGCTGCACCGCCACCTTGATACCGCGATGGCGCAGATCGAAACCGGAACGCGTGCTGCCAGCGGTACGGCGCCCCGTCCTCGGGTGGCGCTGGGGATGCTGCCAAACGTGGCGCGCACGCTGGCCGTCGATGCCAGCGCCTCGTTCAAGGCCGAGCATCCCGGCATTGACCTGGCTCTGTATTGGGCCGGTGTGGCCGAATTGATCGCCCGTCTGCACCGCAACGACATCGACTTTATCCTCGGGCGGTTGTTGTCGCTTGAGCATATGTCGGGGGTCAGTTTCGAGCATCTCTATACCGAGACGCTGATATTCGCGGTCAGCCGTGACCATCCCTTTGCCGCGACGCCCGATACGATCCGTCTGCCCGACCTGATGACCGAAATGATGATCTTGCCGATCCCCGATACGATCATCCGCCGCGAACTGGACAAGTTTCTGACCGCGCGCGGCGTCGAGGACTTCCCCAACAAGATCGAAACCGTGTCCTTTGAATTTATCCGAAGCTATCTCAAGCAGCACCGGGGCGTGGCCTGTGTGCCCGTTGGCGCGATCCTGCGCGAGCTGGCCGAAGGATCTTTGGTGCGGTTGGGCATTCACGGCGAGGAACTGGTGAGTTCGGTCGGGATCACATACGCCGCCGGACGCGCCCTGTCCGAAGATGCACAACGACTGGCGGAACATGTACGGGCTGCGGCAAAATCGAGGGTCTGATATGCCCGTCTTGATATAGCTTGGCGGCAATCGCTATTTCCCGATGGCGTTCAGCTGCGCTAACCTCTCCTTGAGGGATTGCGCATCAGACGGTTCATCAGACTGTCCATCAGAGCGCGCAAACGGGGGAAATATCTGTGGCCAAACCAAAGAACATTCTGTTCATCATGTTCGATCAGCTGCGCTGGGATTACCTGAGTTGCTATGGCCATCCACACCTGAAAACGCCGAATATCGACCGGATCGCCGAACGCGGTGTGCGGTTTGACCGTGCTCATATCCAGTCACCGCTCTGCGGTCCTTCGCGTATGTCTACCTATACGGGGCGGTATGTGCACAGCCACGGTGCGTCCTGGAACCAGGTGCCGCTGAAGGTCGGCGAACGCACGATGGGCGATTATCTGCGCGATCTGGGCATGGGCTGCTGGCTGGTGGGCAAGACCCACATGGCCGCCGACGCCGAAGGGATGCGCCGCCTTGGGCTGGAACCCGACAGCGTGATCGGCGCGCGGGTCGCCGAGTGCGGGTTCGACATCTGGGAACGCGACGACGGCATGCGCCCCGAAGGACCGGACGGGCTTTACGACGCAGGCGGGGCGCTCAAATACAACGCATACCTGCGCGACAAGGGCTATGACAGCGACAACCCCTGGCACGACTATGCCAACTCGGGCGTCGACGATGATGGCAACGTGTTGTCGGGCTGGTTCCTCAGCAATTCCGACAGTGCCGCCAACATCCGCGAGGAAGACAGCGAAACCCCCTATCTGACCCGCCGCGGCATCGCGTTCATCAAGGCGCAGGGCGATCAGCCGTGGTGCTGCCATCTGAGCTATATCAAGCCGCACTGGCCCTATATCGTGCCGGAACCCTATGCGGGCATGTACGGGCCCGAACATTTCCTGCCGCCCGTGCGCAGTCAGGCCGAGCGCGACACCGATCATCCCGTCTACAAGGGCTTTCAGAACGCCCCCGTGGGCAAGGCCTTTGCGCGCGACGACATCCGCGACAAGGTTCTGACCGCCTATATGGGCCTGATCAAACAATGCGACGACCAGATGGGCGTGCTGGTCGACTGGCTGGAGGAAACCGGCCGGATGGACGACACGATGATCGTGATCACCTCGGATCACGGAGATTTTCTGGGCGATCACTGGCTGGGCGAAAAGACCTTTTTCCACGACGCTTCGGTCAAGGTGCCGCTCATCATCTACGACCCCTCTGCGGAGGCCGACGCGACCCGTGGCACCTCCACCGACGCGCTGATCGAATGTATCGACCTTGCGCCCACCTTTGTCGATTTTGCCGGGGGCGACGCGACCAGGCTGGATCATATCCTCGAAGGACATTCGCTGCTGCCTTTCCTGCGTGGCGGTCCGGCACCTGCGCGCGACTACACGATCTGCGAATACGATTTCTCGGCCACACCGCTGGCAGGGCGGCTGGAATTGCACCCCGACAAGGCCCGCATGTTCATGGTCTCGGATCATCACTGGAAGATGATCCATTTCGAAAGCGGTCACCGCCCGATGCTGTTCGATCTGCGGCAGGACCCGGACGAGGTGAACGATCTGGGAGGCAGCGACGGGCACGGCGAAGTCATCGCGCAGATGTACGACAAACTTGCGCAATGGGCGCGCAGGCCGGCGGCGCGGACCACCATGTCCAACGAGAGCTTCATCGACTATCGCACCAACGCCCCGCGCACCGGCGTCATGATCGGCATCGCCGACGCGACAGAAGCGGCGGGCGAGAATGCCGCGAAATACGTGGGGCGCAAGGCCGAAGACAAAAGGGAAAGGTCCAAGTCGGCTTGACCCCAAAACAGACCGGGCCGGTCACTGCCCGGAGCCATAAAGTCAAAAGGGAGGAAACCATGACTTTTATATTCAAGAAAGCGGCTGTCGCATTGGGATGCGCCGGCGCGCTGGCGTTCGCGGCTGCGGCCTCGGCCCAAGAGAACCTGACCGCCGAAACTTCCAGCCCCGGCAACTCGCCGCATGTTGTCACCGTCCATCTGGCCGACGTGTTGGCCCGCGAAGGCATCGCCAACATGCAGGTGCAGGAAGGCCAGACCGCAACCAACTCGATTGTCAGCATCGCCGAAGGCAAATCCGACATGGTCACGGCCCCGCTGGTCCTGCATTTCTTGCTGGAGCAAGGTCGCGGTCCGTTCTCCAAGATCGGCGCAGACGGCAAGGCACTGGCCGATAATATTCGCGCCATCTTTCCATATAACGCAGGCGCATATGGCCTCTTTGCCCCGGTCTCCAGCGGCATCCAGAGCTACAAGGACATCGAGGGCCGCACCATCTGGAACGGCCCGCCCCGTGGCGCTGCGCTGACCGTTGGTCGCCAGACGCTTTTGCTGGGGTCCGGCGGGATGCAGGACGGCGAGGATTACACCGGCCTGCAAACCAACTGGGGCCAGATCGCGACCGCGCTTGTGGATGGCTCTGCCGAGGCGTTCATGGTGCCGATCACCTTTCCGTCCGACCGCGTGACAACCGCACTCGCGGCGGGCGACATCAACATCATCTCGTTCCCCAAAGACATCTGGGAATCCGAGGCGATGCAAAAGTACCTGAGCGCGCCGGGCAACAGCCCTGTTGAAATCGACGGATCGCTGATGGGCTACGGTGAAGGAAGCGGCGTGAACCTGATTTCCGAAGATGGTGTGTTCCGGTCGCCCGGCGTGCCGTTTGCAACCTATGTGAACGCCAGCATGCCCGACGCATTGGTCAAGGAAATCGTGACCGCCTACATCGGTTCGCTGGACGAGCTGAAGACACGCGCGCCCTACGCGGGGACCGTGAACTTTGGCGTGCTCGACCAGAAGATCACCGGTTTCTGCGGTGGGCTGTCGCTGAAGTACCACCCCGGCGCCGTCGCCGCGTGGGAAGAAGCAGGCTACGACGTCCCCGACTGCGCCGAATAAGCCAGTCGAATGTCTCGGGTGGCTTCAAGCCGCCCGAGGCCATTGTCACGCATCCAAGGGCGACTTTTCCACATGGACACCGCATCCGATATCCGACCGCCACAGGCGATCAGGTTCCAAACGATTGCCCGCGTTCTGGGGTTGGTGCTGGTTGTCATCGGCCTGTTCAACACCACGCCGTCGATCCCCGGCCTTGATGCTTGGATCGCCGACATTGGCGGCAGCCAAGGCTTTGTGATCCGCAAGTTTCCCTATGAATACCTCTACCCGCTGGCCTTTATGCTGATGATGGTGATCGTGGCGCTGAACCATTCGTTCTGGGTCGATGCGCTGGGAAAATCGCGTGGCCGACGCATTTTTGGTGCTGCGATGGATATCGCATTGGTAGCGATGGCCATCGGTGTCTCGCTGTCCTACCTGATCGAGATCGATTCAATCTGCCTGATTGACCAGTTCACCGGCGAACGCGCCGAACTGATCGCGCGCGCGCTGATCGAGGAAAAGGAATTCGCCGAGCTTTACGGCCTGCCCGCGCCCACCAGCGTTGACGATCCGTCATGCATCAACACGCTAGGTGTCTGGCTTTTTGCCATTGTCGGTGCAGGGATCGCGGTGTTTCTGGGCTATAACGTCAAGGTCTGGGGCTTTCCTCTGGTGGCCGTGGCGATCATCATCGCGGCCTACACGCTGATTACCGTGCTGGTCTGGTACTATTTCGGTGCCGACGACATGAACAAATACCTGATCACCAAACTGGGCGGCGAGCCGCGCACGCTGATGGACGGACGCCCCAACATCGAAGACGTGCTGGTCAACACATCCCAGGGGCTGATGGGCCGGTTCATGGGCATACTTCTGGGCACCGTGTTTCCCTATATCGTGCTGGGGTCGCTGTTCGGCATCTCTGCGGGCGGCAAATCCCTGATCAAGCTGGCCTTCCTGTGGACCCGCAAGCTGCGCGGCGGTCCGGCCCATGCGGCGATCGTATCGTCGGCGCTGTTCGGCACCATCTCGGGCGGGCCTGTCGTCAACGTGCTGTCCACCGGCGTCCTGACCATCCCGATGATGCTCAAACGCGGGTTCAACAAGACGTTCGCAGGCGGGATCGAGGCTGCGGCCTCCTCGGGCGGGCAGATCATGCCGCCGGTCATGGGTGTCGCGGCCTTCGTTCTGGCGGCGATGACGGCTGTTCCCTACCGCGAGGTGATCATCGCCGCGATCATCCCTTCGGTCGCCTATTTCGGCTGTCTGTTCCTGACGGTCGTGTTTCAGGCCCGCAAACAAAAGATCGAAGCGGTGGGGGCCAAGACCCCCGACATGCTGCTGAACCGTCAGGACGTGCTGAACCTGGTGATGATCTTTGCGCCGATCCTGCTGATCCTGTTCCTGCTGGTCACGCCCAAAGAGGCCATCGGCTGTGGCCCCGTGGCCGCGCTGTTCAACGTCCAGACCATCGTCACCGACACCAGTTGCCGGGCGGTCGATCTGCCGTTCTTCTTCCAGCTGGTGCAAAACAGCGCGGGCGATGCAGGCTCTGCGGGCTGGTGGGCGGTTTTCCTGCTGGCGATCCTGTTCCTGCTCGACCCTGCGTTTCGCCGCCAACCCGGCCAGCTGGTCAGTGCCTTGGCCGACGCGGGCATTCTGATCTCGACGCTCTACCTGATGTTCCTGTCGGTCTCGGTCATCGACTTTTGCCTGAACTTCACCGGCCTGTCGGGGTTCATTGCGCGCGACGTGCTGTCAGGTCTGCGCATGTTCGGCACCGAGCTTGAAGCAGGCGGCATCTTCCTGTTTGCGGCCCTGTTCGTGACCATGCTGATGTCGATCCTGCTGGGCATGGGCATGCCCACGGTGCCTGCCTACGTCAACGTCGCCCTGCTGATGGGGCCGCTGGTAGTCGGGCTGGGCATCGCACCGTTCACCGCGCATATGTTCATCTTCTTTTTCGCCGTCGCCTCGGCCATCACGCCGCCCGTTGCTGTGGCCGCCTTTGCCGCCGCGTCGATCACCAAGGCCGATCCGATGCGCACAGGGTTTTCCGCCGTGCGCGCGGGCGTCGTCATGTTCGTGTTGCCCTTCGTGTTCGTCTTCTACCCCGAACTGTTGCTGATCGACGCCGCCAAGGTTGACCCCAATGCGCTGCCAGGGTCCGAGGCGTTCCTTGCGGGCTACAGTTCCGGCATCGACTGGCCCGCACTGGCGCTGGTCGTCGCGCGGGTGATGTTGGGGCTGTACCTTCTGGCCAGCGCCCTGTCGCGCTATGACCGTCACCGGCTGGGCAGCGCCGAAGTTGGCCTGCGGCTGGCGCTTGCCCTTGGCGTGGTCAAGCACAACCCGATGCTCTGGGGGCCCGCGGTGGCGATGACCCTCGCCTATCTGGGGTGGTATACGGTCAGTTCGGCAAGACGTACAGATTATGCGTAATGCTGTACCAATACCCTTTCTAAGTGGTAAAAATGGCCGCAAAGAACTCCGCAAGGGCATCATGCGCATCCAGCGGCAAAACTTGCGCGACATGCTGGTCGGGCCGGACAATGACGACGCACCCCTGCTGGCGATCAATGCCGCGCAGATCAAAGATATCGCGGCCCGGCCTGGTGTCGCAGCCGAATATCTTTTCGTAGTCGATCAGGCCAAATTTCCCTTTGTTAGGCAATAAAAACGGCGGCATCTTCTCGATTTGCAAGCTGCGGCTGCCCTGCTGGAACACCGCGCGCACATCAATGACACTGTCCTGCACTGACCCGTCGGGCGTGACCCTCAGGACAGGCGAAGCGGGGTCTTGCGATAAAAAAGCGCAAAGCTTGGCAATCGCGCCGTCGGGCTGCGCGGTGTCACCTTCGGGGGCGAACGCGAACAGCCGCCAACGCGTGTCTGCCGAAATGGTGTGCCCCAGTTCCATCGGCTTGGCGTCTGCCAGACGCACGACTGGCGCAGAATGAAATCTGGTGCCGATTTCAAAGCCCGACGCAAGATGTTGCCAAGCGCGATCACCGGTCAGCATCGAAGGGGCATAGGTTACCGACAGCCCTGCGGTATAGCGCCCGTGCTGCTGGAAATAGCTTTGGAACAGCGGCGCATCCTTGCCCGACGGCTCCGCAGGCCGCTCGCTCATGATACGCGCCCATTCGCGGTCAAAGGCGATCAGATCTTCTGCGACGGCCTGTCGTTCGGCGGAATAAGTGTGCAGAATATCCGGGGCGCAGCGGCCTTGCAGGACCGAGACCAGCTTCCAACCCAGATTGAACGCGTCACCCATCGACACGTTCATCCCCTGACCCGCTTTCGGGCTGTGGGTATGGCAGGCGTCGCCAGCGATAAAGACCCTTGGCGTACGTTTAGAGACTTCTTTTACAGGCACGTCATCGAACCTGTCGGTTAGACGCTGCCCGATCTCGTAGACAGACCACCAAACCACATCTTTCACCGCAAGCTCATAAGGCGCAATAATCCGCTGAGCCGCCGCGATCAACTGATCGAGGGTGATATTGCGCCCCGCGACACGCTCGCCCGCGTCCAGCTTGTCCAGCTCGATATAGAGCCTGACAAGGTATCCGCCTTCACGCGGAATGATGAGAATGGTACCTTCGGTCGACGACTTGATCAGCGTCTTGCAGCGGATATCGGGAAAGTCGGTGACGGCCAGCACATCCATCACGCCCCAGGCCTGACTGGCAGAATCGCCCACCAGTTCGCGCCC
>JAGXHE010000100.1 GCA_024636445.1 Sulfitobacter sp.
GCATTCGGGCAAGGCGGTGATCGACGGACCACTGAACTATCTGCAACCGCATTACCGCGCCATTCCCATCGGCATCACCGTCGAGGGGGCCAATATCGTGACCCGCAACCTGATCATCTTTGGTCAAGGTTCGATCCGTGCTCACCCGCATCTGCTGGATGAAATGCAGGCGCTGCAAGAACCGGATCAGGAGAAATCCCTGACCGCGTTCGATAAACATTTCTGGAAGCATGTCAGCCATTCCACACGCACGTTTTTCCGGGCGTGGTGGACAGGTTGGACGGGTCGCGGTGCCGTGCCGGACAATGCCGGTGATCTTGCCCCGCTTTATGCGCGGCTGTCACGCTGGTCTGCGGCCTTTGCCGTAACGGCCGACATGGCGTTCCTGACGCTGGGCGGAGAGCTGAAGCGCAAGGAGATGATCTCGGCGCGGTTGGGTGATGCACTGTCCGAGATGTACCTGGTCTCGGCGGCCCTGAAACGCTGGGAAGATGACGGACGCCACAAGGAAGACCTGCCCTTGGTGAAATACGCTTCCGAGCAATCCTTTAATCGCATCGGGCGGGCGCTGGATGAAACCATCGCCAACTTCCCGGCGCGCTGGGTTGGCTGGGTGCTGCGCCCGACCCTGATGCCGGGTGCGCGCTCGCGCGGGCCCTCGGATGATCTGGCCGAGAAATGCGCGATGATCCTCTATCATCCCTCGCAAACCCGCGACCGGCTGATCGGCGCATTGCATCCGGGCGAGCCCGACAGCGGGCAGGGCCTGCTGGACACCGCCTACCGGATGGTGATCGACGCAGAGCCACTGTCCAAACGCCTGCGCAAGCTGAAGAAATCGCCCGCCGAAGCCCATGAGGCCGGAGCGTTGACCGACGCCGAATTCGCGCAGCTCAAGCGCGTGGCAGATGCCGTTCAAAAGGTCGTCGCGGTTGATGATTTCACCCCCGAAGAACTGGCTCAGATGTTTCCTGACATGCAGCACGACCCTGACGAAATTACCCCCAAGGAGGCCGCTGAATGACCCGCCCCGTTTATCTCGTCGATGGTGCCCGTACCCCGTTTCTCAAGGCGCGCGGCGGGCCGGGGCCGTTCACACCCGTCGATCTGGCGGTGCAATGCGGCAGGCCCCTGTTGATGCGCCAGCCCTTTGCGCCGACGGCGTTCGATCTGGTCATTCTGGGCTGCGTGAATGTGGTTCAGGACGAAATGAACCCGGCCCGCGTGGCGGCTTTGCGCCTCGGGATGGGGGACCAGCAGGTCGCGTTTACCGTTCAGATCAATTGCGGATCGGGGATGCAAAGCATCGACACCGCCTTTCGCTATATCCGCGAGGGCAGCCACGAGATGATCCTTGCCGGTGGCACCGAAGCCTTGTCGCACGCGCCCTTGGTCTACAACCGAGAGGCGACCGAGTGGTTCGGCGGCATGGCGCGCGCCAAGGGACCGTTGGACAAGGCGGCAAAGCTGACCGAACTGCGCCCGGATTTCTTCAGCCCCGTCATCGGGCTTGAGCGTGGTCTGACCGACCCGATCACCGCGCTGAACATGGGCCAGACCGCCGAAGTTCTGGCGCACCGGTTCGGCATCGACCGACAGACGGCTGATGCCTATGCCGTGGACAGCCACAAACGCCTTGCCGCAGCACAGGCCGATGGCCGTCTGGAGGGCGAGGTTCTTCCCGTATTCGACCGCGATGGCGTGGCCCATGCCAAGGACGACGGTGTGCGGCCGGACAGCTCGATGGAACATCTGGCCAAGCTGAATCCTGCGTTCGAGAAACCCTATGGCAAGGTCACGCCCGGCAATTCCAGCCAGATCACCGATGGCGCGTCCTGGGTGATCCTGGCCTCGGAAACCGCAGTCGAGGCACATGGGCTTGAGCCTATCGCACGGCTTGTCGACAGCGAATGGGCCGCACTCGATCCTTCGATCATGGGTCTGGGGCCGGTGCTGGCCTCGACGCCGCTGGCGCAGCGGCACGGTCTGAGCGTGGATGACATCGATCTGTGGGAAATCAACGAAGCCTTTGCCGCACAGGTGCTTTCGTGTCTGGCTGCTTGGCAGGACGTTGATTTTTGCCGCGAAGTGCTGGGATATGACGCCGCATTTGGCCATATCGACCGGGGGCAGCTGAACATTGATGGCGGGGCGATCAGCCTGGGCCACCCTGTCGGGACCAGCGGCAACAGGATCGTGCTGCATCTGGCCAACGCGTTGAAAAAGAACGGTGTCCGCCGTGGGATCGCCACCGAATGCATCGGTGGTGGCTTGGGTGGTGCCATGCTGCTGGAGGCCGCGTAATGGATGTTCTGGAACAGATAAATCGCAAGCCCATGCCAGAAGATACGCCGCGACCCGAGGGCGTGAAGAACTGGCGCTATGCGCCCGGTGACATCGCGCAGCTGTGGCTGGACTGCCCCGACACCGGGACGAACGTCATTTCCGAGGCGGTCCTGCGCGAGCTGGATCAGATGCTGGACCAGATCAAGGGCGAACAGCCCCGCGCCTTGGTGATCCGGTCGGCAAAGTCCGGCGGGTTCGCTGCCGGGGCCGACATCGACGGCTTTGCCGGTCTGCGCGGTGACCGCGCGGTGGAAATGCTGGAGCAGGGCCATGCGGTTCTGGACAAGCTGGCGGCGCTGCACTTCACCACGATCGCCGTGGTGCACGGTGCCACCCTGGGCGGCGGGCTGGAACTGGCGCTGGCCTGTGATCATCGCATCGGCGTCGAGGGCGTCAAGGTCGGCTTTCCCGAGATCCAGCTGGGCCTGCATCCGGGCCTTGGCGGGACGTTCCGGCTGACCGGCCTGATCGATCCGGTGGCGGCGATGCAGATGATGTTGACCGGCAGTTCGGCCCACGACCGCAAGGCGCGCAAGCTGGGGATTCTGGACGCGCTGGTGCCCGAACGCCACGTCGAGGCGGCCATCGGTGCCGCAGCGGCGGGCAAGCTGGACCACGACAGCGGCGGGCTGCGGGCCAGTGCGATGCGCACCCGTGCTGCGCGCTCACTCGCGTCCACGCGGATGCGGTCCGAAAGCGAAAAGAAAGCACCGAACCAAAATTACCCAGCGCCCTATGCGCTGATCAACCTGTGGGAGGATCACGGCGGTGATGCCAAGGAGATGCAAAAGGCCGAGATCGCGTCCTTTGCGGAACTGCTGGAAAGCGCCACCGCGCAGAACCTGATCCGCGTGTTTTTCCTGCGCCGCAAGCTGAAATCCGACGGCAAGGGCGACGATGGCATCACCCATGTCCACGTCATCGGTGCGGGGGCGATGGGCGCCGAGATTGCCGCATGGTCGGCGATGCAGGGCAAGCGGGTGACGCTGGAGGACGTCGCACTCG
Organism: Sulfitobacter sp.; assembly: GCA_024636445.1. GTDB lineage: Bacteria > Pseudomonadota > Alphaproteobacteria > Rhodobacterales > Rhodobacteraceae > Pseudosulfitobacter. The sequence goes on from JAGXHE010000100.1 coordinate 3,352, forward strand.
AGCCATTGGGCAAGGCGGTCAAACGGGCCGCAGGCATCTACGACAAGAAACACCTCAGCGACATCGAAGCGCGCGATGCGCTGGACCGGATGATGCCCGACCCCGATGGGCTGGGCCGCGCGCGTGCCGATCTGATCATCGAGGCAGCCCCCGAAAAGCTGGAGCTGAAGGAAAAGATCTACGCCTCTTTGGTGGACGTGATGAAGCCCGGCGCGATCCTGGCCAGCAACACGTCTAGCCTGCGCCTGGCCGGTCTGGTCGGCGCCGTACCCGATCCGGGGCGCTTCGGGGGCTTGCATTTTTTCAACCCCGTGTCGCAGATGCCTCTGGTCGAGATCGTCTCGCACGAGCAGTCCGAAACCAGAACGCTGGACCGTCTGGCGGCCTTTGCCGCGGGCATAGACCGGTTGCCCGCGCGGGTGACCGATTATCCCGGATTTCTGGTGAACCGCATCCTTGGCCCCTACCTGATGGAGGCAATGGTGATGCTGGAGGAAGGCAAGGACAAGGCAGAGATCGACCGCGCGGCGCTGGCCTTTGGCATGCCGATGGGGCCGGTGACACTGGCCGATCAGGTCGGGCTGGACATCTGCCTCGAGGTGTCTCGATCCTTGCGCGAAAATCTCGAGCGGCCCATGGCCGACACGCCCGACTGGCTGGAGAAGATGGTGAACGACGGCAAGACCGGGCGCAAATCCGGCGAGGGGCTGTACAACTACGACAAGGGCGAGGAGCCGCCGAAAGCCCCCGCTGACGATCCGTCCGAGACTATCATCGACCGGCTGATCCTGCCGATGTGCGACGCGGGCGTCGAGTGCCTGCGCAAGGGCGTGGCGCAGGACGTGGATACCATCGACGCTGCCGTGATCTTCGGCACCGGCTGGGCACCTTTCCGGGGTGGGCCGATGCATTACGCCAAGGTGCGCCGTGACGTCGAACGCAGGCTCACGGCGCTGGCGGCAGAACATGGCGACCGCTTCAAGCCGGACGCGGGGTGGTCCTCCTTTGGCTGACCAGAGCTCTGCCGATCGCATCGCCCTCGACATCATCGAACGGACGTGGGGCGACATAAGACTGGCCTTGCCGCTGGGGCTGGGCAAGCCGGTGACGCTGTTGAATGCACTGACCCGCGCGGTGGCCGAACGGCCCGATGTGCGGTTGTCGATCCTGACCGCGCTGACGCTGGAATTGCCCGATATGTCGCAAGGCATGGCGCGCCGGTTTCTGGTACCTGCTGCCGACCGTCTGTTTGGCCAGTACCCGAAAATCGAATATGCGCAGATGATGCGCGACGGCACTTTGCCCGACAATATCGAGGTGTCGGAGTTCTTCATGCTGGCCGGGCGCTGGCTGTCGCAGCCACTGGCGCAGCGGCGCTACATCGCTGCGAACTATACCCACGCGCTGGATGTGCTGCGGGACTGGCAGCCCAATGTGGTGATGCAACTGCTGGCGTCGGGTGATGACGGCACGCTGAGCCTGTCGTGCAATACGGATATCACGGCTGATCTGATCAAGGACCGCCGGGCCGGGCGGTTGGATTTCCTGATGGTCGGCGAGGTCAATGGCAACCTTCCCGTCATGGCTGGACCAGAGGCTGTGATCCCCCGTGACGCGGTGCAGATCTTGCTGGAGGACGCGCCGGAATTCGAGCTGTTTTCAGCGGTCAAACGCCCCGTGGGTGCGCAAGAACACGCGATCGGTCTGCATGTGGCGCGGCTGATCCGCGAGGGCGGGACGTTGCAGATCGGGATCGGCGCGATTGGCGATGCCGTGGCCCACGCGCTGATGCTGCGGCACGACGGCAAGACGCTGGAAATCCAGCGCAAGGCACCGTTTGCACCTGACGGATTTGACGAAAGCGGCGCGTTTGAGACTGGCCTTTATGGCGTTACCGAAATGCTGGTCGACGGTCTGCTGCATCTGTTCGAGGCGGGTATCGTGCGCCGCGAAGTGGACGGCGTCGCCATCCACGCGGGATTTTTCGTGGACTGTCGTGCGTTCTACAAACGCCTGCGTGACATGCCCGAGGCGGACCGCAAGCGTATCCAGATGATGCCGGTATCGTTCACCAACCAGCTTTACGGCGATGAAGCCGCCAAGCGCGCCGCGCGCACCGATGCGCGCTTCGTGAATGCCGCGATGAAGGCCACTGTGCTGGGCGGCATCACCAGTGACATCACCAGCGGCGGCCAGGTGGTCAGCGGCATTGGCGGTCAGTTCAACTTTGTCGAACAGGCCTTTGCGCTGGAGGGTGCACGGTCGATCATCACGCTGCCTGCGACACGCACCAAGGCGGGCAAGGCCCAGTCGAATATCGTCTGGTCGCATCCGCACGAAAGCGTGCCGCGGGCCTACCGCGATATCGTGGTGACGGAGTACGGCATCGCGGATTTGCGCGGGGTCCGCGACGAAGTGGCCGTGGCCCGCATGGTGCGCATTGCCGACAGCCGCTTTCAGGAAGGTCTGGTCGCGCAGGCCAAGAAGGCAGGCAAACTGGCGCAGGATTTCGAAATCCCGGTGGGCTGGCGCTGTAATACCCCGCGAAATCTTGACAGTTGGATCATGCCGTTCAGGCTGCCGGTGTTTCCCTTCGGCACCGACTTCGATCTGGTCGAACGGCGGTTGCTGCCCGCGCTTGATCTGTTGGGACAAACCCAAGGGGATCGCGTCGGAATGGCCCGGTTGATGTTCGCGGGCTTGGGGGCGGGTGATGACAATGCCGACTGCATTGAACGGATGGGACTGGATGCACCTGATACACCACGCGCATGGCTTGAAGCGCTGGCCTTGAGGGGCGCGTTGCGGCGCTCATCAGAGCGTTGAGATCATTCTGAAAAATGCGGATTACACCGCGATGATCCTGTCCTTTGCCCCCTCCGTCACCTCTTCCATGATCTTGAGAAATGCGGTTTCGACGGGGGAATACTGTGTGTTCGGGTTGCTGACAAAATACAGATCGGCGCTGAGTTCGATTTCATCGAGCGGAAATTGCCAAAGCAGGTCGTCGCGGATCTTGTTGCGCACCGTGGCGATGGGCAGAATGCTGATGCCCAGACCCGCGACCAGCATCCGGCACACTTCGGCAAAGTTGGGGCTGGTGCCGCGCAGGTTCTGGCCCAACCCATAGCTGTTGCGCATGGTGATCAGCGGCTCCGGCGCGTCGCCTTCGATGGTGCAGGCAAAGCCCACATAGCTTTCGTCGCGCAAGTCCGCGAGGGTGATGTCCTCGCGGCCAAAAAGCGGATGTTCCAGCCCGCAGAAAATGCCGTATTCAGCGCGCAGGATCAGCCGGCAATCCAGACCCGGCGCGGGGCGCACCATCAGGCAGGCGCCGAACGGCACAATCTGGTCCGCCACGTTGCGCACGATCTTGTGCGACGAGGCCACGTCGATGTCAAAGCAGATGGCGGGGTGCCTTTGGTGCATCAGACGCAGGCTTTCGTCGAACAATTCGCTGCCGTTGCCGGTGACGGTCTGCAGGCGCAACTGTCCGGTCAGGCTGCTGCCTTCGATGCGCAGCCGTTCCTCGGCGCGCTGCACCGCACGGAACATCCGCGAGGTTTCCGTATACAGGATCTGCCCGTGGGTGGTCAGCGCAAAGCGCCGCTTGCCACGTTCGATCAACTGGTGGTCCAGCACATCCTCAAGCCGTTGCAATGCCGCACTGACCGAGGGCTGGCTGATCGAAAGCGCGCGCGCGGCCCCTGTCAGGCTGCCTTCGCTGGCGATGTAGTGAAAGGTCCGCAGCATCCCCCAATTGGAAAGCCTGCCGCGCTGTGGCGGGACAGATTCGTCCAGAAACTTCTGTAAATTGATATCGGAAGCCATGACGAAGTGTTGGCGCTCGTCCGGCTTTGGTCAAGGGTGATTGCAAAGACCGCGCGCCTTGGGCGGCTTATGCGACGGTATCGCGGCACGCTGTGAGGAAAGATCGTGCATTTTCCGCAAGCGACGGCCCAAGGTATCCGCCCTCCTGAACCAGCACCGTGGGCAGGCCCATCGCCGAGATCTTGCGGCCCATTTCGGCAAAGCCCTGAGGGTACACTTTCACCGCAGCCAGCGGATCATCGGCCGCCATGTCAAAGCCCAGCGAGACAACCAGCGCCTCGGCCCCGAAATCGGTGATCGCGGCGATGGCCTGATCCAGACGGGCCATGACTTCGGGCTCGCCTTGCCCCTGTTCCAGCAGCAGGTTCAGGCTGGTGCCTTTGCCGGCTCCTGCACCCGTCTCGTCGGCGTGCCCAAGAAAGAACGTCGGAAAGCTAGCCGGATCGGGGTGGATCGAGCAAAAGAAGATGTCGCCGCGTTCATAGAGGATGTCGAGACTGCCGTTGCCGGTGTGCACGTCGACATCCAGCAGCGCGACCTTTTTCCATTTGTGCGTCAGATGCTGCGCCGCAATGCAGGCATTGTTGAAAAAGCAAAAGCCATTTGCGCCGGCTTTCATTGCGTGATGGCCCGGCGGGCGCGACAACCCGTAGACCATCGGCGCGCCCTCGATCACCCGCTCGGCGGCTTCGATCGCGGTTTGCGCGGACCAATAGATCGCGTCCCAGGTGTTTTCGGTCAGCGGGGTCGAGGTGTCGGTCATCCACCAGCCCATCGCGCCGTGAATGTCGGTGGGGCATTTGCCACGCCGCACGCCGGGGTGCATCGTCGGGATCGCCAGCGCATCGTCGTCCGCATTGGCACGGAACCGGGCATGGGCATCGCGAAAAAACGTGACATAATCAGGGTCGTGCACCGCCTGGATCGGCTCAAGGCCAAAGTCGCGGGGGGCATCGACCGCAAAACCGTTTTCCAGCAGCATATCGCGGATCAACACCGCGCGCAGCGGTTGTTCCTGATGCGGCATGGCCTTGCCACGGCGGAAATAGATTTCGGGGGCATGGCCCAGCTGGCGGTCGTCAAAGATAGCCTTCATTGCAGCGGTCTCCTCAGTAACCCTTGTGGCGGCTGACGCCGGTGCTCAGCGGCTGCCC
>JAGXHE010000101.1 GCA_024636445.1 Sulfitobacter sp.
GATTGCGCTCGGCGATCACCGGAATTTCGATGACTTCCGACCACCACTGGAACAGCTCTGCCTCGGCAAAGTCGTCGTCCTCGGCAGTCTTGCCCTGAACCGGACCAAAGGCCACGTAATCCGCGCCTGCTTCGCCCGCCGACAATCCGTCGTGGCGTGATCCGCCGCAGAAGGCACCGACGATGGCATCCGCCCCCAGCGCCTTGCGGGCATCGCGCACCGATCCGGGCAGGGTCAGGTGGACGCCGTCCAGACCCAGACGTTCGGCCAGCGGCAGGTTGTCGGTGATCACCAGCGCCACGTCGCGGGCATGGGTCACTTCGCGCAGCGCGTCAGCGGCGCGCGACAGACGGTCGTCGTCGCGGGTGTCCAGCGCCAGCCGCACACAGGCGATGGGGTGCGCGTCCAGCACCCGTGCCAGCGCGTCGGGGAACTGCGCGAGGTCCAGCTCTGGCGGGCTGATGAGGTAAAGTTGCGGCTGCTCGGTCTCGGCCATGATCTTTTGATCCTTTGTCGTCACTGGCTGGGCAGATAACGGATCGCGCAGCGAAAGGAAACAAGTGCCTGCATGCGCCGAAGGGCTTTTCCGCAGGCAAACCGCGCTGTATGGGGGCGGCATGAGCGATATTCCTTACTTTGTGCTGGTGCGCCCGCAAATGGGCGAAAACATCGGGTCCGCCGCGCGGGCGATGTGGAACTTTGGCCTCGACCGGATGCGCGTCGTCGCACCGCGTGACGGCTGGCCCAATCCTGCGGCAGTGGCGCTGGCCTCGGGTGCGGGGCGGCTGCTGGACGATGCACAGCTGTCGCCGGATCTGCCCGATGCCTTGCAGGATTGCACATATGTCTACGCCACTACGGCACGGGCGCGCGATCTGACCAAGCCAGTGTTCTCGCCCGAAGCGGCGATGCGCGATGCTGCGGCCCGCATTGCCGATGGCCAGAAGGTCGCGGTGATGTTCGGCCCCGAACGTGCGGGGCTGGAGAACGAAGACATCGCGCGTGCCAATGCGATCATCTCGGTGCCGGTGAACCCGAAATTTGCATCGCTCAATCTGGCGCAATGCGTGCTGTTGGTGGGCTACGAGTGGATGCGGACAAGTGGCGAGGTGATCTACCGCACCGACGAGATGGCAGGCACGGACTGGGCGCAGGGCGTCGAGGTCGAGCATCTGGCGGTGCATTACGAGGACGCGCTGGACGAAGCGGGCTTTTTCTTTCCCGAACATAAATCTGCCAGCATGCGCACCAACCTGCGCAACATGTGGAGCCGGATGCCGCTGACCCGCGCCGACGTGCAGATGCTGCACGGGGTGATGCGGCAGATGGTCCGATGGGCCCAAAAGCGGGGCTGAAGGTTCTGGACCATCCCGCGGGCGCGCCCTAGATTGCGCGACAAAGACGAGGACCCAATTCATGAGCGGTAAATCCAAAAGCGGCAAACGCAGCATTTTCGAAGAGGTCGCAAGCCCGGAGGCTGCAACACGCAATGCGCCCGTCACGGGCGGCATTGACCGAGGGCGTGGCGGCGCACGGCGCGGCATTCGCATCTGGCTGATGCTCCTGTTTGCGCTGGTGTTCGTGATGATCGCGGTGGGCGGGCTGACACGGCTGACTGACTCGGGGCTGTCGATCACCGAATGGAAGCCGTTCACCGGGGCGATGCCGCCATTGTCGCAGGCCGATTGGGAAACCGAGTTCGCCAAATATCAGGAGATCGACCAGTTCCGCATCATGAATCAGTGGATGGAACTGTCTGATTTCAAAGTGATCTATTGGTGGGAATGGGGCCACCGTCAACTTGGCCGGGTGATCGGGCTGGTCTGGGCCTTGGGCTTTGCCTATTTCGCGGTGCGCCGTCAGGTGCCTGTGGGCTGGAACCGGCGTCTGTTGTTCGTGGGTCTGCTGGGCGGTGCGCAGGGTGCGATCGGCTGGTGGATGGTTGCCAGCGGTGTGACGCAAGGCGAAGGGGCGACCAGTGTGGCCAGCTACCGTCTTGCCACCCATCTGGGGCTGGCGTTCATCATCCTGGGGTTCCTCACGTGGTACATCCTGCTGCTGGGCCGCACGGAACGCGACCTGATGCAGGCCCGGCGCAGCAAAGAGGCCAAGCTGTTCGGCCTGTCCACCGGATTGCTGCATTTCGCGTTCCTGCAAATCCTGATCGGTGCGCTGGTGGCGGGGATCGACGCGGGCCGCAGCTATACCGATTGGCCGCTGATGGGCGGGCAATGGTTCCCGCCAAACGCGTTTCCGGTCGAGCCTGCGTGGCGCAACCTGTTTGAAAGCCCCGGTCTGGTGCAGTTTATCCATCGCATCGCGGGCTATCTGCTGGCGATATTTGGCGTGGTCGTCTGGCTGCGCGGACGGCGCAGTGCGCATCGGCGGACGCGATTTGCATTTAACGCGGTCTTTGCGGCGCTGGCTTTGCAGATCGCCCTTGGTATCGTCACCGTGCTTTATGGCGCGCCGGTGCACGTGGCGATCCTGCACCAAGGGCTGGCTGTGGTCTTGTGGGTGTTGATCCTGCGGGCGCGGTTCCTCACTGCTTATCCCATCCAATCCTCTATCCGTGAAGGCTGAACTTACATGACCGACTATGACGCGCTGATGGCATTCGAACGTGACACCCAGGCTTTGGCCCAGGTCGCGGGGCGTCTGGGTTGGGATCAGGAAACCATGATGCCGCGCGGTGCTGCCGATCAACGCAGCGACGAAATGGCCGCGATGGAGACGATTTTGCACGCACGTCGCACAGCACCGCAGGTGGGCGAGTGGCTGGCAGGGATCGACGACAGCACGCTGGATGCGGTCGGACAGGCCCAGTTGCGCCACATCCGCCGCAGCCATGCCCGCGCGACCAAGGTGCCCGCAGCGCTTGCGTCGAAACTGGCACGAGTAACATCCGTGGCTCAAGGCAAATGGGCCGAGGCACGTGGGGCGGATGACTTCGCGGCTTTCGCGCCGGTGCTGGAAGAGGTTGTGTCCCTGAAGCGCGAAGAGGGTGCGGCACTGGCGGCAGGCGGAGATCTTTATGACGCGATGTTGCAGGATTACGAGCCCGGCACCACCGGCGCCGAGATCGAGGCGATGTTTTCGGCCATGCGCCCGGTGCTGAGCGATCTGCGCGCCGCCGTGTTGCAGGCCGAAAAGCCCGCAGCGCTGACAGGCACCTATGATGAGGGTGCGCAAATGAAGCTGAGCCGCCATCTGGCGCGCACCTTTGGCTATGACATGCAGCGCGGGCGCGTGGACAAGGCTGTGCATCCGTTCAGCTCGGGCAGCGGCAACGACGTGCGCATCACCACGCGCACAAGCCCGACCGACCCGTTCAACTGCCTTTATTCCACGATCCACGAAGTCGGCCACGCGGCCTACGAGCAGAACATAGATCAGGCCTATCTGCTGACGCCACTGGGTCAGAGCGGATCAATGGGCGTGCACGAAAGCCAGAGCCGCATCTACGAGAACCAGATCGGCCGCAGTCGCGCCTTTGCCGGATGGCTTTTCGGGCAGATGAAGGATGCGTTTGGCGATTTCGGCATTGCCGACGAGGATGCGTTCTATGCTTGCGTGAACCGCGTCAACAACGGCTATATCCGCACCGAAGCGGACGAAATTCAGTACAATCTGCACGTGATGATGCGGTTCGATCTGGAACGCGCGCTGATGTCGGGCGATCTGGCGGTTGGCGATCTGGAAGCGGCCTGGAACGACCGGTTCGAGGCGGACTTTGGCTATGCGGTGGACAAGGCCAGCAACGGCGTGCTGCAGGACGTGCACTGGTCGGTGGGTCTGTTCGGCTATTTCCCGACCTATTCGCTGGGCAATGTCTATGCAGGCTGTTTGCATCAGGCGCTGCGCACGGCGGTACCCGATCTGGACGATCATCTGGCGCAGGGTAACACCGTTCCTGCGACCGACTGGCTGCGCGACAATGTGCAGGTCAACGGCGGTTTGTACGATCCGCGGGTGACGATCACGATGGCAAGCGGGATGGAGCCAAGCGAGGCGCCGTTGCTGGAGTATCTCAAGGCCAAGTTCGAGGGCATCTACAAGCTGTAAAGGCCTTTGTTTGCGCAATTTGATGTAAGTATGAGACCGCACAGACTTTTGTATCGCGACATTTCTCTTGGCGTTAAACATTTGGCAATAAATTGGGTGTCATGTGGAGTGAGCCGTTATTTGAGTTTTTCGTCTGGAGATTTGTAAATGAAGAGTGTTTTTTCCGTGGTTGGCCTGACCTTGCTGCTTGCCAGCTCTGCTATGGCGCAAGGCACCGTGCGTCAGGTCGACGTGAATGGGGGCAGCGGTAATGCGCAGTACCCGGTGGCCGTGCTCGGCTCGAACGGGGTGTCATATGACTGCAAGGCCGACTTGTTCAGTGATGCCGGTCTTCAGAAACGGTTGTGCGTGCCCAACGCGATCACCAATCAGGCCACACCGGTCTTGCTGACAGGTGGGTTGGGCGTTGGTGTCGGTGTTGGTGTGGTGGCCCTTACTTTGGCTGTGGTCGCAATAACCGTCGGCAGCGACGACACATCGACCACAACCACGTCGACAGCCGGAACGCCTTGATCGTCGGAATATGGATTTGAGGTCCGCTCTGTTCCAAGCGGGGTAAGCTGACATGAAAACGGCGGCCCCGAAACGGGCCGCCGTTTTTCTTATCTGGTGGTATTCACTCGCGCGTCTCGGGTTCAACCATTTCAGGCCATCCGAAAGACGCTTCAGTTGCACCTGTGAAAGATCACTCTTCCGCAGGGCCCGCAGCGTCGTCGCCCCCGGCTTCGACTTCACCTTCAACTTCGACATCGCCCTGATCGGCAATCCACGCGACGCTGACGACTTCTTCGTTCTTGCCGGTGTTGAACACCCGCACGCCGCCCGCGCTGCGTGACCGGAAGCTGATGCCCTCGACCGGCACGCGGATCGACTGGCCCTTGGACGTGGCCAGCATGATCTGGTCGTCCATCTCGACCGGGAACGACGCCACGATCTCGCCGCCGCGCATCGCCTTGTCCATCGCGGTGACGCCCAAGCCACCACGCCCGCGCACGGGGTAATCGTGGCTGGAAGACAGTTTGCCAGCACCTTTGGCGGTAATGGTCAGGATCAGGTTCTCGGCCGCCGACATTTCGATATAGCGTTCGTTCGAGAAGTTCGGATCGGCAGGCGCTTCGTCCTCTTCGGTGTCCTCGTCAGTCAATCCGGCCATCGCGCGGCGCATTTTCAGATATGCGGTGCGTTCTTCCGACGTGGCATCGAAGTGGCGGATGATCGACATCGACACAACCGTGTCTTTCGCGCCCAACCTGATCCCGCGCACCCCGACCGAAGCGCGGCTGTTGAACACCCGCACATCCGTTGCAGGAAAGCGGATCGCGCGGCCCGAGTTGGTGATCAGCATCACGTCGTCATCATTCGACGCGATCCGCGCGTTGATCAGCGTTGTGCCTTCATGCTCGCCCTCGAACTTCATTGCGATCTTGCCGTTGCGCATGACGTTGGTGAAATCCGACAGCTTGTTGCGGCGCACGGTGCCTGCCGATGTGGCAAAGACCACCTGCAGATCGTCCCAGTCTTTTTCGTCGCGGTCGACCGGCATGATCGCTGCAATCGAAACGCCGACAGGGATCGGCAGGATGTTGACGATCGCCTTGCCCTTGGACGTGCGGCTGCCTTGGGGCAGGCGCCAGGTCTTGAGCTTGTAGGACATCCCGTCGGTGGTGAAGAACAGCAATTGCGTGTGGGTGTTGGCCACGAAGAGCGTGGTGATCACGTCCTCTTCCTTGGTCTGCATGCCCGAAACGCCCTTGCCGCCACGTTTCTGGCTGCGGAAATCGGCCAGTGGTGTGCGTTTGATATAGCCGCCCGAGGTCACGGTCACGACCATGTCCTCGCGCTCGATCAGGTCTTCGTCGTCCATGTCACCGGACCAGTCGACGATCTCGGTACGACGTGGAACGGCGAACAGCTCGCGCACTTCGCGAAGCTCGTCGGAGATGATGCCCATGATGCGGTCGCGGCTGCCAAGGATCTCAAGGTATTCCTTGATCTTGCCTGCCAGCTCTTCCAGCTCGTCCGTGACTTCCTTGACGCCGATCTGGGTCAGACGCTGCAAGCGCAGTTCCAGAATGGCACGGGCCTGGGTTTCGGACAGGTTATAGGTGCCGTCGTCGTTGGCGGTGTGGGTCGGGTCGTCGATCAGCGCGATGTAATCGAGGATCGACGCCGCAGGCCAGCGGCGCGTCATCAGCTTTTCACGCGCTTCGGCGGCATCGGTCGAGGACCGGATGGTGGCGACAATCTCGTCAATGTTGGTAACGGCGACGGCCAGACCACACAGGATGTGGCTGCGTTCGCGGGCCTTGCGCAACAGAAAGGCGGTGCGGCGCGCAACGACATCCTCGCGGAAATCGACAAAGCAGGTCAGGAACCGGCGCAGGGTCAGCTGCTCGGGGCGGCCACCGTTCAGCGCCAGCATGTTGCAGCCGAAATAGACCTGCATCGGGGTAAAGCGGAACAGCTGGTTCAGCACGACCTCGGCGGTGGCGTCGCGTTTCAGCTCGACCACGACGCGCACACCGTTGCGATCGGATTCGTCCTGCACATGCGCGATGCCCTCGATCCGCTTTTCACGGGCGGCTTCGGCGATGCGTTCGATCATCGTCGCCTTGTTCACCTGATAGGGTATTTCGTCGATGACAATGGCAAAGCGGTCCTTGCGGATTTCCTCGACGCGGGTCTTGGCGCGGATCACGACACTGCCGCGACCTTCAAGATAGGCTTTGCGCGCACCGGACCGGCCCAGCATCGTCCCACCGGTGGGAAAGTCGGGGCCGGGGATATATTCGATCAGCTGCTCCGACGTGAGGTCAGGGTCTTCGATCAGCGCCAGCGTGGCATCGACGACTTCGCCCAGATTGTGCGGCGGAATGTTGGTGGCCATGCCGACGGCAATACCGCCCGCGCCGTTGACCAGCATGTTGGGGAAACGGGCAGGCAGAACCGTCGGTTCTTTTTGCTTGCCGTCGTAGTTGTCCTGATAATCGACGGTGTCCTTGTCGATGTCTGCCAGCAGATAGGCCGCAGGCTTGTCCATGCGCACTTCGGTATAGCGCATCGCGGCGGCATTATCGCCGTCCATTGAGCCAAAGTTGCCCTGACCGTCGAGCAGCGGCAGCGACATCGAGAAATCCTGCGCCATCCGCACCAGCGCGTCGTAGATCGCGCTGTCGCCATGCGGGTGATACTGGCCCATTACGTCGCCCACGGGGCGCGCGGACTTGCGGTAGGATTTGTCGTGGGTGTTGCCAGTCTCGTACATCGCAAACAGGATGCGCCGGTGCACCGGTTTCAGCCCGTCCCGCAGATCGGGGATCGCTCGGCTGACGATGACCGACATGGCATAATCCAGATAGGATGTGCGCATCTCGTGTTCGATGGTGACCGAAGGGCCGGTATAAACGGGCCGCTCTGGCGGAATTTCATCATTGTTCTCAGGTGTTTGTGGCGTGTCGTTCACTTGGCTGCCCGTCTTTTTCTGAGTGTCTATATGTTGTGAGAAACCCTATCAGAAGCGGCATATAAGGTGCAATGGCGGGTGTCCCTGTACGGTTGGCAGCACAGCGCTCTGAGTGCCAACATACTGTTTTCATTGAAAAGTAATCTGACTGTGCCAAGATGTAAGAAACGCAGCAAGAAAGGTGCGCACATGCAGGTCTCGGAAATGGAAATGATGTTGAAGGGGTACGGGCTGACCACGGCGGAATTTTTCTATCGCATGCCCGACTATACCCATGTGCTGAACAGCTATATCTGGCAGGATTACGATATTGCGCCCGACCACCCGCGATTGTTCGAATTCGTCGAATACTGGCAAAGCGAGATCGAGGGGCCGCTGCATTCGGTGCGCTTTACCCATCGCAAGCTGATCGCGCCGGGGGAATGGCGCAATCAGGTGGGTGAGTTTCACATCCACTGACGGATAGGGTCACGCAGAACAGCTGGCGCCGCCCAAAACGCAGAACTTGGCACAGTGCGGATGGTTGAGGGCGATAGGGCCTTCGGCGTCTTGCAATGTGTTGCCCAGCTCGAACTCGGGCGCGTATGGGAGTAGGGTGCAGGCCAGCACGGCAGGCCGGTCGGCGCCCTTGCGTTTGACCACCATGCGCGACGACGAACACATGACGGCGTCCGGTGACTTGTCCAGAATGCTCCAGCAGGCGGTGGTGATTTCCGGCACTTCGACCTGTTCGTCCATTTCCGGGAAAAGAACCGTCATTCCAGGGTTATAGGCGTCGACGTTAAAGCTGTGGCGCGCAAAGAAGTCGGCGTAGCCTGCGCGCGATGTGCCCTCGTCTTCTTCAAAGATCGACCGGCCGGCAACCGCCATGCGAAAGCCGTTGTCGCGCAGCCATTCCATGCCCCTGAGCGTCTTGGCAAAGCTGCCCGCACCGCGTTCTGCATCGTGCAGGTCGGCGCGGTGGTGGTCTACCGAAATGCGCAATGTCAGCTTGCCCGGATACTCGGTGTTCAGCGCCAGCAGACCGTCCTGCATCTGCTTGCGCATCATCGGACGCATCGCATTGGTCAGGATCAGCACGTCATAGCCACGCGCGAGCGATGCCCGTGTCATGTCGATCATCTGCGGGTTCATGAAAGGCTCGCCGCCTGTAAAGGCGATCTCGTTCACCGGCCACGCCCGGGCGTCAATCTGGTCGAGATAGTCGCGCACTTCGTCGGCGGTAATATAGACCAGCGCGTCGTTGGTCGGGCTGCTGGCGATATAGCAGTTCACGCATTCGATATTGCACAGGGTGCCGGTGTTGAACCAAAGCGTTTCGGGATTGGACAGGGCCACGGATGCACGTTCTTCGCCCTTGGCGGTCCATTCGGGGTCCTGGAATTTGCCTGTGTTGCCCTGTGGTTGGGCATCTGCAATGTCTTTCATCTCGTCTGGGCCTCCGGTCTTTGCCTCTCTTTCATTTGTGGTAGGGTATGCGCAAAGGCAAGAATAGCCGCCGCACTTGGCCTGACACTATTGTGATCGGGGGCGGTTTAAGGCATGTTTGCGCTAACATTGGTGCATATTCGATAGATAAGGGCCTGTAGTATGGTTTCGCGCGTTATTCCGGTCGATGCTTTTGATCTGGTCATTTTCGGAGGCACGGGCGATCTGGCCCGCCGCAAGATACTTCCGGGCCTGTTCCGGCGGTTCTGTTCCGGGCAGATGCCCGACGACGCGCGCGTGATAGGGGCGGCCCGAGCCGAAATGACGACGCAGGAGTACCGCGATTTCGTCGCCGAGGCGATTCGGGAGTTCAACGGCGGTGAACTGGGCGAAGACGGCATGCTGGACGCGTTTCAGGCGCGGCTGGACTATGTGAAGGTCGATGCCAAGGGTGACGATGGCTGGGCCGAGATGGGCAAGCTGATGGACGGGCGCGACGTGGTGCGGGCCTATTATTTCTCCGTAGCCCCCAGCCTGTTTGGCGATCTGGCGTCGCGTCTGCACAAATGGAAGCTGACCAACGATCAGACGCGGATTGTGGTTGAAAAACCCTTTGGCCGCGATCTGGCCACTGCCAAGGCGCTGAACGCTTCGCTCGCCGAACACTTCGACGAGGGCCAGATTTACCGGATTGATCATTATCTGGGCAAAGAGACGGTGCAGAACCTGATGGCCGTGCGCTTTGGCAACATGTTGTTCGAGCCGCTGTGGAATTCGCAATATGTCGATCACATCCAGATCACCGTTGCAGAAACCGTGGGTGTCGGGGGCAGGGGCGATTATTATGATCGCTCGGGTGCGATGCGCGATATGGTGCAGAACCACCTGATGCAGTTGCTGTGTCTGATCGCGATGGAACCACCCAGCAAGTTCGACCCGGATGCTGTGCGCGATGAAAAGCTCAAGGTGATCCGCGCGCTTGATCCCGTCGCACCGCATCATGTCGTGCGCGGGCAGTATGACGCCAGCCACGACGGGCCCAGCTACCGCGAGGCGGTTGAAGATCCGCGTTCGCGAACCGAAAGCTACGTGGCGATGAAGGTCGGTATTTCCAACTGGCGGTGGGCGGGCACGCCGTTCTACCTGCGCACCGGCAAGCGGTTGGTGGCCCGATCCAGCGAGATCACCGTGGTGTTCAAGGAGTTGAACCATTCGATCTTTGGCGAGAAACAAGACCACCGCAACACTCTTTCGATCCGCCTGCAACCCAACGAGGGCATCACGCTGAACGTGACCATCAAGGAACCGGGGCCGGGCGGCATGCGTCTGGTTGATGTGCCGTTGGACATGTCCTTTGCCGATGCGCTTGGCGAACACGCCGAGGAGCCGCCAGACGCCTACGAGCGGCTGATCATGGATGTGATCCGTGGCAACCAGACGCTGTTCATGCGCGGCGACGAGGTCGAGGCCGCCTGGGCCTGGACCGATCCGATCATCGCGGGCTGGGAATCACGCGGCGAGGTGCCCAAACCCTATGACAGCGGCAGCGCAGGCCCCGGCGACGCGGTGCAAATGCTGGCGCGTGACACCCGCGTCTGGAGAGAGGTGAAGCCATGAAGATCGAAGAATACCTTGACCGCGACATGCTGGCCATCGGGGTTGCCAATGTGATGGCGGGCGCTTTGGAGAACATCCTGTTCACCCACGAGCGCGCGCTGCTGGTGGTGCCGGGCGGCACGTCACCGGGCCCGATATTCGACGCGCTGTCGGCTGCACGGCTGGACTGGGACCGTGTCGATGTGACCCTGACCGACGAACGTTGGGTCGACGAAAGCTCTGATCGCTCGAACGGTGCGTTGTTGCGGCGGCGGTTGCTGGTCGATCGCGCGGCTGCGGCGCATTTCAAGCCGCTCTATCGAGACGGGATGGGCGTGGATGCGGGCGCTGCCGATGTCGCGCGCGATCTGGAAGCACATATGCCGATTTCGGTGCTGCTGCTGGGTATGGGCGCGGATATGCACACCGCATCGCTGTTTCCGGGTGCCGAAGGGTTGGACGCGGCATTGGCCGCTGACGCCCCCGTCGCGCTGCCGATCCACGCGGAAGGCCAAGAGCCACGTATCAGCCTGTCGGCACATGTGCTGAACGACGCGATGTCCAAGCATCTGGTGATCTTTGGTGCCGAGAAACGCGAAGCACTGGAACGTGCGATTGATTTAACCCCCCGGGACGCGCCGATTGCGGCGGCTCTGGATGAGCTTACCGTACATTGGGCAGACTGAATTATGTGGACTGATTTGAAGACCAAAGCCGCAGCCGTGGCCGATCGCCATATCCTGGACCTGTTCAAGGCCGACACGTCCCGTGCCGACGAATTCAGCGTCCAGACTGGCGATATGCGACTGGATTATTCCAAGACCAATATTGATGCCAAGACACGTGATATGCTGCTGGCAGTGGCCGAAGCCTCGGGCTGGCAGGGCAAACGCGACGCGATGTTTGCGGGTGCCCCGATCAACGAGACCGAAGGGCGTGCGGTTTTGCACACGGCTTTGCGCAATCTCGACGGCGATGCGGTCATGGTCGATGGCACGGACGTGATGCCCGGAATTCTGGATGCGCTGGCGCGGATGCGCGCCTATGCGGACTTCGTGCGCGGGTCGGATGTGACGGATGTGATCAACATCGGCATAGGCGGGTCCGATCTGGGGCCTGCGATGGCGGCCAAGGCACTGGCGCCCTATCACGATGGCCCACGGGTGCATTTCGTGTCGAACGTCGATGGCGCGCATATCGCTGATACGCTGCGCGGGCTGGATGCGAAAACCACCCTGGTGATTGTTGCCTCCAAGACGTTTACCACGATCGAAACTATGACCAACGCCCGCACTGCGCGCGCCTGGATGCAGGACCACGGCGGCGATCCAACGCAGCAATTCGCGGCGCTGTCCACCAACCTGGAAAAGACCGCTGATTTCGGGATTCCGGCGGAACGCGTCTTTGGCTTTGAAGATTGGGTCGGCGGGCGCTATTCGATGTGGGGGCCTATTGGGCTGAGCGTGATGATCGCCGTGGGGCCCAAGACCTTTGACGCGTTCCTGCGCGGTGGGCAGGCGATGGACCGGCATTTCTGCGCGGCGCAAGGCGTGGAAAACATGCCCCTGATGCACGCGCTTGTGGGCATGTGGCACCGGCAGGTTCTGGGCCATGGCACCCGCGCGGTGCTGCCCTACGATCAGCGGCTGGCGCTGCTGCCCGCCTATTTCCAGCAGTTGGAGATGGAGAGCAACGGCAAGTCGGTGACGATGGACGGCAAGCCCGTCAAGGTCGAAACCGGTCCCGTGGTCTGGGGCGCGTCCGGCACCAACGGGCAGCACGCGTTCTATCAGCTGATCCACCAAGGCACCGATGTGATCCCCTGCGAATTCATGATCGCGGCGCAGGGACACGAGGCCGAGCTGAAGCACCACCACAATTTGCTGATCGCCAACTGTCTGGCGCAATCAGAGGCGCTGATGCGTGGCCGCTCGCTGGACGCGGCGCGCGCGTCTGTTGCGGGCAAGTTCGAGGGCGCAGAGCTGGAGCGTCAGGCGGCGCACCGCGTGTTCCCCGGCAACCGGCCATCGGTCACGCTGGCCTATCCGCTGCTCGACCCTGAAACGCTGGGCATGATCGTGGCGCTCTACGAGCACCGTGTGTTCGTCGAGGGTGTGATCCTGGGGATCAACTCTTATGATCAATGGGGCGTCGAGTTGGGCAAGGAACTGGCCACAGCCTTGCAGCCAGTGGTTGACGGGACCGAGAGCGCCGACGGCAAGGACGGATCGACGCGTGGGTTGGTTGCGTTTGTGCACCGGTATCGGGACTGACGGGCTTAGTCCTTGGCGCGGTCGCGGGCGCGGTTAGCAGTCAGCTTTCTGCAGCCCCGTCCGCGATCAGCCGCTGTCGAATATCGTCAGGGATCGGCATACGCTCGGCTCCGTCTTGCGTCAGCAGCACCATCACGCAAGAAAACGTGGCCCGCTTGCGACCTTCGGCCCAGATCACCTGTTCCAGTGTCATCGAGGTGGTGCGCAGCGCGCTGCAGGTCGTGGTGACCACGTAATCGGTGCCTGCGCGGATTTCCTCGACAAAACGTACTTCGCCCGAGCGGATGACGATGCGCGGGCTGTCAGGATCGTTCAGCCTGCCGATCCCGTACATCTGCATGTGCCGGATGCGCAGCCGTTCGAACCAGACAAAATAGCGGGTGTTGTTGACGTGGTTCAGCGTGTCCAGATCGTCGTGGTGCACACGGTCAGCCACCGCCAACGGAGCTGTAGGCGTGATGCCAAGGCTGGATTGCTGCGCGCGGTCGAGGGGCACGTGATACGGGATTTTCATTTGACCACGCGTAAATGTCTGTGCCTGCGCTTGCAAGCCCCGCAGCGGCTTGGCACAGTCGGCGCAAACGGGAGGATTGCGAACGCAGGGCGATAGGTCAGGCGGAGCGCCTCTGTATCTATCGAGGAGGTTCCGATGCTTGGCCAAATGATGACTGCCCCTTTGACGATTTCTGCGCTGGTTGACCACGCCGCGCGCTATCACGGCGACACCGAAATTTTTTCGGTTCAGACCGGCGGCGGCGTCGAGAGCACAAGCTGGCGCGAAGTGGGCGCCAATGCGCACCGTCTGGGCGATGCGCTGACCAAGCTGGGCCTTGATCCGCAAGCACGGTGCGGCACGATCGCATGGAACAACCGGCGTCACCTGGAAATCTACTTTGGCGTCTCGGGGGCGGGCTTTGTCTGCCACACGATCAACCCGCGCCTCTTCCCCGAGCAACTGGTCTACATCATCAACCACGCCGATGACCAAGTGCTGTTCATCGACAAGACCTTTGTGCCGCTGGTCGCTGCGATCCGTGACAAATGCCCGAACCTCAAGCATGTGGTGCTGATGGAAGGCCGCGACGAAGAGGCCGCCGCCGCATTGGACGGTCTGCACTTCTATGACGATCTGATCGCCACCGGCGATGCCGGGTTCGATTGGCCCGAATTCGACGAAAATACCGCATCGTCGCTGTGCTATACCTCGGGCACCACTGGCAACCCCAAGGGTGTTTTGTATTCGCACCGCTCAACCGTACTGCACAGTATGGTTGCCGCGCTGCCCGACAGTCTGGACCTGTCGGCGACCAAGCGGGTGCTGCCCGTGGTGCCGATGTTTCACGTCAACGCATGGGGCACGCCCTATGCCTGTGCGATGACCGGTGCGTCGATGGTGCTGCCTGGCCCTGGTCTGGACGGTGCGTCGCTGGTCAATTTGATCGACGACTACAAGGTCTCGGTGGCTTTGGGCGTGCCGACGATCTGGCTGGGTCTGGTCAAGGAGGCGCTGAAATCCGGCAGCAAACTGGAGAGCCTTGAGCGTACGGTCATTGGCGGTTCGGCCTGTCCGCCGTCGATGATCACCGCCTTCCGCGAAAACTTTGGCGTGGAAACCATCCACGCCTGGGGCATGACGGAAATGTCGCCTCTGGGCTCGGTGAACCAGTTGCTGGCCAAACACGAAGCGCTGAGCGATCAAGACCGCTACAAGATGCGCGAAAATCAGGGA
>JAGXHE010000102.1 GCA_024636445.1 Sulfitobacter sp.
AATTTCACGCTTACCTTCGTTTACGAGTAGCCCACTGCAAAATATGCAGTGGGCTTTTTTTCGCTCAGCAAGTTCGACCTATCCAGATGCGTCTTAGCGTGAGCGCCTTCTCCGTGAGTGCTGACGTGTTCCAGAGTTCTTAAGGCTCGCAAACGAGGTGCGCAATGCGCTGAGCGGTGAACGCGCTATGAAACCAAAATGGGGGCCGAATTGGGGGACGAAAGAAGCGCAGCGCCCCTTAAGTAATTGTTTAAAAACAATAAATTAAGATTAGCTGGCGGAGGAGGTGGGATTCGAACCCACGGAGGACTTACACCCTCGTCGGTTTTCAAGACCGGTGCATTCGACCACTCTGCCACTCCTCCGACTGGGGTGGAATAGTGTGGCTTCTGCGATTCGGCAAACCGCGATTTCACCTTCCTGCGCGGGGAATATTGCCGATTTGCTCCACGCGCGCTTTTCACGACGCCCATCACAAGGTAGAGTGCGCGCAACGCTCCCGTCAGAGGGGCCAAAATGCGTGCCGATCTGGCCGCACCGGCCCATTGTGGCGCCGGAGACAGGCAAGGACTTGATGACGATGGCTTGGGCAGTCTACTTTCCGAATTTCTCCAGATACACCAAGGGCTTGGTTGTCACCAGCTGCACTCTGGCATTGTTGGCCGGATGTGACGAAGGGGGCCAGTTCAACCTCGGTCAGGGGCTTGGGATCAAGTCGCAAGGCAGCGAACAGGTCAGCGCCACCAGACGCACCCGCAAGACGGTCGAGCGTGACATCGAAGCGCCCGAAGTGTTTTCCGCCACCGAAGCAGGCCTGTGGGACGGACGCCCGTCGCTTGGCGGTGTCTGGGTGGCGCATCCCGATGTGAAAGACCCCGAGCGGGTCATTATCCGCAACCAGGCCAACGGCCAGTTCGTCGTCGGCGCCCTGTTCCGACGCGAACGTGACATTCCGGGGCCACGGCTTCAGGTGTCTTCCGACGCGGCCTCGTCGCTGGGAATGCTGGCCGGTGCACCGGTCGAGCTGAACGTGACAGCACTGCGCAAGGAAGAGGTGGCCGAAGAGGCACCCGCCGAGGCCACGGTCGCCGCCGATGGCGCGGCACTTGCTCCCGCCTCCGAAGTTGCAGCCACGTCGCTTGACCCTGTCTCGGTTGCACAGACCGCGCTTGACGACACCTCGGCCACGCCCGCAGCCACGCCCGCCCCCGCACCAGAGCCGGTACCGGCTGCCAAACCCCGCACATCGTCGCTGGACAAACCCTATGTCCAGATCGGTATCTTCTCGGTCGAGGCCAACGCCGAGCGTACCGCAAACCAGATGCGGGGCGCAGGCGTCATGCCGACGATCAAGCCATTCGAAGCCAATGGCAAAACCTTCTGGCGTGTGGTCCTGGGCCCCGCCACAACCGCATCCGAACGCAAACAGCTTCTTGCCAAGATCAAGGAGCAGGGCTTCTCTGATGCCTATGCCGTGACCAACTAAAGGACACCCAAACGATGATCCGCACCCTCGCTGCCGTTTTCGCGCTGATCCTCACGAGCCTGCCTGCGCAGGCCTTTGACACCAGCGCCAGCTCCGCCTTCGTGATCGACCAGACCACCGGTACCGTGCTGCTCAGCAAGAACGCAGACCAGCCGCTGCCGCCGGCCTCGATGTCCAAGCTGATGACGCTCTACATGGCCTTTGAGGCTTTGGAAGACGGGCGGCTGAGCCTGAACGAAGATCTGCCGGTATCGCAGCACGCGATGGACTACAAAGGCTCGACCCTGTTTCTCAAGGCGGGCGAACGTGTGCCGGTCGAAAGCCTGATCCGTGGGATTATCGTGCTGTCGGGCAACGATGCCTGCGTCGTGATTGCCGAAGCGCTCAGCCCCGATGGAACCGAAGCAGGTTTTGCCCGGCTGATGACCCAGCGCGCGGTCAAGATGGGCATGACCAATTCCACCTTCGCCAACTCGAACGGCTGGCCGCAGGCGGGTCATTTGATGTCGATGCGCGATCTGGCCCTGCTGTCCAACCGCCTGATCACCGACTTTCCGCAATATTACCCTCTGTTTGCAGAAAAAGAGTATCTGTTCGACCCCACCGAGGCATCGAACAGGTACAACCGCAACCCGCTCCTGGGTCTTGGCATCGGCGCGGACGGACTGAAAACCGGCCACACCGAAGAGGCAGGCTATGGCCTCGCCGGCTCGGCCGTTCAAGGTGACCGCCGCGTCACCTTCGTGATGTCCGGCATGGCGACTGCAAACGGCCGCGCCGAGGAAGCCGAAGCGATCGTGAACTGGGCATTTCGCCAGTTTGCGCAGCGGCCTTTGGGCAAAGCTGGCAAGCGGGTGGCACAGGCCGACGTCTGGATGGGAGAAACCAAATCCGTCGGCCTGACGCTGCACCAGGACCTGACGGTACTGCTGCCGGTTCTGGCCGGTAACGAGGTCGCAGCCGAGGTGGTCTACACCGGCCCGATCAAAGCGCCGGTGGCCCAAGGCGACCAGCTGGCCGAGCTTGTGCTGAAACCCGAAGGGCTGCCAGAGGTCCGCGTGCCCCTGGTTGCCGAAACCTCGGTGGCCCCCGCAGGATTCGTGGCCAAGATCAGTGCCGTGGCACTGATCCTGCTCGACCGTGTCAACCGTGGCCCCGAGGATGAGCCCGCAGCCGAACCCACAGCCGAGGCCGCCAGTTGAAGCAGCCGCAATCGCCCAGCGGCACGTTCATCACGTTTGAAGGCATCGACGGTTCGGGCAAATCCACCCAGGCCCGCCTGCTGGCAGACCATTTGCGCGATCAGGGCCGCGACGTGGTCCTGACCCGCGAACCCGGAGGCTCTCCGGGTGCCGAGGAAATCCGCGCGCTTGTGTTGCAGGGCGACCCCGACCGCTGGTCTGCCGAAACCGAAATACTGCTCTTCACCGCCGCCCGTCGCGACCATCTGGAACGCACGATCAACCCCGCCCTCGCCGCAGGCAAGATCGTGATCTGCGACCGCTTTGCCGACAGCACCCGCATGTATCAGGGCCTCTCGCGCGGCGATCTGCGCGCCACTGTCGACCAGCTGCATGTCCTGATGATCGGGCGCGAACCCGACCTGACCGTGCTGATCGACATGGACCCCGACACCGGCCATGCCCGCGCCAAATCGCGCCAGACTTCCGAAGAACGCTTCGAGGATTTCGGCACCGACCTTCAGGCCCAGATGCGTGCAGGCTTCCTCGCCCTCGCGACAGAGTTCCCCGAGCGCTTTCGCACCATCGACGGCGCTCGCGCCATGGAAACTGTCGCCGCAGACGTCACCCGCACGGTCACAGACCACCTTTCTTCTTTTGGCTGAAAATATCCCGGGGGAACGTCGCACAGCGACGTGGGGGCGGAGCCCCCTTTCATCAAACCTTCTGGCAAAGCCGCCCTATTCTGCACTCTTGCCACAGCCCCCATTTCCACCGCCCGAACACAGTGCTAGACCACAGCCATGGTCACCACTGCACCCGATATCCAGCCTGCCGATCAGGTCCAGGGCGCCCCGCATCCCAGCGAGGCCACGCAGCTGATCGGGCAGGACACAGCGCAGCAGGCCTTTCTCGATGCCTTTGCCAGCGCGCGGCTGCACCATGCGTGGATGATCACCGGCCCGCGCGGCGTCGGCAAGGCCACGCTTGCGTGGTCCATCGCGCGGTTCCTGCTGGCCACCCCTGATCCGGTCGACGACGGTGGCATGTTCGGCGCGCCGCCTCCGCCTGCGACCCTGCAGATCGACCCGCAACACCCTGTCGCCCGCCGCATTGCCGCGCGGGCCGAGCCGGGGCTGAAATCCATCACCCGCACCGTCAACGAAAAGACCGGGCGGATGCGCGATCAGATCGTGGTGGACGACATTCGCCGTCTGGCGGGCTTTTTCCAGATGTCCGCGACCGACGGAGGCCGCCGCGTGGTCATCGTCGACGCCGCCGACGACATGAACACCCAGGCTGCCAATGCCCTGCTGAAAATGCTCGAAGAGCCACCTGCCCGCGCCACCATCCTGCTGATCTCGCACCAGCCGTCGCGTCTGCTGCCGACGATCCGCTCGCGCTGCCGGACGCTGCGGCTGGGCACGCTCGGTCCCGACCAGATGGCCCGCGCGATGGCGCAGGCGGGCATCGAGACAGGCGACAAGGCCGCCGCACTTGCCGAGCTTTCTGCCGGATCGGTGGGCGAAGCGCTGCGCCTGTCGCTGTCGGGCGGTTTGCAGATCTACGCCGAGATCATTGGCATCCTTGGCTCGCTGCCCAACCTCGACCGTGCCCGCACCCTGAAACTGGCCGAAGCCGCCGCCCAGCGCGGGGCTGACGAAAAACTCGACCTGCTCTTCGTGCTGCTCGACATCGCCCTTGGCCGTCTGGCGCGCACCGGTGCCACCGGCACGCCTCCCGCCATCCAAGCAGCCCCGCACGAATCCACCGTGCTGGCGCGGCTTGCCCCTGATGCTCACGCCGCACGCGGCTGGGCCACCACCCAGCAACTTGTCAGTGCACGCGCAGCCCACGGGCGGGCGGTCAACCTTGACCCTGCCGCGCTGGTGCTGGATACGTTTTTCAAGCTACAACAACAGGCGATCGCCTGAAGGGCCCAATGCAGACACCGCACATCACCGACAGCCACTGCCATCTCGATTTTCCTGATTTTGACGGCGAACGCGACCAGATCATCGCCGACGCCCAGGCGGCGGGTGTCACGCGCATGGTCACCATTTGCACCAAGCTCAGGAACGAACCGCAAGTGCGCGCCATCGCTGAAAAATACGCGCCGGTCTTCTACGCCGCAGGCACCCACCCGATGAGTGCCGCAACCGAGCCTCTGGCCTCGGTGGACGCGTTGGTGGCACTGGCGCAGCACCCCAAGTTTGTCGGCATCGGCGAGACCGGGCTTGATTACCACTACACCGCCGACAGCGCCAAAGTTCAGCAGCAAAGCCTGCGCATCCACATCGCCGCCGCCCGCCAGACCGGCCTGCCGCTGATCATCCACGCCCGCGATGCCGACGATGACATGGCCCGCATATTGGCGGAAGAACACGCAAACGGTGCATATTCCTGCGTGATGCACTGTTTCTCGTCATCGCCCGAACTGGCCCGCGCAGCACTCGATCTTGGCTTTTATCTCAGCATGTCCGGCATCTCTGCCTTTCCCAAAAGCCAGGCCTTGCGCGACATCTTTGCCGCCGCACCCATAGACCGTATTCTGGTGGAAACCGACGCGCCCTATCTGGCACCGCCACCGCACCGGGGCCGACGCAACCAGCCAGCATATACCGCCCACACCGCGCGCGTGGGCGCAGAAGTCTTCGGCATGAACTACGCCGATTTCGCCGCCCAAACCCAACGCAATTTCGACCGCCTCTTCACCAAGGCCGCCCGCTACAAGGCCACCGCCTGATGGCCGAGCTGCGCTTTACCATCCTCGGCTGCGGCTCTTCGGGCGGCGTCCCGCGACTGGGCGGGCATTGGGGTGCCTGCGATCCGGCCAACCCGAAAAACAACCGCCGCCGCTGTTCCATGTTGGTCGAACGCGAGACCGATGCAGGCACCACCACCGTGCTGATCGACACCTCGCCCGATCTGCGCAGTCAACTGCTGGATGCTGGCATCGGACGGCTCGATGCGGTGATCTACACCCACAGCCACGCCGACCACGTGCACGGCATCGACGATCTGCGGATGATCGTGTTCAACATGCGCGCACGCCTGCCCGTCTGGGCCGATCCCGAGACGCAGGCGGCACTGATCGAACGCTTTGACTATGCCTTTGTGCAACCCAAGGGCTCAATGTACCCGCCGATCCTCGACATGAACACGATCGAAGGCGATGTGACGATATCAGGCGCCGGCGGCGATATCACCTTTACCCCGTTCTCGGTCAATCACGGTGCCATCGACGCATTGGGTTTTCGCATCCGCGATGTCGCCTATCTGCCCGATGTGGCCACCATCCCCGACGCGGCATGGGACCATCTGAAGGGTCTCGACTGCTGGATCGTCGACGCCCTGCGCCGTGATCCGCACCCGACCCACAGCCATCTGGCGCAGACGCTCGAATGGATCGAACAGATGCAGCCCAAGACGGCAGTGCTGACCAACATGCACATCGATCTCGACTATCAGACGCTGGCCGACGAGACCCCCGACCACATCCAGCCGGCCTATGACGGACTGACACTCAGCTTTCCCGACCAAGCCGTTTTACAGGCTCCATAAATCCTTTCCGAAGGGCCGTTTTCTGACCCTCCCGAGGCCCGACACATGCAAACGCTTCTCGACGTCATTCTGCCCGTCTTTCTGGTCATCGGCTTTGGCTATGTCGCGGTCTGGACCAAGGCGTTCCCGGTCTCGGGAATCGACGGCGTCATGCGCTTTACCCAAAGCTTTGCGATCCCCTGCCTGTTGTTTCAGGCCATCGCACGCATGGACCTGTCGGCCAATTTCGACCCCGGCATCCTGATCGCATTCTACACCGGCGCGGGTGCGTGCTTTGCGCTGGGAACGCTGGTGTCGTTCTATTTGCTGAAACGCGATCTCGAAGACAGTATCGTCATCGGCTTTTGCTGCCTGTTCTCGAACTCGGTCCTGCTGGGGCTTGCGATCACCGAACGGGCTTATGGCACCGAGGCGCTGACCGGCAACTTTGTCATCGTCGCGATCCATTCGCCGTTTTGCTATGGTTTGGGCATCACGGTGATGGAGATTGCCCGCAACCGGGGGCAAAGTCCGGCCAAGATGGCAAGTGCCGTCACCCAGGCGATGTTTCGCAACGCGCTGGTGATCGGCATCATGCTGGGCTTTGCCGTCAATCTGCTGAACATTCCGATCCCGGACGTGCTGGATGACGGGCTGGACCTGATCGTGCGCGCCGCCCTGCCCGCAGCCCTGTTTGCCCTGGGCGGTGTGCTGATCCAGTACAAGCCCGAAGGCGACAAGCTGCCCATAGCACTGGTGTGCCTGATGGCGCTGGTGGTGCATCCGGCGATCACTTGGGTCATGGGCAAATCCCTGAACATCTCGCCCGAATTCTTCCGCTCGGCTGTGCTGACGGCGGCGATGGCGCCGGGGTTCAATGCCTATATCTTTGCCAATATGTATGGGCGAGGGCGACGTGTTGCCGCATCATCGGTGCTGGTGGCGACGGGTGCTTCGGTGATCACCGCGTGGCTGTGGCTGGTTGCCCTGGGCGCACATATCTAGTCCTAGACCGGGTCCTGCGACCGACGATGCCAGCGTTCACGTTCGAAATGGGCGTTGATGGACCCGCCAAGCAGCACCAGAAACGCACTGATGAACAACCACATCAGCAAGGCGATGACCGCACCGATGGACCCGTAGATTTCGTTGTAGTTGCCGAAGTTCTGCAAATAGATCGAAAACCCGTATGACGCCGCCGTCCAGCCCAGCGTGGCGAAAAGCGCTCCGGGGGTGAACCACTTCATCCGTGCCTCGCGCGGGACCGGGCCCATGCGATAGAGCAGCGAAATGCCTGTATACAGAACGATCACCATGACCAGCCATCGCGTCAGATCGATAACCCCGGTGCTGACCATTTCGAAGGGCACAAAGCGCATGACGATGGGCAAAACCACCACGCATATCAGCGCCACCAGCGCCACGCCCACCAGCGTGATCGTCAAAAGCATCGCGCGCGCATGGTGCGACAGACCCAGACGGTTGGATTGACCGTAGATCGCATTCAGCCCGCGGATCACAGCCGAAACACCGGCGCGCGACGTCCAGAGCGCCACGCTCAGCGACAGCGTCGAGGCCCATGTCAGCGTTGTCCGGTCGCCACTTGTCAGTTGCGAAATCTGCTGCGAAATCAGATCGTAGACCTCTTGAGGCAGGACAAGGCGAAACCGTTCGACCTCAACCGCGACAACTTCGGGATCGGCGACGATGCCCCAGATGGCGATAATGGCGGCGATTGTCGGAAACACCGCGAGAATTCCGTAAAAGGCGACCCCCGCCGCGATCAGAAACATATTCTTGTCATCCAGATCGACCCACACCCCCTTCAGGATGCGCCACCACTGCTCCCATTTCGAAAAGGACGCAGCAGGCGTGGGCTTTGAGGCGGAAGTATCAGACTGGGGCAAATCGTGACCTAACTTGGAACATTTCGGCACCATTCCTTCTATGGGCAGGACCATCAACCCCGTGAAGGCAGGCTTTGCGTCCATGGTGGCAATAGTACCATAACGCGTCACAGATATGACGAACCGTGCAGCTGTCCAGATGAAACAGGCGCTAATCGCACCGCGCGCGCTTTCAGTCGGAACTTTTTGGGGGGTGCTGATTTCGCGTCCGCACGGGGCGAACGTCCAGAGATTGGTGCGGCCGAGACGCATTGAAGTATTGTGCCATCATGTTTCAAGGTGTGTCAATAATCGCGGCATCATCATAAAAACATGAGATTTGTTGTTTCTTACTGTTCCATTCGCACCCAGCATATACCATATGTAGAGGGTGGTTACACGGGTGGACAGAATGGCAGGCCTACACAAGCTAACTAACTTACGCATCAAGAGCGCTGGCCCCGGCAAGTATGCCGATGGAGGTGGTCTCTGGCTCCACAAGCGAGAAGACGGAGGCGCTCAGTGGTTCCAGCGCGTGACCATTCACGG
>JAGXHE010000103.1 GCA_024636445.1 Sulfitobacter sp.
ACCCAGCAAATTCCGTCCAGCAATCTTTGTGTCGCAGCCGAGCTAACGGCGTCCCAGTTAGGGCGTTGAAGGTTTTGCTGCAGATCTTGCAAAAATACCGCTTCAGCCCGTTAGAGCGGCCTCGGATCACAGCCCCGCCCACCCCACAATGCGGACAGTTTCGTGCCGTCCCGATCCGCTCCTCCAACAGTCCGATGACGGCTTCCAGCGACGGCTGACCAGCCAGCAACCGAACCGTTGCAATTCGCTGGTACGGGGACAGATCATCAATCTCAGACAGCCAGGCTAGATAGTCGTGACGGTCCATTTGCGCCTCCTGCGTTCACTTTTTGTTCTATATCATCGGGGGGTGCATAGCTAATGCGAATTGAGCCTTTGTAATTGCTTGGTAGTGGCACCTTGGTCTACCATTGCACACAAGAGGAAACGAATACGCAGGGGAGGCGTCATGATCCGCACGATAACAGCCATTGCAGGCCTGTGCCTTGCCACGGCGGCTACCGCGCAAGAGGTCGCCCCGGTCGACGTCGATTATGACGACATGGGTGCCATCGCGGTATCGCTGTCCGGTGCGCCCGGTGACGCGACCGCAGGTCAGGAAGTGATGACGACCCGCGCGCTTGGCAACTGCGTCGCCTGCCATCAGGTGTCGGATCTCAAGGCCGAATTTCAGGGCAGTGTTGGTCCGTCACTGGACGGCACCGGCAGCCGCTGGGACGAAAGCCAGCTACGCGGCATCGTATCGAACGCCAAGATGACGTTCCCGGACACGGTCATGCCAAGTTTCTACAAGGTCAGCGGCTATATCCGGCCGGGCGACGCCTTTACAGGCAAGGCCGGCACCGAGCCGCTGCCACCGCTGCTGACAGCACAACAGATCGAAGACGTCGTCGCCTATCTGACGACCCTGACAGACTAACGGGACCGAGAGGGAGAGGTCATCCGATGACAATCACACGCAGACAGACATTCATCATGGCGCTGGGTGCCACCGTCGCGGCGGCCATGCCGTTCCGGGCGTTCGCCACCGCGACCGAGGATTCCATCGCCGCCTTTACCGGTGGTGCCACGATGGGCGAGGGCGGGCTGACGCTGACAGCCCCCGAGATCGCTGAAAACGGCAACACCGTGCCGGTCACAGTGGACGCGCCCGGTGCCGTGTCGATCCTGCTGCTGGCGACGGGCAACCCGACGCCGAACGCGGCCACGTTCAACTTCGGCCCGCTGGCCGCATCGCAGATGGCATCGACGCGCATCCGCTTGGCCAAGACGCAGAACGTCATGGCGATCGCGAAAATGGCCGACGGCAGCTTTGTGCAGGCCACGCAAGAAGTGAAGGTTACCATCGGCGGCTGCGGCGGCTGATCAGGAGGATATGAACAATGGCTGACAACGTAAAACCCAAGGTCCGCGTGCCCAAGACGGCCGCCGCCGGCGACACCATCACGCTGAAGACGCTGATCTCGCACCCGATGGAATCCGGCCAGCGCAAGGATGACGCGGGCAACCTGATCCCGCGGTCGATCATCAACCGCTTCACCGCCGACTTCAACGGGCAGAACGTCATCGACGTGACGATGGAACCCGCGATCTCGACCAACCCGTATTTCGAATTCGAAACCCTGGTTCCTGAGGCCGGGACTTTCACCTTCACTTGGTACGATGACGACGGGTCCGTCTACACCGAAAGCCAGGACATCGCGATCGGGTAAACCGGTGCGGAGGACGACAGGGGAGGGACGACAATGACCAAGACAGGACTTCTGACAGCTGCCATCGCGATGATCGCGACGGGTGCGCTGGCGCAGGACGACAACCAGCTGATCATCAACGGAGAGACCGAGATGATCACCGAGGCGCCCGCCCCGGACTACATCAGCGGGTTGAAGACGATCTACTCCGGCTGGCGTTTCCGCGATGCGTCGCTGCAGCAAATGCAGTCCGACGACTTTGAAAACCCCGCCGTCATCGCCGTCGACCGCGCGACCGAAATGTGGTCCACCGTCGAAGGCACCGCAGACAAGTCCTGCGCGTCCTGCCACGAGAATCTTGAGGCGGACATGAAGGGCGTGCGCGCCGTTTATCCGAAATGGAATGAAAAAGCAGGTGAATTGCGCACGCTGGCGACCCAGATCAACAAGTGCCGCACCGACAACATGGGCGCGGAAGAGTGGAAATACACCGGGGCCGAGATGACCGGGATGGAAGCGCTGATTTCCATCCAGTCTCGCGGTATGCCGGTCAATGTCGCCATCGACGGCCCCGTCGCAGATATCTGGAAGCACGGCGAAGAGATGTACTACACGCGTTACGGCCAACTAGAGCTGTCCTGCGCGTCCTGCCACGAACAGAACGCCGACAACTACATCCGCGCCGATCACCTGTCACAGGGCCAGATCAACGGCTTCCCGGCCTTCCGTCTGAAGGATGACGGTCTGGTGCAGGTGCAGAACCGCTTCAAAGGCTGCATTCGTGACACGCGGGCAGAGACTTTTAATCCCGGAAGCGCGGAATTCGATGCCCTCGAACTCTATGTCGCCTCGCGCGGCAATGGCCTGTCTGTCGAAGGACCGTCAGTCCGTCCCTAAGACCAGAACCCGTGCCCGGTCTGACCGCGCGCGGGTTTTGTCTCTCTGAAAACATTCAAAAAAACGAATACGTTACCTGCCAAAGGACCGCCCCATGATCTCTCGCCGCGATTTCCTCCAGGCCAGCGTCGCTGCATCGGCCATCGTCGGGGCCTCGGGCTTTGGGCGCTGGGGCAGGCTAGCGGCGCAGCAAGCGCTGACGCAGGATCAGCTGCTGCAGTTCGATACCTTTGGCAACGTGTCGCTGATCCACGTCACCGATATCCACGCGCAGCTGAAACCGATATACTTTCGCGAGCCTTCGGTAAACCTGGGCGTCGGCCCGAACAAGGGCGAGGTGCCGCACATCACCGGTGCCGACTTCCGCAAGCTTTACGGCATCGACGACGGGTCCGCGTCCCACTACGCCCTGTCGTCCGGCGACTTTGAGGCACTCGCCAAAGCCTACGGCAAGATGGGCGGCCTTGACCGGGTGGCGACGGTCATCAAGGCGATCCGCGCCGACCGCCCGGACGCGATCCTGCTGGACGGCGGCGACACATGGCACGGGTCGATGACGTGTTACGAGACGCAGGGTCAGGACATGGTCAACGTCATGAACCTGCTCAAGCCCGACGCGATGACCTTCCACTGGGAGTTCACGTTGGGGTCCGACCGCGTGCGCGAGATCGTGCAGGGCCTGCCGTTTGCCGCGATGGGGCAGAACATCTTTGACGCCGAATGGGACGAACCGAGCGAGGATTTCAAACCCTACGAATTTTTCGAACGCGGCGGTGTCAAGGTCGCCGTCATCGGTCAGGCCTTCCCCTACATGCCCATCGCGAACCCCGGCTGGATGTTCCCGGAATACTCCTTCGGCATCCGCGACGAGCACATGCAAGAGATGGTAGATGAAGTGCGCGGCATGGGCGCCGAACTGGTGGTCTGCCTGTCGCACAACGGCTTTGACGTGGACAAGAAGATGGCCGCGAACGTCACCGGCCTCGACGTGATCCTGTCGGGTCACACCCACGACGCGCTGCCCGAACCGGTGCTGGTGGGCGAGACGATCATCATCGCCTCCGGCTCCAACGGCAAGTTTGTCAGCCGCGTCGATCTGGATGTGCGCGACGGCAAGATGATGGGGTTCCGCCACAAGCTGATCCCGATTTTTTCCGATGTGATTGCACCGGATGCGGAGGTCGCAGCGTCCATCGACGCGGAACGCGCGCCCTATCTGGACCGGCTGGAAGAGGTCATCGGCCGCACCGACGACACCTCGCTCCTCTACCGTCGTGGCAACTTCAACGGCACATGGGACGACCTGATCTGCAACGCGCTGCTGGACCAGCGCGACGCGCAGATCGCTCTGTCGCCCGGCGTGCGCTGGGGGCCGTCGATCCTGCCGGGGTCCGACATCACGCGCGAGGATATCTGGAACGTTACCTCCATGACCTACGGCAAGGCCTACCGGTCCGAGATGTCCGGCGAACAGCTCAAGCTGATCATGGAGGACGTGGCCGACAACCTGTTCAACCCGGACCCCTACTACCAGCAGGGCGGCGACATGGTCCGCGTCGGCGGCATCGGCTACCGCATCGACATCACCAAACCGATCGGTGAACGCATCTCGGACCTGACGCTGTTGTCCACCGGCGAGGCGCTGGAGGCCGACAAAGCCTATACCGTCGCGGGTTGGGCGTCGGTGAACGAGGCGACCGAAGGCCCGCAGATCTGGGATGTGGTCGAAGCCTACATCGCCAGCAAGGGCACCGTATCGGTGCCCGACAATACCTCCGTCGTCGTCGTGGAATAGGAGAACACCATGAAAACCATCGCACTTGCAGGCCTGATGGCCGTCACCGCAACCTTTGCCGCGGCAGAGGGCGTCAATCACAAGGTCGCCGTCCACATCGACCAGAACGACCCCGCCGTGATGAACATGGCGCTGAACAACGTGGAAAACGTCATCAGCTATTACACCGAACAGGGTGACACCGTCACGGTCGAGGTCGTGACCTACGGCCCCGGCCTGATCATGCTGATCGACGGGCAAAGCCCCGTCGCGGACCGGATCGCGGCGATGTCGCTGGAACACGACACCCTTACCTTTGACGCCTGCGCCAACACGTTGGATGGCATGGAAAAGAAGGCCGGACAGAAAATCCCGCTGATGTCAGAGGCGACGCTCGTCCCCTCTGGTGTCGTGCAACTGATCACCCTGCAAGAAGACGGATACGCCTACGTGCGGCCATAGGCCCCGAGGCCGTGAAGGAGAGAGCAATGGAACACTACAAGGGCATGAAGCCATCCCGCCGCAACTTTCTGACGGGTGCAGCCGCCGTCGGTGGCGCGCTGGCCGGATCGCGGTTGGCCGCACAGACCGCCGACCCGCTGATCGTGAACGCCCAGCCGTGGCGGCAGGACCTTGGGGCGGGCGTCGATGCCATGCCCTACGGCGTGCCGTCCAAGTTCGAATCCGACGTGATCCGCCGCGACGTGCCGTGGCTGACCGCCGACGCGGTGTCTTCGGTCAACTTCACGCCGTTGCATGCGCTTGACGGGATCATTACGCCGAACGGTGTGTGTTTCGAGCGGCACCACGGCGGCGTCGCCGTGATCGACCCGTCGGAACATCGCCTGATGATCAATGGTCTGGTGGAAAAGGAACTGGTCTTCACGATGGAAGACCTGATGCGCTTCCCCCGTGAAAACCACGTCTACTTCCTGGAATGTGCCGCGAACTCTGGCATGGAATGGGCGGGCGCGCAGTTGAACGGCTGCCAGTTCACGCACGGCATGATCCACAACGTGCAATACACCGGCGTGCCCCTGCGGCTGCTGCTGGAAGAGGCTGGTGTGAAAACCGCCGGCACATGGATCATGGTCGAAGGTGCCGACGCTGCCGGCATGAACCGGTCGATCCCGATGGAAAAAGCCCTCGATGATTGCCTGATCGCCTTCAAGATGAACGGCGAGGCGTTGCGCCCCGAACAGGGCTATCCGCTGCGGCTGGTCGTGCCGGGCTGGGAAGGCAACATGTGGATCAAGTGGATCCGCCGGATCGAGGTCGGCGACCAGCCCTGGCACGCCCGCGAGGAAACCAGCAAATACACCGACCTGCTGGCCAATGGCACCGCGCGCCGCTTCACCTGGGAGATGGACGCGAAGTCGGTCATCACCAGCCCCAGCCCGCAGGCCCCGATCACCCACGGCAAGGGGCCGCTGGTCATCACCGGCGTCGCATGGTCCGGCCGCGGCACGATCCCGCAGGTGGACGTGACCACCGACGGCGGCATCAACTGGCATCAGGCGCGCATGTCCGGCCCCAGTTTTGAGAAGTCGATGCACCGTTTTTATTACGAAATGGATTGGGACGGCTCACCCCTGCTGCTGCAAAGCCGGGCGCATGACAGCACCGGTTACGTCCAGCCGACAAAGGACGCGCTGCGCAAGATCCGCGGCGAAAACTCGATCTACCACAACAATGGCATCCAGACCTGGGCCATCGACGCTGACGGAAAGGCTGAAAATGTCGAAATCTCTTAAGCTGGCAGCAAGCCTCCTGACGCTCACCACTGCCGCCGCCGCACAGGACGCGGCCCCGTCGCAGGATGGCGGCTACGGTATCGGCCGCGCGGCCTTGTCCGAAGAAGTCGCCGCCTGGAACACCGACATCCGCCCCGACGGCACCGGCCTGCCCGTCGGCAGCGGCGACGTGCTGACCGGAGAGGACATCTACGTCAACACCTGCTCTGTCTGCCACGGCGACTTTGGAGAGGCCGTGGGCCGCTGGCCGGCGCTGGCGGGCGGCGATGGTACCTTGCAGGCGAAGGACCCGGTCAAGACGGTCGGGTCGTACTGGCCCTACCTGTCCACCGTTTTTGACTACGTCAACCGCGCGATGCCCTTCGGCCATGCGGCATCCCTGACGGATGACGAGACCTATGCCCTGACCGCCTACATCCTCTACCTCAACGATCTGGTGGACGAGGATTTCACACTGTCGAACGAGAACTTCACCGACGTCTCCATGCCCAATGTCGACAACTTCATTGACGATGATCGCGCAACGACGGAACTGCCGCTGTTCTCTGAAGCCTCCTGCATG
The DNA here is from genome assembly GCA_024636445.1 of Sulfitobacter sp. Classification (GTDB taxonomy): domain Bacteria; phylum Pseudomonadota; class Alphaproteobacteria; order Rhodobacterales; family Rhodobacteraceae; genus Pseudosulfitobacter. The sequence goes on from JAGXHE010000103.1 coordinate 6,679, forward strand.
GAAAACTGCAAGGACAGCGTCGAGATCACGATGCATGCCAGCGTGGTAGATGTGACGCCGGAGGAAACCGCAGCCAAGGCCAACGCGGCTGCCGCGGATCAGGCCGCAGCAGCACCAGCAGAGGCGGCAGCGGCCGACACACAAACGGCGACAGCCGATCCGACCCCTGCGCCTGCCGCAGAAGCTGATCCCGCCGCTGAAGCTGACGTTGTCGCCGACCCGATTCCTGCCGCGCCGGAAGAGGTTCAGGTCGCATCCGCCGATCCGGCCCTGATCGCCGACGGCGAAAAGGCGTTCCGCCAGTGCAAGTCCTGTCACATGGTGGGGGAGGGCGCCAAGAACCGCGTCGGGCCCGAACTAAATGGCGTCGTCGGCCGGACCATCGGCAGCGTCGAAGATTTTAGATATTCGAACGTCTTTCAGGACGCCATGGCGGCGGGCGATGTCTGGGATATGGACAAGCTGCACGCGTTTCTGGCGAACCCCAAGGAGGCGATGCCCGGCACCAAGATGTCGTTCCGCGGTGTCCGCAAGCCCGAGGAGATCGACGCCCTTATAGCCTATCTGCAAAGCGTCGGCCCATCCTGAGGCCGGCGATCACAAGGAGGAGCGGACCCATGCGGAAACTTGCCTTTGCCATCGCCCTGATCGCCAGCCCCGTGCTGGCGCAGGAGTCGACCTTCTACGACTATGACGGCAGCTTCGATGATGCGACCTTCGGCGTCGAAAGCGCCATCGTCGGGCGCGGCCTTGTCGTCGATTGGGTCAGCCAAGTCGGCGACATGCTGGAACGCACTCGCGCCGATGTGGGCAGCGATGTGATGATCTTCGACAATGCCGATATCTACATGTTCTGTTCCGCCACCCTGTCGCGCAAGGTGATGGAGGCGGACCCGAAGAATATCGCCTACTGCCCTTACGGCGTGTTCGTCACGGAAAAGGACGGCGCGGTGCAGGTGGGCTATCGGCACCAGCCCGACGGCGCGATGCAGGAGGTCCAGACCCTTCTGGACGACATCGCACGCGAGGCCGCGGGAAAGTAGGATGCGGCACGATGAATATTTCAAACCCGCCCTCGACACACTGAAAGCGGACGGCAGCTACCGTGTCTTTGCCGATCTGGCGCGCCAGCGCGGTCAGTTCCCGCGGGCGGTGCACCACGGCGACGGCGAACCGCGCAACGTGACGGTGTGGTGCTCGAACGACTATCTTGGCATGGGGCAGCATTCCGCCGTGCTGAGGGCGATGCACACGGCCATCGATGCCTTGGGGGCCGGGGCAGGCGGCACACGCAACATCAGTGGCACCAGCCATCCTCACGTCTTGCTGGAGGCCGAACTGGCCGACCTGCATGGCAAGGAGGCGGCGCTGTTGTTCACCTCGGGATATGTCTCAAATTGGGCGGCCTTGGGAACTCTTGCCGGACGGATACCGGGGTGCGTCGTGCTGTCGGACGCCCTCAACCACGCCAGCATGATCGAGGGTATTCGGCACAGCCGGGCCGAGCGGGTGATCTGGCGGCATAACGACCTGGCGGACCTTGAGGCAAAGCTGGCGGCGATGCCCGCGAATTGCCCCAAGCTGATTGCCTTCGAATCCGTTTATTCCATGGATGGCGACATCGCCCCCATCGCCGCGATCTGCAACCTTGCGGACCGCTACAACGCGATGACCTATCTGGACGAGGTCCATGCCGTCGGTCTTTACGGTCCTCGCGGCGGCGGCGTCGCCGAGGCGGAAGGTCTGATGGACCGTCTGACGGTCATTCAAGGCACACTCGGCAAAGCCTATGGCGTGGTCGGCGGCTACATTGCCGCGTCCGCTGCGCTGGTCGATTTTGTGCGGTCCTTTGCAAGCGGGTTCATATTTACCACCGCGCTGCCGCCTACCGTTGCGGCGGGGGCCTGCGCATCCGTCCGGCACCTGAAGACCTCTGACGCGGAGCGCAAGGCGCAGCGCGCCAACGTAGCGGCTGTGCGCGAGGAGCTTGATGCCGCGGGGATCCCGCACATCGACAATCCCAGTCATATCATCCCGGTCATGATTGGCTGCCCGCACAAGTGCCGGATGATCAGCGATATCCTGATGGCGGATCACGGCATTTACATCCAGCCGATCAACTACCCGACCGTGCCCCGCGGGACCGAGCGTTTGCGGATCACACCGTCGCCCGTGCATACGCGCGCCGACATCGACCGGTTGATCGGCGCGCTGTCCGCACTCTGGACGCAGTGCCAGCTGGCCCGGCTGCCAATCGCCGCGCAGTAGTCAGGTCATCGCCACATACTGAAAGGTCTCGCCGTTGCGCAGGGCGCGCCCGATCCCGGGCGTCGGCAGGTGGAAGCCGACGAAGACCGTGTCGGCGTCCGCCAGTTGTGCCAGCAAGGCCGTGCGTGTTGCGACCCCTGCGGTGGTGTCCTGATCGGACCCGTTCGGCCATTCGGGACGGGCAAAGGCGAAGTGATGGTTGGCGATGCAATCCCCCAGTACCACGATCACCTCGTCGCCGGCGGCAACCTCGAACGACATGTGGCCCGGGGTATGCCCGAACGTCGCGCGGGCGGTCACGCCGGGGATTATCTGGGCACCGTCGGCGAACAGGTTAATGGTCTCGGCCAAGACCTCCAGCCGCCGGGCAGCCCCGACGGCAAAGGTCAACCGCTCTGGCAGGATCGTGTCGGGCAGGCCGGGATCGGTCCAGTAGTTGTATTCGATCTGCCCCATGTGGTGTTGGGCGTTCGCGAAAAGCGGTTCGTCGAAATCGTCCAGCACGCCCCACAGGTGGTCCGGGTGACCGTGGGTGAACACGACGTCTGTCACATCCTCTGGGGTCAGCCCAAGCGCGTCCATCGCCGCCATGAGGTGACCTGCCGTCGGCATGAAGTCGGGGCCGGACCCTGCGTCGAACAGGACCACGCGGTCGCCGTTGCGCCACAGGGTCAGATTGCAGTCCGGCATGAATGTGTCGGCATCCGCCAGACCGAAGGGCTCAAGCACGACGTCCGCATCCGCTGCGACAGTATCGGCAAGCACGAAGCTGCGCGGCAGCACAAGATGACCGTCGCTGAGCGTATCGAGCGTGCCAGTCCCGACTGTCAGGGTCGCATTCGCCCAACTCATCCCCGGCAGGACCACGCTTCCGGCCAGTGCAATGGCCCCCGACATCACCGTCCGCCGCGTCATCTTCATCATCGCGCTCCCATATTCATGTTTTTGAATGATACAGGCATAGGGATGCCGCGCAAAGGGAAAATCAGACGATCCGCGCAAAGCCGGTGATAAGCTGCCGCAGCCCGATCCAGGCTCCGACAAAGATGCCGGCCATCACCAGCGGTGCCGAATAGGCTAGCACCGAAATCGCGGACAGGCCCTGTCCGATACTGCACCCCATGGCCAACACGGCACCCACCCCCATCAAACCGGCACCAGCGATCTGGCGACGTAGTTCACGCGGATCTTCGCAGGCTTCCCAGCGAAAATGCCCCTTGATAAGCGACCCGATGAACGCGCCAAGCACAACGCCAACTACGGATCCGATACCGAACGACAGTGACAGTCCACTGGCCATCATCGCATACAGCATGGTTTCCCCCAAAGGTGCAGCGAAGGTATGGGACTCTATCACTGTCGGGGCAAATCCGTTCACGGCGACCCACTGGGTCCCGGCCCAGCCGGACACGACGGCCAGACCGACACAGAGACCCCAAAAGATCGCAGCTTTCTCTTGCCGGAATGCTGGCGATGCCAGCGCCAATCCAAGACACAGGACCCCCGCCAGCAGACCTATCACACTGGCCGGGGCGCCCAGCCACGCCGACAAGGCCTGAGCCATGCCAGGCGGGGTGCCGACCACGGGTGTCTGTGGAAAGGCCGCAATCCGCAGGTAAGCCAGAGGGCCGGAAATCGTGGCGAAGGCGGCGAGCCCCATCACCAGCACGATCAAAAAAGACCGCAGATCGCCTCCCCCCAGCCGGGCCAGCGCGCCGTAGCCACAATTACCGGCCAGCGCCATGCCATAGCCGAACATCAATCCCCCGATGATACTGGCGAACGGCGAAAAGGCGAACGCCAGATAGATGGTTCGCTCCGCCTCCAGCCAGCCGATAGCCATTAAAACGAAAGTACCGATGACAGCTATGCCGATCGCTATGCCCCACATCCGAAGCCGTGTGTCGCTATCGCCATAAAGCACGTCTTCAATCGCGCCGAGCGTACAAAACCTTCCTAGCCGCGCGGCAAGCCCCAGCAGCACACCACCAGCCAACCCGATAAGCGCCAATGCTTGAGGTTCTCCCAGAAAATCAAGCATTAGAGTACCTCCACTTATGTCTACCGTACATATTGCCCCGTACATCGGAAGCGGAAGTTTCAATATGACCACAAAGCTCACGCTTGTTGCCAAAGATTGTCAGAATGCAAGTATGGTATACGACGCTGACTTCAAAACTCATCTCTTAAAAAGTTGCCAAGCGCGTGAATGCACTGTGCTGTGAACCCGCCTGAACCTGGAATCCTGCACCGTCCTGTATCAAACCCCAACACCTTGAAACGACTTTATTAGTCCACAAAGGGGGTGGTGCGGTTTTATCGGTGACGCCTCCGTAATCGGCGGATAGGCTGGATCTGCATTCTGCTGGACAAAAAAGGATACTTTCATGAACACCTTCGCTGTCGCACTTACACTTGCCATGACCGCCGGATCAGCGCTGGCTGACACAACAGTAGGCATTACCAAGGACATGCCCACAGCTACCGTGCAAACCCGCGACGGCCCGGTCATGATCGCGCGAATTCAGGAGACCGACAACGAGATCAGCGGCGAATGGGCCAAGACATCGCGCCCCTGTCCCGATTTCTGTATCCAACCGATCAGCCCCGCAGACGGGGTCATGACAATTGGCGAACTGGAACTGATCGCTATGCTGCAGGATCCTGAAGCCATTGTGGTGGACAGCCGCACATTGGACTGGTTTGACGGTGGCACCATTCCCGGCGCGATCAGCATCCCTTATAACTATGTTCTGGACGAACTGGGGCAACTGGGGTGCCAACCTGATTTTGACGGCTGGGATTGCAGCGAAGCAAAGCAGGTTGCACTGTTCTGCAACGGCATCTGGTGCGGCCAATCGCCTACCGCGATCCGGCAGATGATCGAAGCGGGCTATCCCGCGGAGCAGATTTCTTATTATCGTGGCGGCATGCAGGTCTGGCGTATGCTGGGTCTGACTGTCACCCGCAATTAAGTGCTGACACCGCCTGATAGATAGAACTGGTCCCTGCAAAGAGCCGTTCGCAATAGTCGGTGGCGGTCAGCTGTAGCTGTCCTTTCCCGCACATCTCTGGAGATCTTCGTGTGCCTCCATAAGGCCACGCGATAACCAAATAATCGATCACCAATCCACACGTCCAAGAAGAATGCTTCCCGTCCCTCTAGTCCGCAGTCGCGTTCAATGTATAAGTTTTCGTCCACGCGGGGCTCTTTGCAGACGAACATGCTCACGTTCGCAGTTACCTTACTTTCACGACCCTCTTGGTAAGACCAACTGGCAGACTGCCTCGTGCTGACTGAGAAACACCTCGCCAGTCAGTTCGTCAAGGAAATGGCTACGTTGGAGGCGATCCATCACCGGCCCCTTCACTTCGCTCAGATGCAGACGGATTCCGGCGTCTTTGAGTTTTCTGTTGATCGCCTCAAGCGATTCTAGCGCTGAGAGATCGATCTCGTTGACCGCCGGGAACATCAGAACCACGTCGGTCAACTCGGGCTTTTCAGCGGCATAGCTTGAAAGCTGGTCCTCGAGGTAGCGGGCGTTCGGGAAGTAGAGGCTCTCGTCGATGCGTAGCGAGAGTACATGTGGTTGCGTCTCGACCTCGTGACGCAGCACGTTGCGGAAATGTTGGGTGCCGGGCACCCGACCGACCACCGCCATATGGGGACGCGAGGTCTTATAGAGATGCACGACGATCGAGGTGACTACGCCGGCCGTTACGCCGACCTCAACGCCAAAGATCAGCGTAAGCGCGATCGTGACTGAGACGGCAGCAAAATCGGCGCGGCTGAAATGCCAGGCGCGCTTCAGGATCGAGAAGTCGACCAGGCTTAAAACAGCTACGATGATAGTCGCGGCCAACGTCGCCTTGGGCAGGTAGTGAATTAACGGTGTTAGAAACAACGCGGCCAGTGCGAGACCAAATGCGGTGAATGCCCCGGCAGCAGGCGTTTCGGCACCCGCATCGTAATTGACGACTGAACGTGAGAAGCCACCTGTGACAGGGAAACCCCCCGTGAAGGCTGCCCCAAGATTGGCAGTGCCAAGGCCGATCAACTCCTGATCGGGATCGATACGCTGGCGCTTCTTTGCCGCAAGCGTCTGCGCAACTGATATGCTTTCGACAAAACCAATGATCGAAATCAGCAGCGCAGGGACCAGTAGTTGCGAAATCAGTTCGGGTGAAAAAGAGGGTAAGGTGAGCGGCGGCAGACTCTGCGGCACCGCGCCGACGATGGCGACGCCGCGATCGCCGAGATCCCAGATCCAGACGGCCAAGGTCGTCACGACGATGGCCAACACCGGGCC